>JAKONK010000012.1 GCA_022701985.1 Actinomycetales bacterium
CTCCTCGCCGTCGAGCTCGACCGCCGTGCGCCCTGCCCCGTGCAGCCTCGTGTGCGCGACCAGGGACCTCGACGCGACGAGCACGGTCCTGCCGACCCCGGCACCCCACCGCTGAGGTCATCCACAGGTACTGGCGGACCTGTGGATGACCTCCTCGATCGTCGCGCGGGAGGGGGTCAGGGGGCGGGAGCCGGGGGGACCAGCTCGACGTCGGTGACGGTCACGCCGTCGGCCCCGGCCGGGCCGCCCTCGGCGGCGGCCACGACGCGCAGGTCGCGGACCTTGCCGGCCGCGGCCAGGTCGGCGGCTGCCGCCTCCACGGCCGTCACCAGACCCGCGGGGACGGCGACGGTGGCCGTGACCACCTCCGTGCGCATGGACACCTTCGCCTCGCTCTTGGCCTTGCGGACGCCGGCGAGCCCGCGCCCGACGACGGCCAGCAGCGACGGGTCGGTGGCACCTCCGGCAGACGCCCCGGCGGCCGCCTCCCGCAGCGGCCCGGCGGCCGGCCAGGACGCGGTGTGCACCGAGCCCTCGCCGTCCTGGGCGCGCCACCAGCTCCAGACCTCCTCCGTGGCGAAGGGCAGGAAGGGCGCGAGCAGGCGGAGCATCACGTCGAGCGAGCGGGCGAGGGCTGCGCGGGCGGAGGCGGCGGCCTCCTCGCCCTGGGCCCCGTAGGCGCGCTCCTTGACCAGCTCGACGTAGTCGTCGCAGAAGGTCCAGAAGAAGGCCTCGACGGCCTGCAGCGCCGCGGTGTGCTCGTAGCGCTCGAGGGCGGCCGTCGCCGTCTCGACCACGGAGGCGAGCCCGCCCAGCACCGCCCGGTCGAGGGCCTCGGTGACGGGGGCGGTCGGGTCGGTGGCGCCCATCGACAGGGCGAACTTGGCCACGTTGAGGACCTTCAGCGCCAGGCGACGCCCGATCTTCATCTGGCCGACCTCGAAGGCGGCGTCGGTGCCCAGGCGCGCCGAGGCGGCCCAGTAGCGGACGCCGTCGGCGCCGTGCTCCTCCAGCAGCCCCAGGGGCGTGACGACGTTGCCCTTGGACTTGCTCATCTTCTTGCGGTCCGGGTCGAGGATCCAGCCGCTGATGGCGGCGTCGGACCAGGGCAGCGACCCGTGCTCGTGGTGGGCGCGGACCACGGTGGAGAACAGCCAGGTGCGGATGATGTCCTGGCCCTGGGGGCGCAGGTCGTAGGGGAAGACCGCGGCGAACAGCTCCGGGTCGTGCTCCCACCCGGCGGCGATCTGCGGGGTCAGCGACGAGGTGGCCCAGGTGTCGAAGACGTCGGTCTCGCCGACGAAGCCGCCCGGCTCACCACGCTGCGACTCGGTGAACCCCGGCGGGACGTCCGTGGACGGGTCGACCGGCAACGACTCCTCCGAGGGCACCAGCACGTCGTCGTAGGAGACCTCGCCGGACGCCGAGACGCGGTACCACAGCGGGATCGGCACGCCGAAGAAGCGCTGGCGGGAGACCAGCCAGTCACCGGTGAGGCCGCCCACCCAGTTCTCGTAGCGCACGCGCATGAAGTCGGGGTGGAAGCCCAGCTCGCGGCCGCGGGCGAGCAGCTGCTCGCGCAGGTCCTCGAAGCCGGCGGCGGAGCGGCCGCCGTTGCGCAGGTACCACTGGCGCGAGGTGACGATCTCGAGGGGCTTGTCGCCCTTCTCGAAGAAGTTGGCCTTGCGCTGGGTCGGCTTCGGGTCGGCCTTGAGGGCTCCGGACTCCCGCAGGGCGTCGACGACGGCGACCCGCGCCGAGTGCGTGGTCTTGCCGGCCAGCGCCTCGTACGCCGCGGCCCCCGCGCTCGGGAGCCACGACGGCACCTCGCGGACCAGTCGGCCGTCGCGGGCGACCACCGGGCGGGTGGGCAGGTCGAGGTCGCGCCACCACGTGACGTCGGTGAGGTCCCCGAAGGTGCAGCACATGGCGATGCCGGCGCCCTTGTCGGGCTCGGCGGCGGGGTGGGCGAGCACGGGCAGCTCGACGCCGAAGACGGGGGAGACCACGGTGGTGCCGAACAGGCCCTGGTAGCGCTCGTCGTCGGGGTGGGCGACCAGCGCCACGCACGCCGGCAGCAGCTCGGGCCGGGTGGTCTCGATGACCACCTCGCCCTCGCCGTCAGCGCGGGTGAACGCGACCTCGTGGTAAGCCCCGGGGTAGTCGCGGGCCTCGAGCTCGGCCTGGGCGACGGCGGTCTGGAAGGTGACGTCCCACAGGCCGGGGGCCTGCGCCTGGTAGGCGGCGCCGCGGGTGAGGTCGCGCAGGAACATGCGCTGCGAGGCGGCGCGGGCCGGCCCGCCGATGGTCGAGTAGGTCAGCGACCAGTCGACCGAGAGGCCCAGGCGGCGCCACAGCGCCTCGAACTCCTTCTCGTCCTCCGCGGTCAGCTGCTCGCACAGCGCCACGAAGGTGCGCCGCGAGACCGGCACCTGGTCGGCGGCCTTGACCGAGCCGGCGTCACCCGAGTGCGGCGGCGTGAAGCCCTCGCCCTCGTAGGGCAGGGACGGGTCGCAGCGGACGCCGTAGTAGTTCTGCACCCGGCGCTCGGT
>JAKONK010000098.1 GCA_022701985.1 Actinomycetales bacterium
CGCATCGTCTCGCGCTGGGGCGACGACGGCCGGTGGTGGCGCGAGAGCGCGACGGCGCTGGCCACCCTGCTGCACCTCCACCGCGGGACGCCGTACGTCTACCAGGGCGAGGAGATCGGCATGACCAACCTGCCGTTCGCCTCCACGGCCGACTACTCCGACATCGAGGCCACCAACCACCTGCGCGAGGCCGTGGAGCGCGGCGCCGACGAAGCCGAGGTGGCGCGCCTGGTCGCCTCGATGGCGAGGCTCACCCGGGACAACGCCCGCTCCGGCATGCAGTGGGACGGCTCGGCGAACGGCGGCTTCACCACCGGCGAGCCCTGGTACCGCGTGCACGAGAACGCCTCGTGGCTGAACGCCGAGGCCCAGCGCGCCGACCCGACCTCGGTGCTGTCGCACCACCGGGCGCTCATCGCCCTGCGGAAGGCCGAGCCGTGCGTGGCCTCCGGCGGCTTCACGATGCTCGCGGCCACCCACCCCCGCGTGTACGCGTTCACCCGCGCCACGGCGCAGACGGAGCTGCTCGTGGTGGTCGCCGTCTCCGGGGAGGAGCAGCCCCTCGACGCCGTCGTCGCCGAGCTGGGAGCCGGTGCCGCGGTGTGGGACGGCGCCGAGCTGGTGCTGGGCAACTGGCACGACGGCGACCCGCGCACCGGGCTCTCCCCGCTGCGCCCGTGGGAGGCGCGCGTGCTGCGCCGCTCCCTCGCGGTCTGACCCCGGGGGTCAGGAACCGCTGGAGCGGCGCCGGGCCCGCACGAGGAGCCACCCCATGAGGGCGCCCGCCGCGCCGGCGGCGACGGTCCAGGCCACCGTCGCGCCGGTGGTCCCCGAGCCGGGGCCGGAGTCCGCCGACGCCGGGGCCGTGCTCGGCGTCGCCGTGGCCCCGGCCGCCGAGGACGGCGCGGCCGACGACGGCGCGCTGCTGGTCGCCGTGCTGGTGCTCGGCGCGGGGCTCGCCCCGACGGCGCTCTCGGCGGTGAAGACCACCGTGCCCTGGATCGGGTGCCCGTCGCTCGAGGTCACCCGCCAGTCGACGGTGTAGGTGCCGGCGGGCCGGTCGTCCGCCAGCCCCTGCACGACGTCGTTCCCGGCCACCACGGGCTCGCCGTCGGTCACCACGGCCCCGTCGGGCCCGGTGACCTGCACCTGGGCGCCCAGCTGCAGCGGTGCGGAGCTGAACCCCAGCGACACGGCCTCCGGGGCGTTCGTCACGGTGGTGCCGTCACCGGGGGTGCTGGACACCAGGGAGTCGTGCGCCCACGCCGCGGGAGCGGCGAGCAGCGACGAGCAGCCGAGGACGGCGGCGGCGCCGAGCGCGGCGAGGGTCCGGACGGGGGAGGGGAGGGGCACGGTGCTCCTGGAGGTGCGTCGGGTGTCGCTCGCCAGGCTAGGCGTCCCCGAACGCGACCGTGGACGTCCGCCACCCGGCGGGGTGGCGGACGTCCACGACCACGATGTGGGAGGGGGACTACTTCCCGGTGCGGCGCACCTGGACGGTGCTCGGGCGCGGGGTGCGCTTCGAGGCCTCCGTGTAGGGGAACGTCGACACCGGGCGGTCGACCAGCGCGCCGTCGACCTCGCCCGGGTGCTGCACGTTGACGAAGACCGAGCCGTCGGCGGCGTCGATCCACGGACCGCAGGTCTCCGCCCCGGCGGGCACGGCGAGGAACTGCGAGACGCGGCCGCGCTCCGGACCGGTGAGGGGCACGTGGTGGAGGGCGTCGTTGCGCTTGATGGAGCTCGGGGCGCCGTCGGTGGAGACCCACAGGCCCGGCTGCCCCGCGTCGAACGCCACGTTGTCCGGGCAGGAGATCGGCGACACCTTGTCGGCGGGGAAGCCGGCGAAGTACGTCGAGGGGTCCTCCGGGTCGCCGCAGACCAGCAGCAGCGACCAGTCGAAGCGGGTGCCGGTCGCGTCGTCGCCGGACTCGCGCAGCTCGATGACGTGGCCGTCCTTGTTGGCGGGCCGGGGGTTGGCCGGACCGGCGGCCTTGCGGGTCTTGTTGTTGGTGCAGGCGACGTACACGTAGCCGGTGCGCGGGTCGGGCTCGACGTCCTCGGGGCGGTCCATCGGGGTGGCCCCGACCTTCGCGGCGGCGGCGCGCGTGAAGACGAGCACCTCCTCCAGGCTCATGCCCGGGACCGCCGACCGGCCGTCCTTCGTCAGCGGGATCCACTCGCCGGTGCCGTCGCGGTCGGTGGTGACGTCGCCCTCGGCCGAGAACCTCGCCACGTAGAGGTCACCGGCGTCGAGCAGCTCGCTGCGGCCGCCCTTGCCGCCCCTGCCCACGCGGTCGCGGCTGACGAACTTGTACAGGTGCTGGTCGGCGGTGTCGTCGCCCATGTACGCGACGACGTTGCCCTTCTTCGCCACGATCGTGGTGGCGCCCTCGTGCTTGAAGCGGCCCATGGCGGTGTGCTTCACGGGCGTCGAGCGCGGGTCGTGCGGGTCGACCTCGACGATCCAGCCGAACCGGTTGATCTCGTTCGGGGTCTTGACGACGTCGAAGCGGTCGTCGGCCTTGTACCAGTACCGGCCGTTGCCGACCTTGCCGTCCTTGTCCACCAGGCCGTAGGTGTCGCGGTTGCGGGGGTCGCCGGCGGCGTCACCGCGGAAGTACTGGTCGAAGTTCTCCTCGCCGGAGAGCACCGTGCCCCACGGCGTCGTCCCGCCGGCGCAGTTGTTGAGCGTGCCGATGACCCTGCGCCCCGAGGGGTCCTTCGCGGTCTTCAGCAGGTCGCTCCCGGCGACCGGGCCGCGCAGCTCGAACTCGGTGGTCAGGGCGGTGAAGCGGCGGCCGAGCTTCGAGGGCTCCACCTCCCAGAAGCCGTCCTTCCCGCGGCGCAGCTGCACCACCGACAGGCCGTGCGCGGCGATCGAGGTGCGCAGCTGCTCGACGGTCAGCGCCTCCTCCGACGTGAACCCGGGGTACATGAGGTTCTCGTTGGTGTACTCGTGGTTGGACACGAGCAGCGCCCTGT
>JAKONK010000034.1 GCA_022701985.1 Actinomycetales bacterium
CCGGCATGAAGCCGCGACCGGCGTCCTCGCCGTTGATGCGGAACTCGAACGAGTGGCCGCGGGCCTCGGGGTCGTCGTAGTCGAGCACGCCGCCCTCGGCGAGGCGGAACTGCTCGCGGACGAGGTCCAGTCCGGTGACCTCTTCCGACACGGGGTGCTCGACCTGCAGGCGGGTGTTGACCTCGAGGAAGGAGACGGAGCCGTCGGCGCCGACGAGGAACTCGCAGGTGCCGGCCCCGACGTACCCGGCCTCGCGCAGGATCGCCTTCGACGCCTCGCGCATGGAGCGCTCCTGCTCGTCGGTGAGGAACGGCGCGGGCGCCTCCTCCACGAGCTTCTGGTGGCGGCGCTGCAGCGAGCAGTCGCGGGTGGAGACGACGACGACGCCGCCGTGCTCGTCGGCGAGGCACTGGGTCTCGACGTGGCGGGGCCTGTCGAGGTAGCGCTCCACGAAGCACTCGCCGCGCCCGAAGGCCGCGACCGCCTCGCGGACGGCCGACTCGTACAGCTCGCCGACCTCCTCGCGCTCCCGGGCGACCTTGAGGCCGCGGCCGCCACCGCCGTAGGCGGCCTTGATGGCCACGGGCAGGCCGTGCGCGTCGACGAAGTCGAGCACCTCCGCCACGCCGCTGACCGGGCCCGGGGTGCCGGCCACCAGCGGGGCGCCGACCCTCTCGGCGATCTCGCGGGCGGAGACCTTGTCACCCAGGGCCTCGATGGCCGCCGGGGGCGGGCCGATCCAGGTCAGGCCGGCGTCGACGACGGCGCGCGCGAAGCCCGAGTCCTCCGACAGGAACCCGTAGCCGGGGTGCACGGCGTCGGCGCCGGAGCGGGCCGCGACCTCCAGCAGCAGGTCGGCGCGCAGGTAGGACTCGGCGGAGGTCGTGCCGCCGAGGGCGTGCGCCTCGTCGGCGAGCTCGACGTGCAGCGCGTGCCGGTCGGGCTCGGCGTACACCGCGACGGAGCCGATCCCGGCGTCCTTGCAGGCGCGGATGACGCGCACCGCGATCTCACCGCGGTTGGCCACCAGCACCTTCGTGACGGGCCTGCCGGCCCCGGTGTCCCCGGTGCCCCTGGAGCGGCTCGCGCCGCGCCTGTCGCTGCCCACGCCCGACTCGCTTCCCACTCGCTGGCCTCCGCTCCGGGCGCCCCCGCAGGGCCGTCCCGGCGGAGCAGCCTATCCGCCGCCACGACCGCGTCACCCCGTCGCCGCTGCTCGGGTGGCCGGCGCCCGGCGCGCCCGGCACGCTGCCGGGGGCCGTCCGGCTACGGTTCGGCCCAGGAGAGCGCGCAGGAGCGCTGCGTGCGCCGCTGCGACGGAGCAGGAGAACGGATGTCGTCACAGGCAGCCCCCGCGGGGCGAGGGGCCGCGAGCCACCGGCCGAGGGGGTCCTTCCTCGACCGCGAGCGCACCGTCGCCCCACCCGGCTACAGCCGCTGGCTCATCCCGCCGGCCGCGCTCGCGGTGCACCTGTCGATCGGGCAGGTGTACGCGTTCAGCGTCTTCAAGACGCCGCTGCAGGACCACTTCGGCACCCAGGGCACGCCGATCGCGGTGATCTTCTCGATCGCCATCGTCATGCTCGGCCTGGCGGCCGCGTTCGGCGGCACCTGGGTGGAGCGCAACGGCCCCCGCAAGACGATGGTCGCCTCGGCGCTGTTCTTCTGCGGCGGCCTCTTCATCGCCTCCGCCGGCGTGGCGATGAACCAGCTGTGGGTCGTCTACCTCGGCTACGGCGTGGTCGGCGGCATCGGCCTCGGTCTGGGTTACATCTCCCCGGTCTCCACGCTCATCAAGTGGTTCCCCGACCGCCCGGGTCTGGCCACCGGTCTGGCGATCATGGGCTTCGGCGGCGGTGCGCTCATCGCCTCCCCGCTGACCAACCGGCTGCTGGGCACCTACGCCGACGCCCCCGAGGACGCCATCGCCCCGACGATGATCACCCTCGCCAGCGCCTACCTGGTGCTGATGCTGCTGGGCGCCTGGGTGGTGCGCGTGCCCGCGAAGGACTGGCGCCCCGCCGGCTGGACCCCGCCGCAGCAGCAGGCCGGCGGCATGCGCGCGACCGCCGACACCACCGCGAGGAACGCGATCCGCACGCCGCAGTTCTGGCTGCTCTGGGTCGTGCTGTTCACGAACGTCACCGCGGGCATCGGCATCCTCGAGCAGGCCGCACCGATGGTGCAGGAGTTCTTCTCCCAGATCGACGCCGCGGCCGCCGCGGGCTTCGTCGGCGTGCTGTCGCTGTGCAACATGGCGGGCCGCTTCGTCTGGTCGTCGACCTCCGACATCATCGGCCGCAAGCGGATCTACGTGGTGTACCTGGGCGTCGGGCTGGTCGCCTACCTCGGCGTCGTGCTGCTGGGGACGTCCTCGGTGGCCGTCTTCGTCATCCTCACCGGCATCATCCTGAGCTTCTACGGCGGCGGGTTCGCCACGATCCCGGCGTACCTGAAGGACATGTTCGGCGGCCTGCAGGTGGGCGCCATCCACGGCCGGCTGCTGACCGCGTGGTCGGCGGCCGGGATCGCCGGACCGCTCATCATCAACGGCCTCGTCGACGCCCGTCGCGCCTCGGGGGCGAGCGGGGCCTCGCTCTACCAGCTGCCGCTGCTCGTCATGGTCGGCGTGCTGGCGGTGGGCTTCGTGGCGAACGCCCTGGTCAAGCCCGTCGACCCGAAGTTCCAGGAGCCGGTGGCGGGCGGGTCGGCGTCGTCGACCCCGGCTGGGCAGGACCGTCGTGAGGGGGTGGGGAACCGGTGAGCGAGTCGCAGGGGGCCGCGAAGGCGGCGGCCGTGGTGCTGTGGGTGCTCGTGGGCGGGGGGCTCGGCTACGGCGTGTGGCAGACCGTCGCGCGCGCCAGCCAGCTGTTCGGCTGACGGGTCCGCTTGGGACGACGGGGGCTGGGTAGGTGGCGGGGGTGACCGGAACCCCTGAGCTCATCGACCCCACCACCCAGTACCCCGTCCCCGAGTTCGACCAGGGCGCCCAGCCCGGTCCGGGCCAGGCGTGGGGCATGGACCCGAAGCCCGACCACGGCGAGGAGAGCTACCGCGGGAGCGGCAAGCTGACCGGCCGCCGGGCCCTGGTGACCGGTGGGGACAGCGGCATCGGCCGCGCCGCCGCGATCGCCTTCGCCCGCGAGGGGGCCGACGTCGCCATCTCCTACCTGCCGGAGGAGGAGACCGACGCCGCCGAGGTGATCGCCCTCATCGAGGCCGCCGGGGTCAAGGCCCTCGCGCTGCCCGGCGACATCAAGGACGAGGCGCTGTGCACCTCGCTGGTGGAGAAGACGGTCGAGGCGTTCGGCGGCATCGACGTCCTCGTGAACAACGCCGGCAAGCAGCAGGCCCGCGAGTCGCTGCTCGACATCACGACCGAGCAGTTCGACGACACGTTCAAGACCAACGTGTACGCGATGTTCTGGATCACCAAGGCGGCGCTGCCGCACCTGCCGGCGGGCTCGTCGATCATCAACACCACGTCGGTGCAGGCGTTCCAGCCGTCGCCCACGCTGGTCGACTACGCGAGCACCAAGGCGACCATCAACAACTTCACGAAGGGCCTCGCCGCCCAGCTCGCGCCGAAGGGGATCCGCGTGAACGCGGTGGCCCCCGGTCCGGTGTGGACGCCGCTGCAGCCCGCCGGCGGGCAGCCGGAGGAGGCCCTGCCGACCTTCGGCGAGCAGACCCCGCTGGGCCGCCCGGGCCAGCCCGCCGAGTACGGCGCGGCGTACGTGCACCTGGCCTCGAACGACTCCAGCTACACCACGGGCTCGACCCTCTCGATCACCGGTGGCATGCCCACCCCGTGACCCCACCCCGACCGTGAGCACGGGCGGTCGGCCACCTCGACGAGGTGGCAGACCGCCCGTCCTCGTGCGAGGTCAGGACGACGACGGCGTGAGCGCCCGCCAGGCGGGGATGAGCTCCGAGGAGGCGAACTCCAGGAACCCGTCGGGGTCCGGGCCGGCGTTCTGGGTGACGAGGTGGTCGTACCCGGCGTCGACGAACTGCTGGCCCGCCGCCACGTGCTTGGCGAGGTCCGGGCCGCACGCGAACTGCCCCAGCACGTCGTCGCGCGTCACGAAGCCCGCCGCGGCCTCGAAGTTCACCGGGTTGGGCAGCTCGGCCATGACCTTCCAGCCGGTCAGGGCCCAGGCGCTCTTCTCGAGCACGGCGTCGACGGCGGCGTCCTCGGTGGGCGCCCACGCCAGGGGCACCTCGCCGTAGACGGGGCCGGCGCCGCCGTCGCGCTTCCACGCCGAGACGAAGCCGGCGTCGGGCTCGGTGCCGAACAGGCCGTCGCCCAGGTCGGCGGCCAGCTTGGCCGACGCCGGCCCGGAGCCCGCCACGGCGATGACCGGCAGCCGCTCGGGCAGGTCGAAGACCCGCGCGTCCTCCAGCTGCAGGTGCTTGCCGGAGTAGGAGTGGTACCCGCCCGACCACAGCAGCCGGATGATCTCCAGGGACTCCCGGAACCGCTCGTGGCGCTCGTGCACCCCGCGGAAGGCGGGCTCGCCGATGACGTGCTCGTTGAGCCGCTCGCCGGCGCCGACCCCGAGGGTGAAGCGGTCGTCGGAGAGGATCGCCAGGGTCGCGGCGGCCTGGGCGACGACCGCCGGGTGGTACCGGTACGACGGGCACGTCACGCCGGTGACGAGCCCGATGCGCTGGGTCCTGGCCGCGGCGTTCGCGAGCATGGCGAAGGCGAAGCCGGAGTGCCCCTGGGCCTCGACCCAGGGGTGGAAGTGGTCGCTCACCTCGACGAAGTCGAAGCCGGCGCGCTCAGCGGCGACCGCCTGGCGGACGACCTCCTTCGGGTCGAACGCCTCGGCGGCGAGCTTGTACCCGATCTTCAGGCCGGTGCTCGCGGACGACGGGGTGCTGGTGGTGTCTGTCATGGGAGCGCCCTACCCCGCTCACCTCCTCCGCAACCGGGCACCTGGATGCGGTTCGCGGGGGCGCGGGAACCGCATCCGGGCGCCCGGCTGCGGTCCGGTCCCGGGGCTCAGGCGCGCGGCGCCCAGAGGTCGGTCCAGGCCACGCCCACCTCGGCCAGCAGCTCGCGCAGGAGCGGCAGCCCGATGCCCACGACGGTGTGCGGGTCGCCCTCGACGCCGGAGACGAACGCCCCGCCCAGCCCGTCGAGGGTGAACGCCCCGGCCACCGCCAGCGGCTCGCCCGTGGCGACGTACGCCTCGACCTCGGCGTCGGACACCGTCGCGAAGTGCACGGTGGTCGACGCGACGGCGCCGAGGGTCGCACCGGTGACGGGGCCGTCCTCGCCCTCCCGCGCGTCGATGACCCAGTGCCCGGTGTGCAGCACGCCCGAGCGGCCCCGCATCGCCCTCCAGCGCTCGACGGCCTGCTCGGCGCTCGCGGGCTTGCCGAAGACCTCGCCGTCGAGCTCCAGCACGGAGTCGCAGCCGACCACGAGGACGCCGTCGTCGGGGGCGCCGTCGGCGTCCTCCCAGCGAGCGGCGACGTCCTCGGCCTTGGCCTTGGCGAGCACGAGGGCGACGTCCTCGGGGTCGGTCACGCCGTAGCGCTCGACGACGGCGGGCTCGTCGACCCCGGAGACCAGGACCAGGGGCTC
>JAKONK010000072.1 GCA_022701985.1 Actinomycetales bacterium
CGGGCGACGGAGGCGTCCACCGTCGTCGTGCCGTGGACGGCGGCGCCGTTCACGGCCATCCAGTCCGCCAGGCCCTCCAGGCACCGGCGCTGCAGCTCGGGGATCTGACCGGACGCCGTGGGGCCGACGTCGAGCAGGAGGTTCCCCCCGCGGGCGACCACGTCGAGCAGGTGCTTCACGGCCTGGGGACCGGTGAGGTGGTGCTCGGGTCCCTCGATCCGGTTGTAGCCGAAGGAGTAGCCGATGCCGCGGCAGTTCTCCCAGGCGCCGGACTCCAGGTCGCGGCCCTGCTGGTACTCGCTGGTGCGGAAGTCCCAGTGGGTCTGCCCGAACCTGTCGTTGACCACGCCGTCGGGCACGGCGGCGTAGTACTCGTCCAGCACGTGCGCGAAGGACAGCGGCCCGTCGGGCTTGCCCGCGTCCGGCCAGTTGATGTCGCCCCACAGCACGTCGGGGGCGTAGCGCTCGACGAGGTCGCGGACGTGGGCGTTGGCGTAGGCGGTGTACGCCTCGTCCTGGGGGCGCATGTCCTCGCCGATGTCGGAGACGATGGGGCCGGAGTCGGCCACGTCCCAGTCGAGACCGCCGGAGTAGTACGTGCCGAACCGCATCCCGGCGCGGCGCGTGGCGGCGGCGAGGTCACCGACCAGGTCGCGCTGCGGGCCGCGCGCCACGGTGTTGCGGGGGGTGCCGGGGGCGTCCCACAGGCAGATGCCGTCGTGGTGCTTGGTGGTGGGCACCACGTACCGCGCGCCGGCGCGGGCGAAGAGCGAGGCCCACTCGTCGGGGTCGAACTCCTCGGCCTTCCACGCGTCGAGGAAGTCGTCGTACGGGGCGCCGCCGAAGACCTCCCGGTGGTGCTCCGCCGCGGGGGAGCCCTCGATGCGGATGGTGTTGTAGTACCACTCGGCGTACGGGTTGTGCTTCATCCAGGTGAACCGCTCGATGGTGCCGAGCTCGCCGATCGGTTCGGCCCAGGCGGGCACCGAGTAGGCGCCCCAGTGGATGAAGATGCCGAGCTTGGCCTGGGAGAACCAGGCGGGGACGGGCCGCTCGAAGCGCTGGTAGAGCTCCGTGCGGGAGTCGTCGGAGAACACGGGGAGGACCTCCGGGTGGTGGTGCGGGTCCGGGCCGTGGGCTGGGCCCGGAGGGGTCTCAGCGGCCGCCGAGTCCCGACAGGGCGATGCCCTTGACGAGGTAGCGCTGCAGCAGCAGCACGAGCAGGGCGGTGGGGGCCATGGAGATGGTCGCCGCGGCCATGAGCAGGTTCCACGCCTGGCCGTTCTGGCCCAGGAAGAGGTTGAGGCCCAGCGGCACGGTGGTGGTGGTGACGTCGTTGGTGACGATCAGTGGCCACAGGAAGCTGTTCCAGTACGTGATGAAGGTGAACACGGCCAGCACGGCGAAGGCCGGCGCGGCGATCGGCACGATGATCTGCGTGAGGATGCGCCAGTGCCCGGCGCCGTCGATGCGGGCGGACTCCTCCAGCTCCTTGGGGATCGTGAGGAAGAACTGGCGCAGCAGGAACGTGCCGAAGGCCGTGAACGCCCACGGGAGGACGAGCGCCTGGAAGGTGTTGATCCAGCCCAGCTGGTTCATGATCAGGAACATCGGGACGACGACGACCTCCTGCGGGACCATGAGCGTCCCCAGGTAGACCAGGAACAGCGAGTCGCGCCCCCTGAACCGCAGCCGGGCGAAGGCGTAGGCCGACAGCGCCGACGTGACCAGCGTGATGACCGTGCCCGTGACCGCCACGAAGGCCGTGTTGAGCATGAAGCGGCCGAAGGGCAGGAAGTCGAGCGCGTTGCTGTAGTTGCTGAACAGCAGGCTCTCCCCGAAGAGCTCCGGGGGCGTCGTGAAGATCTCGCCGGCGCTCTTCAGGCTGGACAGGACCATCCACCCCAGGGGGGCCAGGAAGAGCAGCAGCGCCAGCGTCAGCAGGAGCTGGGAGACCACCGGTGGGCGCCGACGGCGCCGCTGCGGCACCACGCCGCCCGCGGGGCGGGCTCCGTCGGGCGTTCCCGCACCGCCGTCGTCGGCGGTCAGGCCGGGAGACCGGGTGCCGAGGGCCTCACTGGTCATAGTGCACCCACTTCTTCTGGCCGAGGAACTGGATGGCGGTGAGCACCATGATGATCACGAACAGCACCCACGCGATCGCCGAGGCGAAGCCGAGCCGGAAGTTCTGGAAGCCGGACTGGTACAGGTACATGACCAGCGTGGTGGTGCTGTTGCCCGGGCCGCCGCCCGTGAGGATGTACGGCTGCACGAACACCTGGAACGAGCTGATGAGCGTCAGCACGGTGGCGAAGAACAGCGACGGGCTCATCAGCGGCAGCACCACCGAGAAGAACTGCCGGACCGGTCCCGCGCCGTCGATCGCGGCGGCCTCGGTGAGCGAGGGCGGCACCGCGTCGAGCGCCGCGGAGAAGACGAGCAGGTTGTACCCGAAGCCCTGCCAGACCGACATGAGGACGACCGCGGGCAGCGCCCACGCGCTCGAGCCCAGGAAGTTCGGGGCGCTGACCCCGAACAGGGTCTGGAAGACGCTGTCGATGAGGCCTCTCGGGGTGTAGAGCAGGCCGAACACCACCGCGTTGCCCACCATCGGCGTCACCGCGGGGACGAAGAAGAGCACCCGGTAGTAGCGCCGCCCGACGATGCGCGGGGAGATCCAGACCGCCAGGCCCATCGACACCACGATGTTGACGGGCACGTACAGCAGCACGAAGACCGCGGTGTTCAGCAGCGCGGTCGTGAAGACCGGGTCGGTGGTGAAGAGCTCGACGAAGTTGCCGAAGCCGATGAAGCTGGGGTCTCCCAGCACCGGCCAGTCGAAGAAGCTCATGACCAGCGAGGCGACGATGGGGAACGCCGTGAAGGCGACGAACCCGATCGCGCCCGGCAGCAGGAAGGCCGAGGCGGCGCGACCGTCGCCCCGCTTCGTCCCCCGCGGGGGAGCGGGGGCCTGCGGCGAGCCGGTGGCATCGGTGACGCGGACGGCGCCGGTCAGCGCCATGGGACCTCCTCGGGCCTGGTCATCGCGGGAGCTGCTCCGTGCGGCCCGTCAGGCCTGCGCCATGACCTGCTGGATGAAGGAGTCGACGTCGGAGTCCCCGTTGAAGCAGGGGACCGCGTACTTGTTCCACTCGTTGTTGACCTGGGTCCACTTGGCGGTGGTGCGGTACCCCTCGGCCGCCGCGATCATGGCGTCCATGACCTCCTGCGCGTCCTGCAGCTGGTTGCCCTCGTACCAGGCGCTCTGCTGCGCGGTCCGCGCCGGGAAGGCGCGCCCGGACTGGCCCAGGTAGGTCTCGGACTCCACGTTGACCAGGCCCGCGGTGGCCTTGGCGGCCAGGTCCTGGTTCGCGGCCGCGGTCGAGACGCCGAAGCCGGAGCCCGCGGTGACGGTCTTGGAGCCGCTGCCACCGACCGGCATCGGGGCGATGCCCACCTCGAAGGAGGCGGTGGCCTTGGCGTTGATGAGGCTCCACGGGCCGTCGATGTTCATCGCGGCGTTGCCGGCGAGGAACTGGTTGGTGGCCGCGGCCTGCGAGCCCGCGGCCGGGAGGGGCGAGGCGACCTTCTCGGTGACCACGAGGCTGCGGTACCAGTTCAGCGTGTCGCGCCACTCGTCGGTGTCGATGTCGAGCTCTCCGTCGGAGGTGACGGCCTGCACGCCGTGCTGGCTCATGGCGAAGGGGATGATGCTGTCCGGCACGGCACCGGCGAAGAAGCCGTAGGTGTTCCCGCTCGTCAGCTTCCTGGCGGCGGCCAGGAAGTCGTCCTGGGTCCAGCCCATCGCCGGCAGCGCCAGCCCCGCCTGCTCGAAGGCCGTCTTGTTGTAGAAGACGACCAGCGGCCCGAAGTCGTAGGGCAGCGCGAGCAGCTTCCCGTCCACCTTGAGGGCGTCGAGGATGCTGGAGTCGAAGTCGGACTCGCTGACGCCCATGTCCGCCAGCTGCGGCGAGAGGTCGGTGAAGAGCTGCGCGAACTGCGGGGCGCGCAGCGACTGCACGCTGACGATGTCCGCGGTCTGCCCGCTGGCGGCCTGCGAGGTCAGCTTGGTCCAGTAGTCGTTCCAGGCGGCGGTCTGGAAGGCGATGGTGGAGCCGGAGGCCCGGCCGGCGATGTCGGCGACCTTCTTCCAGGCGTCGACCTCGGCGGTGGAGGCGCTCCACATCTGCCACGTGAGGTCGGTCGAGCTGGCGTCGCCGCCGGAGCCGCCGGCGGAGGAGCCTCCGCCGCAGCCGGAGAGGGCGAGGGCGGCGGCAGCGCCGCCGCCGAGGCCGAGCAGCTGCCGGCGGGAGAGGGTGGGTGCCATCTGGAGCCTCCGTGACGACGTCGTCGAGCGGTTGACGGGATGGAGAACGTCGGGTGCCGGGCCCGGGGGCAGCGTTGCCCTCCGGCGTCATACATCCGATGACTGCGCACTGTTGTCGGCGCGGAAGGCTCCTGTCAAGCGTCCTGTCGGTGTTTCGCGGCGAGGGTGCGCCGCATCCACGTCTCGACGCTGGCGACGTGCATCAGGGCGGCCGCCTCGGCGCGGTAGGCGTCGCCGTCGCGCAGGGCGTCGTAGATGGCCCGGTGCTCGTCGATGGTGTGGCGGGAGGAGTCGGCCTCGGTCAGCGCCCGCCAGACGCGGGCCCTCAGGGTGACGCCCGAGATGCCCCGCAGGATGGCGGCGAGCGCCATGTTCCCGCTGGCCGTGGCGACGGCGTTGTGGAAGTCGGCGTCGTGGGCGATGAGGTCCTGCTCGTCGGTCGCGGCCTCCATGAGCTGGAGGTGGTGGAGCACCACGCCGAGGTCGGCAGGCTCGCAGCGCGTCGCCGCCAGGGCTGTGACCTGCGGTTCCACCAGGCGGCGGCACTCCATGAGCTCCAGGAGCGACTCCTCCTGCATGAGGTCGACGGCCTCGCCGATCCCCGTGAAGAGCTGCTCCGGCGTCAGCGAGGTGACGAACGTGCCGTCGCCCCGCTTGACGTCGAGCACGCCCGCGGTGGCCAGCGCGCGGACCGCCTCGCGCAGGCTCGAGCGGCTCACCCCGAGCTGGGCCGACAGGGCGGCCTCGGCAGGGAGCCGCTGGCCCGGCTGCAGGTCGCCGCCGCGGATGAGGTCGCGGACCTTCTCGATCGCTGCCTCGGTGAGGGGGGCTGCCACCTCGTCGCCTCCTGTGCTCGGCGGCCGGCGGCGCCCGTTCGCGCCGCCGCCTGTCGCGCCACTCTGCACGTCTGATGTCTCCCGCGTCTAGACATCGGATGACTGACTCGCTAGCGTCCGGGGGGCGTCGAAGGCGACGCCCGCGTCGCCGGAGCTCTCGGACGGCCGTCGTCGGGTCAGCCCTCTGCCGCGGGCCGTCCCCGCCCCACCCGCCGCTCTGGAGGTTCGCCGTGCCGTCCGACCAGCTCGCAGGTCCGCCGTCCGCTGCGCGGTTCACCGCGCTCGAGGTGCACGACGTGCGCTTCCCCACCTCGGAGCACCTCGACGGCTCCGACGCGATGAACCCCGAGCCCGACTACTCCGCCGCGTACGCGGTGCTCCACACCGACGCCGGCGACGGGCACGAGGGCCACGCGCTCGCCTTCACCACCGGGCGCGGCAACGACATCCAGTCGGCCGCCATCAGGGCCCTGGAGCAGTGGGTGGTGGGCCGCCGCGTCGAGGAGGTGCTCGACGACCTGGGCGCCTTCTCGCGCGAGATGGTGCACGAGCCGCAGCTGCGCTGGCTCGGGCCGGAGAAGGGCGTCGTGCAGATGGCGGTGGGCGCCGTCCTCAACGCCGCGTGGGACCTGCGCGCCAAGCGCGCCGGGCAGCCCCTGTGGCAGCACCTGGCCCACCTCGACCCCGAGGAGCTGCTCGACCTGGTCGACTTCCGCTGGCTCACCGACGCCATGACGCGCGCCGAGGCGAAGGCCGTGCTGACCCGTGCGCTGCCGGGCCGCGCCGAGCGCGAGGCGCTGCTGCTGGAGCGCGGCTACCCGGCCTACACCACCACCCCGGGCTGGCTGGGCTACTCCGACGAGAAGCTGGAGCGCCTGGCCCGAGAGGCCGTGGCCGACGGCTTCACCCAGATCAAGCTCAAGGTCGGTGCCGACCTCACCGACGACGTGCGCCGCATGAAGGTGGCGCGCGCGGCGGTGGGCGACGACATCAGGATCGCCGTCGACGCGAACCAGCGCTGGGACGTCGGCCAGGCGATCTCCTGGATGCACGCCCTGGCGCCCTTCGAGCCGTACTGGATCGAGGAGCCCACCAGCCCCGACGACGTGCTCGGCCACGCCACCGTGCGCCGTGCGGTGCACCCGACCAAGGTCGCCACCGGCGAGCACGTGGCCAACCGCGTCGTGTTCAAGCAGCTGCTGCAGCTGCGCGCCGTCGACGTCGTCCAGGTCGACGCCGCCCGCGTGGCCGGGGTCAACGAGAACCTCGCGATCATGCTCATGGCCGCCCACCACGGCGTGCCGGTGTGCCCGCACGCCGGCGGGGTGGGCCTGTGCGAGATGGTCCAGCACCTGTCGATGGCCGACTTCGTCTCCATCTCCGGCACCTGGGACGACCGCGTGGTCGAGCACGTCGACCACCTCCACGAGCACTTCGTGACCCCGGTGCAGCTGGAGCGCGGCCGCTACCGCGCTCCGCTCGCCCCCGGTGGCGGCGGCGAGATGCACGCCGCCTCGGTGGCCGACTACACCTTCCCCGGCGGTCCGCAGTGGAGGGCGCGTGGCGCCCGCTGACGGGCCGGTCGAGCCGGTGGGCGTCCACGGCGCGAGCGGCCCGGCGGGAGGCGTCCAGCCGCCTCCCGCCCGAGCGCCGCTGACGGGTCCGGTCCCGGCCGTGGACGCCCACCACCACCTGTGGGACCCCGCCGACCCGGGCCAGGGCTGGCTGGCCGAGCCCGAGCACGCGGCGATCGACAGGGTCTTCACCGCCGACGACCTGCGCGCCGCCGCGGCGGGCGGCATCGACGGTCGTCCGCTGGGCGCCACCGTCGTCGTGCAGTCCGTGTGCACCGCCGAGGAGAGCCGGTCGCTGCTGGCCACCGCCGCCGCCGACCCCCTCCTGGCGGGCGTCGTCGGCTGGGTCGACCTGACCGGTGACGTGCTCGCCCAGCTCGACGGCCTGCGCTCCGGGGCGGGCGGCGGGCTGCTCGTCGGGGTGCGGCACCTGGTGCAGGGCGAGCCCGACCCCGCCTGGGTCCTGCGCGACGACGTGCAGCGCGGCCTGCGGGTGCTGGCGCAGGAGGGGCTCGCCTTCGACCTGCTGGTCCGCGAGCCGCAGCTGCCCGCCGGCGTCGAGGGCGCTCGGCGCGCGGCCGAGCACGGCCTGGTGGTGGTGCTCGACCACGCCGGCAAGCCCGACGTCCGGCGCGGCGCCCCCGCGGCCACCGGGGGAGGGCTCGACGCGTGGGAGGCGCGCGTCCGTGCGCTCGCCGGTGTCGACGGCGCGGTCTGCAAGGTGTCGGGCGTGCTCAGCGAGGTGGGTCCCGCCGGCTGGGACGACGACGCCGTGCGCCGCGTCCTCGACGTCCTGCTCGACTCCTTCGGGCCGGGGCGCCTGGCCTTCGGCTCCGACTGGCCCGTCTGCACCCTGACCTCCAGCTGGGCGCGGTGGGCGGACCTCGTCGCCGAGGCCGCCGCCGGCCTGGGCACCGCGGACCGCGACGCCCTCCTCGGCGGCACCGCCGCCCGCGCCTACCGGCTGGCCGACCGCACCGACCTCGTCGACCGCACCACCACCTGAGGAGACCGCGTGATCGCCGGACGACTCGTCCACCCGCCCCTGCTCGCCGCCCTGGCCGCCGCCGGCCACGGCGCGACCGTGCTCCTGTGCGACGGCCACTACCCGGCCTCCACCGCGGCCGGCCCCAACGCCGAGCGCGTCCACCTCAACCTGGCCCCCGGGCTGCTCGACACCTCCGCGGTGCTCGACGTGCTGCTCGACGCCCTGCCGGTGGAGGCCGCCGCGGTCATGGTGCCTCCGGACGGGTCCGACCCGGCCGCGGTCACGGCCCACCGCGCGCGCCTGGCGCAGGTCGGCGGGGTGCCGGTGGAGGCGCTGGACCGCCACGCCTTCTACGCGGCGGCGAAGGGCGAGGACCTGGCCGTCGTCGTCGTCACCGGTGACGTGCGCCAGTACGCGAACCTGCTGCTCACCGTGGGGGTCCGGGGCGTCTCGGCGGCCGACTCCGCGGCAGGGGCGGCGGTGCTGTGACCACCCACCACCGAGCAGGGGGAGACCGATGACGCCTCCGACGCACACCGCCGCCCGCTACCTGGGGGAGCACCGCTTCGACGTGGCCGAGGTCGAGCGCCGTGCGCCCGGCCCCGGGGAGGTCGAGGTCGCCCCCGCCTACACCGGCATCTGCGGCACCGACCTGCACATCGCCGCCGGCCACATGGACGCGCGCGTCACCACCCCCGCCGTCATCGGGCACGAGACCGCCGGCCGGGTCAGCGCCGTGGGCGAGGGCGTGACCGGCTGGTCGGTGGGCGACGCCGTGACGGTCGTGCCGCTGCGCCCCGACGGCACCTGCGCCGCCTGCCGGGCGGGGCACGGCCACGTGTGCGAGCACATGGACTTCCTCGGCATCGACTCGCCCGGCGCCCTGGCCCAGCGGTGGACCGTGCCGGCGAACACCCTCCTCGCCCTGCCCGGGGGGATGGACCTCAGGACGGCGGCGCTCCTGGAGCCGACGGCCGTGGCCGTCCACGACGTGCGCCGCTCCCGCCTGGCCGCGGGGGAGTGCGCCGTCGTCGTCGGCGGTGGGCCGGTGGGCATCCTCATCGCGCTCGTCGCCGTGCAGGTGGGCGCCGACGTGCTGCTGGTCGAGCTCGACGCCGCGCGCCGCGCGCTCGCGGACGACCTGGGCCTGGCGACGGTCGACCCGCGCGAGGCCGACGTCGCCGAGCTGGCCCGGGCGCGCTCGGGAGGGTCGGGCGCCCACGTGGCCTTCGAGGTCTCCGGGGCCCAGGGCGGCCTCGACACCGCGGTCTCCGTGCTCGCCGTGCGCGGGCGGCTGTGCCAGGTGGGCATCCACGCCCAGCCCCGCACCATCGACCTGCACCGCTTCTTCTGGCGCGAGCTGGAGCTGCTCGGCGCCCGCCTGTACCAGCGGGAGGACTTCTCCCGGGCGGTCGAGCTCGTGGCCTCCGGGGACGTGCCGGCCGGGCGGCTCATCAGCAGCGTCGTGCCGCTCGACAGGGTCGGGGAGGCCTTCGAGACCCTCGCCGGAGGGGGCGCGGTCAAGGTGCTCGTCGAGTGCCAGCCCGCTGCCGACCCCGCCGTCCAAGACGACCCCGACGACCCCGCCGACGTCCCCGGGGCGACCGCGTGAGCGGCCCCTTCGACCTCACCGGGCGCCTCGCCGCGGTCACCGGGGCGAGCCGCGGCATCGGCGCGGCCGTCGCGGTGGCCCTGGCCCGCGCCGGGGCCGACGTCATCGGCTGCTCCACGCGGGGTCCCGGCGACGACGTCGCCGAGGCGGTGCGCGCCACCGGCAGGTCGTTCACGTCGCTGGCGTGCGACCTGTCCGACCGGGCCGCGGTGCGGGCCCTCGGTGCCGACCTGGCCGGGCGCGGCGTCGACCTGCTCGTGGCGAACGGCGGGACCATCCGCCGCACCCCGGCCGCGCAGCACCCCCTGGACGACTGGGACCACGTGCTCGAGGTCGACCTCTCGGCCCAGTTCGTGCTGGCGCAGGCCGTCGGCGGGGCCATGGTCGAGCGCGGCAGCGGCCGCATCGTCTTCACCGCCTCGCTGCTGAGCTTCCAGGGCGGCATCAACGTGCCCGGCTACACCGCGGCCAAGCACGGCCTGGCGGGCCTGACCAAGGCCCTCGCCAACGAGTGGAGCTCCCAGGGCGTCGGGGTCAACGCCGTCGCCCCCGGGTACGTCGCCACCGACAACACCCGGGCGCTGCGCGACGACGAGGACCGCTCGCGGGCCATCCTCGAGCGGATCCCCGCCGGGCGGTGGGGCCGCGCCGAGGACATCGCGGGCGCGGTGGTCTACCTGTGCAGCCCCGCCGCCGAGTACGTCCACGGCGTGGTGCTGCCGGTCGACGGCGGCTGGATGGGCCGCTGATGGCCGGACACCCGTCGCAGCCGTCGTCGCAGCCGTCGTCGCAGCCGTCGACGGACGCGCTGCGGGCGGCGCTGGCGCGCTGCCCGCTGCTGCCGGTCGTGGTCGTGGGCGAGCGCACCGACGGCGCGGCCCTCGGCGAGGCGCTCGTCGCGGGAGGTCTCACCGCCGCGGAGGTGGTGCTGCGCACCCCGTCGGCGCTGCGCGTGCTGGCCGAGCTGGTCCCGACGCCCGGGCTGCTGGTGGGAGCGGGCACCGTCGTGGAGCCCGACCAGGTCGACGCCGTGGTCGACGCCGGCGCGCGCTTCGTGGTGAGCCCCGGCCACGACCCCGACGTCGTCGCCCGCGCCCACTCGCGCGGGGTCCCCGCAGTGCCCGGGACGTCGACGGCCACCGAGGTGCAGCTCGCGCGCCGCGCGGGCCTGGGGCTGCTCAAGGTGTTCCCCGCCGGGGCCGTCGGCGGCACGGCGCTGCTCTCCGGGCTCGCGGGGCCGTTCCCCGACGTGGCGTTCGTACCCACCGGCGGCATCGGCGAGGCCGACCTGGCCGACTACCTCGCCGTCCCGGCGGTCGCGGCCGTCGGCGGTAGCTGGTGCGCGCCCGCGGGCCTCGTCGCGCGGGTCACCGGCCGCACCGACGACGCCGGCGACTCCGCCGCCGCGGCGTCCGAGCTCTCCGGGCGCGTGGCCGCCTCCGCCGCCGCCTGCCGGGCGGCGCGACCGTGAGCCCGACGTCCGCCGGGCCCGCGCCCGTGGAGGTGCTGGCCCTCGGCGAGGTCATGCTGCGCCTCGACCCGGGCGAGGGTCGGATCTCCACCGCCCGCTCCTTCACCGTCTGGGAGGGCGGCGGGGAGTACAACGCCGTCCGCGCGCTGGCCACCACCTTCGGGCGCCGCGCCGGGGTGGTGACGGCCCTGGTCGACGACCCTGTCGGCCACCTCGTGGAGGGCCTCGTCCGCGCCGGCGGGGTCGACGCGACCCGGGTCCGCTGGACCGGGCCGGACACCGGGGCCCGCACCGGGCTGAACTTCGTCGAGCGCGGCCACGGCGTGCGCGGCGCCCTCGGCGTCAGCGACCGCGCCGGCTCGGCGGCCGCACGGCTCGCCCCCGGTGACGTCGACTGGGACGCGGCTCTGGACGGGGTCGCGCACCTGCACACCGGCGGCGTCTTCGCGGGGCTGTCCGAGACGACGACGGCGCTCGCGGAGGAGGCCCTGCGCGCCGCGCGGCGCCTCGGGGTGGGCACCTCCTACGACGTCAACCACCGGCCGAGCCTGTGGCGCTCGCGCGGGGGAGCGGAGGCCGCGCGCGCCGTCGACCTGCGGCTGGCGGGCCTGGCCGACGTCGTCCTCGGCGCCCTGCAGCTGACCCCTCCCGAACCGCAGCCGGGCGATCGGCTGCGCTCCGGAGGGGGTGCTGGACCGCAGCCGGGCGCTCGGCTGCGCAACGGGGAGCTGGCCGCCCCGGAGGACGTGGGCGCCGTGCTCGCCGGCCTCGGGGAGCGCTGGGAGGCGGGCCCGCCCCCGCTCCTGGTGAGCTCGTGGCGCCGGGTCGTCTCCGCCGGGTCCAACGACTGGGGCGCCGCGGCGTGGAGCCCCGCCACCGGCGCCGTCGTCGGCCCGCGGCTCGACGGCGTCGGCGTGCTCGACCGCATCGGCAGCGGCGACGCCCTCGGCGCCGGGGTGCTCGACGGCGTCCTGGACGCGCGCGCGACCGGAGCGCCGCTCGACCCGGAGGCGCTGGCGCGGGCCCTGGCCCTCGGGGTCGCCGCCGGCGCGCTCACCATGACCACACCCGGCGACACCTGCGCCGCCACCCTCTCCGAGGTGCGCGCGCTGGCCGCCGGGGGCACCGCCCACGTGCAGCGATGAAGGAGACGACCGCCCCATGACCACGACGGCACTGACGACGGCGCCGGTGACGGCGCGCACCACGGAGGACCTGCGATGAGGCTCGTGCGCTTCGGAGAGACCGGTGCTGAGGTGCCCGGCGTCCTCGACGGCGACGGCGTGCTGCGCGACGCCTCCTCGCTGGTCGCGGACTGGGACGGCCCCTCCCTCGCCCCGGACCGCCTCGCGGCGCTGGCCCCCCGGGTGGCCGGGCTCCCCGCCGTCGCCGGCTGGGAACCCGACGACCTCGACGACCCCGACCGCGCGACGGCCGGAGGCGTCCGCCTCGGGTCGCCCGTGGCGCGCCCGGGCAAGGTCGTCTGCATCGGCGTCAACTACGCCGACCACGCCGCGGAGTCGGGCATGCAGACCCCTGCCGAGCCCGTCGTGTTCATGAAGGACCCGTGGACGGTGATCGGTCACCGCGACACCGTGCTGGTGCCCCGCGGCTCGACCAAGACCGACTACGAGGTCGAGCTGGCCGTGGTCATCGGGTCCACCGCCCGCTACCTCGCCTCCCCGGACGACGCGCTGGCCTGCGTCGCCGGCTACGCCACCAGCCACGACGTCTCCGAGCGGGCCCTGCAGCTGGAGGGCACCGGCCAGTGGGACAAGGGCAAGAGCTGCGAGACGTTCAACCCGCTCGGGCCGTGGCTGCTCACCGCTGACGAGGTGCCCGACCCCCAGGACCTCGAGCTCCGCCTGTCGGTCGGCGGCACCGAGCGCCAGCACGGCTCGACGGCGGACATGGTCTTCGGCGTCGCGCACCTCGTGCACTACCTGAGCCAGATCATGGTGCTGCACCCCGGTGACGTCATCAACAGCGGCACGCCCGCCGGGGTCGCCCTCGGCCACCCCGACCCCAAGCCGTACCTGCGCGAGGGCGACGTGGTGGAGTGCTCGATCACCGGGATGGGCAGCCACCGCACGGTCATGGGCCAGGCGTGAGCGAGCTCGACGGCGTCCGCGCCGTCGTCACCGGCGGCGCCAGCGGCATCGGCCGTGCCGTCGCGCGGGCGCTGGTCGAGCGCGGCGCCGCCGTCGCGTCGCTCGACCTGCGCCCCCTCCAGGCCGGCGACCAGGAGCCGGGCATCGCCGAGGTCGTCTGCGACGTCGGCGACGACGCCTCGGTGCGCGCCGCCGTCGACCGCTCGGTCGAGCTGCTCGGCGGCCTCGACGTCGTGGTCTCCAACGCCGGCATCGGCTCCACCGGCGGCGTCGAGGACGTCGACGACGACGAGTGGCACCGCGTCCTGGACGTCAACGTCGTGGGCGCGGCCCGGCTGGTGAGGGCCGCGCTGCCGCACCTGCGCGCCAGCGCCGCCGAGGCGCTCGCGGCGGGGCGGCCCAGCCCGGCCGCCGTCGTCTGCACCGGCTCCATCGGCGGCTGGACCGGCCTGGTGCAGCGCGCCGCCTACAACGCCAGCAAGGGGGCGCTGCACGCCCTCGTGCTCGCGATGGCCGCCGACCTCGTCCGCGAGGGCGTGCGCGTCAACGCCGTCGCCCCCGGCACCGCTGACACCCCGTGGGTGGCTCGCCTGCTCTCCCAGGCCGACGACCCCGAGGCCGCGCGTGCTGCGCTCATGGCCCGCCAGCCCACCGGCCGGCTCGTGGCCCCCGCGCAGGTGGCGCACGCCATCTGCTACCTCGCCAGTCCCCTCGCGGGTGCCACCACCGGCAGCGTGCTGCAGGTGGACGGCGGCGCCCACAGCCTCGTCCTGCCCCCTCGCCAGCCCGCCCAGCCCCCGCAGGAGACCGCATGACCGCGTCGTCCTCGTCCAGCCCGGCGGCCCAGCCGCTGCCCACCCGCGAGGTCCGCGCCACCGGCGTGCGCCTCAGCACCCTCGGCTTCGGCGGAGCCGTCATCGGCAACCTGTACCGGGCCGTGGACGACGCGACGGCCCGCGCCGCGGTCGACGCCGCCTGGGACGCCGGCATCCGCTACTTCGACACCGCCCCGCACTACGGCGTGGGCCTGTCGGAGCGGCGCCTGGGAGAGGCGCTGCGCGGACGGCCCCGTGACGAGTTCGTGGTCTCGTCCAAGGTCGGGCGCCTCCTGCGGCCCCGGGACGTGCCCCTGGAGCGCGACGATGACGGCTTCGACGTCCCCGGCGACCTGGGCCGCGTCCGTGACTACAGCCGGGACGGAGTGCTGCGCTCCGTGGAGGAGACGCTGGAGCGCACCGGGCTCGACAGGATCGACGTCGTCTACGTCCACGACCCCGACTCCGACGACGAGCTGGGCCAGACGGTCGCCGAGGCCCTGCCGGCGCTCGTGGAGCTGCGCGACCAGGGCGTGGTCGGTGCCGTGGGAGCCGGCATGAACTTCTCCGCGCCCCTGACGAGGGTGCTGCGCGAGACCGACGCGGACGTCGTCATGCTCGCCGGGCGGTACACCCTGCTGGAGCAGGGCGCCCTCGACGACGTGCTGCCCGCCGCGGTCGAGCTGGGCAGGGCCGTGGTGGCCGTGGGGGTGTTCAACTCGGGGCTGCTGGCCCGCCAGCAGGTCCCGGACGACGCGCACTGGAACTACGAGCAGGCGCCGCCGCACGTCCTCGCCAGGGCCCGCCAGCTGGCGGCCGCCTGCGCCGAGCACGGCACCACGCTGCCGGCTGCCGCTGTCGCCTTCGCCCTCGCGCACCCCGCCGTCGTCGACGTGACCCTGGGGATGCGCACGCCGGAGCAGGTGGCGCGCAACGCCGCCCTGCTCGGCGAGGAGCCGGCTGACGGCTGGCAGCCGCTGTGGGACGACCTCGCCGGACGGGGGCTGCTCGGTCGGGGCTGACCCCCGGGAGCCGCCTCGGCACGGGCGCGGGGCCTCACCCGTCCGCGCGCTCGTGC
>JAKONK010000089.1 GCA_022701985.1 Actinomycetales bacterium
TGCTCAAGCACCCCGACGGCTCGCTGGAGCCGCGCGTCATCGGCTCGGTGGTCGAGTACCTCTTCGCCCCCGACGACCCGGAGGCCGTGGTCGAGAAGATGGCGGCCCCCACCACGCGGATCGTCTCGCTGACGGTCACCGAGGGCGGCTACAACCTCGACGACATCACCGGGGAGTTCGTCACCAGCACCCCCGCCGTGGCCGCCGACGCCGCGGCGGGCTCCGACGCGGCGGCGCTCACGACGGTGTTCGGGCTGGTCGTCGAGGCCCTCGTCCGCCGCCGGGAGCGGGGGCTGGAGCCGTTCACCGTGATGAGCTGCGACAACCTGCAGGGCAACGGGCACCTGGCGCAGACGGCGTTCGCGGCCTTCGCCTCCCTGCGGGAGGAGGCCCTGGGGGAGTGGGTGCGCCAGCACGTGCGCTTCCCGAACTCGATGGTCGACAGGATCACCCCCGCCACCACTCCCGACGACGTCGCTCTGGTCGAGCGCGAGTTCGGCATCGCCGACGCCTGGCCCGTGGTGTGCGAGCCGTTCACGCAGTGGGCCCTGGAGGACTCCTTCGGCGCCGGCCGCCCGCCGCTGGAGCAGGTGGGCGTGCAGGTGGTGCCCGACGTCGAGCCGTACGAGCTGATGAAGCTGCGCCTGCTCAACGCCAGCCACCAGGCGCTGGCCTACTTCGGGCGTCTGCTCGACCACGAGCTGGTCGACGGCGCCGCCACCGACCCGGCGCTCAAGCCGTTCGTGCGCGCCTACATGGACCACGAGGCCACCCCGACGCTGTCCGCTGTGCCCGGGGTCGACCTGGAGGCGTACAAGGACACCCTCGAGGAGCGCTTCGGCAACCCCCACGTGCGCGACACGACCGCGCGCCTCGGCGCCGAGAGCTCCGACCGGATCCCGAAGTGGCTGGTCCCGGTGGTGAGGGCGAACCTGGCCGCGGGGCGCGACGTGCACCGCTCGGCCGCCGTCATCGCCAGCTGGGCGCGGTACGCCGAGGGCGTCGACGAGCACGGGGCGCCGATCCAGGTGGTCGACCGCCGCGCGGACCGGACCACGGCTGCCGCGCAGCGCCAGAGGGGCGAGGACGCCGACCCCCTGGCCTTCGTGCGCGACCGGGAGCTGTTCGGCGACCTGGTCGACGACGAGCGGTTCACGCAGGCGTACCTGGACGCCCTGCGGGGCCTCCACGCCGACGGGGCCCGCGCCACCCTGGAACGCCTCCTCTGACCCACCCCCCCGTGATCATGGACCTCCGGAGCACTTTCCGACCGTGATCATGGGCGTCCCGAGCGCTGTCCGGCTGCAGCGTCGGTGGGCTCCTCGTGCCGGGCGCCGTTGGTCGATGGCCCGGCCGGCCGTCCTCGACGCGTCATCCGACAGGAGCGACTGACAGCTGACTCCGCTCCGGCGACCGCCCGTGGGCGGGCGCGCCGCCCGCCCGTGTTCGGGAAGTCCATGATCACGGCCGGAAGGTGCGTGGGAGGTCCATGATCACGGCGGGGAGGGGAGTCTTCCTCTCGGGAGACTGGCAACGCGCTGTGGATCTCCCGTGACCTGATCGTGACAGTCGGTTCGTTGACAACGTTTGCAGGATGTCGCCAGACTCGTGCCTGCTGCAGACGACGACGTCAGGGCGGGAGGCTGGACCATGGTCAACACCACGAAGAGCCGCGCCTCACGGGCCACCCTCACCGACGTCGCCGCCAAGGCCGGCACCAGCGCCTCCACGGTCTCCCGCGTGCTCCACGGGGGAGCCGGGGTCACCGACGAGCTCACGGCCCGGGTCCGCCTCGCGGCGTCCGAGCTGGGGTACTCCGTCAACCGCCAGGCGCGCTCGCTGCGCCGCGGCAAGGACACCGCCATCGGCGTGGCCATCGAGGACTTCACCATCCCCTTCTTCGGCCGCGTCGTGGCCGAGGTCGAGCGCGCGGCGCACGCCCGCGGGTACGGGGTCGTCATCACCTGCGCCGGGTCGGGGCGCTCGGAGGAGGAGGCCGTCGAGCCGCTGCTGTCCCGCAGCGTCGCCGGCCTCGTCGTCGCCACCGGCACGGCGGGGGCACCGCAGGGCTACCTCGCCGAGGTGGCCACCGAGCTGCCCGTGGTGCAGGTCGACGCCCCGGCGGCGAGCCCCTTCTCCGACGCCGTCGGCATCGACAACGAGACCGCCGGCCGCCGCGTCACCGAGCACCTGCTCGCGCGCGGCCACCGCCGGATCCTCTTCGTCGGCTCGGGCCCGGCGGCGACCACCGTCCAGCTGCGCCGCCAGGGCTACGAGGCGGCCATGCGCGAGGCGGGCCTCGAGCCCCGCACCACGTGGATGGGGTACCTGCCCAGCGAGACCACCGAGCGCGCCGTCGCCGAGCTCGGCGAGCTCACCAGCAGCGGCGCCGACGGCGGCGGCATCACGGCCGTCGTCTCCGGCGTGGCCCGCGTGACCATGGGCCTGGCCTCGGCCATCGCCCGCCTGGGGCTGCGCGACCTCGCCTACGTCGCCATCGACGACCTCGCCGGTGCCGACGCCTTCAGCCCGCCCCTGACCGTCCTGGAGCAGGACGTCGAGACCATCGGCGCACGAGCGGCGGAGCTGCTGTTCGCGCGCATCGACGGGTGGGACGGTCCGCCGTCCCACGAGCTGGTGCCGCTGCGCCTCATCGAGCGCGGCTCCGGCGAGCTCCCTCCCCGGGTGCTCAGCACGACCACCACCTGACAGACACCCGACAGACACCGGGCGCGAGAGCGCGCCCGGACACACGAAGGAAGAGGTCCTCCTCATGGCAGCACGACGACGTGTCCTCGCCTCCATCGCCGCCGCAGCCGGCGTCGCCGTGCTCGCCTCAGGGTGCGCGGGCGCCGGGGGCGGTGGCGGCAGCGGCAGCGGTGGCAGCGCCGGCAGCGGCGACGCCGACTCCATCAACGTGGTGATGGTGAACAACCCGCAGATGGTCGACCTGCAGAAGCTGACGGCGGACAACTTCACCAAGGAGACCGGCATCACGGTCAACTACAAGGTTCTGCCCGAGAACGACGCGCGCGACACCATCCAGACCGACTTCTCCCAGCAGTCGGGCCAGTACGACGTCGCGACGATCTCCAACTACGAGGTGCCGTTCTTCTCGGCCAACAAGTGGATCGCGAACCTCGACGAGAACATCGCCGCGGACTCCGCCTACGACCAGGACGACGTCCTCAAGCCCATCGCCGACGGCCTGAAGGGCGCTGACGGCTCGCAGTACGCCGAGCCGTTCTACGGCGAGAGCTCCTTCCTCATGTACCGCAAGGACGTGTTCGAGGCCAAGGGCCTGACCATGCCCGCCAACCCCACCTGGGACCAGGTCGCCGAGCTCGCGGCCCAGGCCGACGAGGGCCAGGGCGGGATGCGCGGCATCTGCCTGCGCGGCCAGGCCGGCTGGGGCCAGGTCTTCGCCCCGCTGACCACGGTGGTCAACACCTTCGGCGGCACCTGGTTCGACGCCGACTTCAACGCGCAGGTGAACGCCCCGCCGTTCGTGGAGGCGACCAACTTCTACGTGAACCTCGTGCAGCAGCACGGTGAGCCCGACGCGGCCAACGCCGGCTTCACCGAGTGCCTCAACGCCATGACCCAGGGCGGCGTGGCCATGTGGTACGACGCCACCTCCGCCGCCGGCTCGCTCGAGGCCGACGACTCGCCCGTCAAGGGCAAGATGGGCTACGTCGCGGCCCCGGTGAAGGAGACCGCCTCCTCCGGCTGGCTGTACAGCTGGGCGTTCGCCACGCAGGAGTCCTCGCAGAAGAAGGACGCCGCCTGGAAGTTCATCTCCTGGGCCACTAGCAAGGAGTACGAGGAGCTGGTCGGCCAGGAGATCGGCTGGTCGAACGTCCCCGCCGGCAAGCGCTCCTCGACCTACCAGAACGCCGACTACCAGGCGTCCGCGCAGGCCTTCTACCAGGCGACCGAGGCGGCCATCAACGCCGCCGACCCGAACAACCCCGGCGTGCAGCCCCGTCCGGCGCCGGGCATCCAGTTCGTGGCCATCCCCGAGTTCGCCGGCATGGCCACGCAGGTCAGCCAGGGCGTGAGCGCGGCGATCGCCGGTCAGCAGACCGTCGAGCAGGCCCTCGAGGCCGGACAGCCGCTGGCGCAGGCCGCCGGCGACGCCAACAAGTAAGCCCACCCATCCGGTGGTGAGCACCCCTCCCGGCCCGCCGTCGTCCCGCAGGGCGACGACGGCGGGCCGGGCAGGGGCGCCCACCCGGCGGAAGAAGGACTCCCGTGACCACAGCCACACCTGCGGCGTCGGAGCTGACGCCGGAGCAGCGCACCACCTACCAGGCCCCCCAGGGGCAGGCCGCCCGCGACCGGCGGGAGGCCCGGCGCCGCCGCATCCCGCTGCTGCCCGCGCTCGTCTTCACGATCGCCGCGACGCAGCTGCCGTTCCTGGCGACCATCGTCATCTCGTTCATGGACTACCGGGCGCTGCGGCCCGACCAGCGCGGCTTCACCGGCTTCGACAACTACGTCCAGGTCTTCACCAACCCCGCCATCCGCAGCGCGGTGCTCACCACGATCCTGCTGACGGCCACCGTCGTCATCGTCAGCCTGGTCCTGGGCACGGCGATCGCCCTGCTGCTGGACCGCAAGTTCATCGGCCGCGGCGCGGTGCGCACGATGATGATCGCGCCGTTCCTCGTGGTCCCCGTCGCCGCCGCCCTGCTGTGGAAGCACGGCATCCTCAACTCCGGGTACGGCCTGCTCAACGGCGTCCTGACCTGGGTCTGGGGGATCTTCGGCTCTGACAGCCCCCCGCAGCCCGCGTGGCTGACCGACTACCCGCTGCTGTCCATCGAGCTCTCGCTGATCTGGCAGTGGACGCCGTTCATGATGCTGATCCTGCTGGCGGGCCTGCAGTCGAAGCCCGGTGACGTGGTCGAGGCCGCCCGCATGGACGGCGCCGGGGCGTGGCAGATCTTCCGCTACATCACGTTCCCGCACCTGCGCCGCTACCTGGAGCTCGGTGGCCTGCTCGGGTCGATCTACATCGTCCAGGCCTTCGACTCGGTCTTCATCATCACCGCCGGGGCCCTGGGCACCGCGAACCTGCCGTACACGATCTACGCGACCTTCTTCCAGCAGCAGAACTACGGCCTGGCCTCGGCGCAGGGCGTGGTCGTGGTGATCGGCACGATCATCATCGCGACCTTCGCGCTGCGCACCGTGTCCAGCCTGTTCGACGAGGAGACCGGCCGATGAGCACCCACACCAACTCCGCCGTCGCCGCCACCTCCTTCAAGGGCTCGGGAGCGCGCAAGAAGCGGCGCACCCCCGAGGACGGCGGGCACCCGGCGTGGGGGATCGCCGCGTGGGCGGTGGGGCTGCTCTTCGCGGCGCCCGTGCTGTTCATGCTGCTGACGTCGTTCCACTCCGAGACCGACGCGGCCACCAACCCGCCCTCGGTCCTGGCGCCCCTCACGCTGGACGGGTACCGCTCGTTCTTCGCGGGCCAGCCGTGGCCGCCGCTCATCAACTCCCTCACCGCGTCGGTGGTCTCGACGCTGCTGGTGCTGGTGCTGGCGGTGCCGGCGGCCTACGCGCTGAGCATCAAGCCGGTGGAGAAGTGGACCGACGTCCTGTTCTTCTTCCTGTCCACGAAGTTCCTGCCGATCGTGGCCGGGCTGCTGCCGCTGTACCTGTTCGCCAACTCCATCGGCGTCCTGGACAACATCACCTTCCTGATCCTGCTGTACACCTCGATGAACCTGCCGATCGCGGTGTGGATGATGCGCAGCTTCCTGGCCGAGGTGCCGGTGGAGATGATGGAGGCGGCCCAGCTCGACGGCGCCGGCCTCATCACGATGCTCCGCTCGGTGGTGGCGCCGGTGGCGCTGCCGGGCATCGCGGCCACGTCGCTGATCTGCTTCATCTTCAGCTGGAACGAGCTGCTGCTGGCGCGCACGCTGACCTCGACGGTGGCGAGCACCTCCCCGGTGTTCCTCACCAGCTTCGCCACCAGCCAGGGCCTGTTCCTGGCGCAGGTGTGCGCGGCCGCCGTCGTCATCTCCCTGCCGGTGCTCGCCGCGGGCTTCGCGGCCCAGGACAAGCTGGTCCAGGGCCTGTCCCTCGGCGCGGTGAAGTGACCGCCCGGTCCGCCGTCGTCACCGGTGCCGCGGGCGGCATCGGCAGGGCGGTGGCGGCCCGGCTGCACGCCGACGGCCTGGCCGTCACCCTGCTCGACCTCCCGCGCAGCGCCGACGCGCTGCGCGGGGTGGAGCACGGGCTGCGCACCGCCGGGGGAGCCGGTGCGCAGCCCGTGCGCTCCGACCACGTCGACGTCACCGACGAGGACGACGTCGAGCGCGCCGTCCGCGACCACGTCACCGTCCTCGGCGGGCTGGACGTCGTGGTCGCCAACGCCGGGATCGCGGTCACGGCGCCGCTGCTGGAGACGACCACCGCCCAGTGGGACACCACCATGGCCGTCAACGTGCGCGGCGTGGCCAACTGCTACCGCGCCGGCGCGCGGCAGATGGTCGCCCAGGGGCGCGGGGGCCGGCTGATCGGTGCGGCCTCCGTGGCGGCGCACCGCGCCGGCCGCTGGCAGAGCGCCTACTCCGCCTCGAAGTTCGCCGTCCGGGGGCTGACGCAGGCCGTCGCCCTCGAGCTGGCCGAGCACGGCATCACCGCCAACTGCTACAGCCCCGGGGTGGTCGAGACCCCCATGTGGGACTCCATCGACGCCGACCTGTCCCAGCGCACCGGCGCCGCCCGCGGCGCGCCGATGGCCGCCATGACCGGGCAGATCGCCCTCGGGCGGCTGCAGTCGCCCGACGACGCGGCCGGTGTGGTCTCCTTCCTCGCGTCACCCGACGCGGCGTACATGACCGGCCAGTCCGTCGTCGTCGACGGCGGCATGTGGTTCTCCTGACCGCCCGAGACCCCGAAGGGCCCTGACGACCCCGTGGACCTCTACCTCGACACCGCCGACCGCGGCCCCGCCCTGGCCCTGCTGGCCACCGGGGCCTTCCGCGGCGTCACCACCAACCCCGTCATCCTCCAGCGGGCGGGCCTGACCGTCGCCGACGCGCCCGCCGTGCACGACTGGGCGGTGGAGGGCGGGGCCGAGCGGGTCTTCCTGCAGTCCTGGGGCAGCACGGCCGACGAGGTCGCCGAGCGGGGGCGCCGGCTCGCGGCGCTCAGCGACCGCGTCGTGGTGAAGGTGACCGCGACGCTCGCGGGCTCCACGGCCTGCGCGCGCCTGGCCTCCGAGGGCGTGCCGACGCTGCTCACCGGGGCGTTCACGCCCGCCCACGCCGTCCTGTCCGCGGGCGTCGGCGCCTCGTGGGTGGCCCCGTACGTCAGCCGGATCGCCCCCGACGAGGCGACCGCGGTCGACGTCGTCGTCGCCATGCACCGCGCCCTCGGCGCCGGCCCCACCGCCGTCCTCGCCGCCAGCCTGCGCAGCCTCGACGCGGTGGGGGCGCTCGCCGCCGCCGGCGTCCCGGCGGCCACCCTCGGCGTGCCGCTGGCCGAGGCCCTGTTCACCCACGAGCTGACCCTCGCGGCCGACGGCACCTTCGAGGAGGCCGCCGCGGCAGCGCCGTAGGGTGACGAGCGTGCCGTTCGACCCCCTCCTGGTGGCCCTGGACGTCGACGGCACCGTCGTCGACCACGACATGGTCCTCACCGACCGCGTCCGCGACGCCGTCCGCGCCGTCGCCGCCGCGGGCCACCACGTCGTCGTGGCCACCGGCCGCTCCTTCGTCTCGGTGCAGCCGGTGCTCGCCTCCCTGGGCCTCGACACCGGCTACCTGGTCACGAGCAACGGCGCCGTCACCTCCCGCCTCGACCCGGCGCTGCCCGGGGGAGCGGAGGACGTCGAGGTCGTGACCTTCGACCCGGCCCCGGCCCTGGCGCTCCTGGGCGCCGAGCTGCCCGACGCGGCCTTCGCCGTGGAGGTCCCCGGTGACGACGTCCTCGTGGCCGGTCCCTTCCCCGACGGCGAGCTCGACGGGCCGCTGCGCACCGTCGAGCTGGCCGAGCTGACCGCCCTGGTCGGCGCGCGCGCCACGCGCGTGGTGGTCCGCAGCCCGGAGCACACCACGCAGGACTTCGTGGAGCTCGTCGGCAGGGTGGGCCTGGCGGGGGTGAACTACGCCGTCGGCTGGACGGCCTGGCTCGACCTCGCCCCGCAGGGCGTGACCAAGGCCAGCGCGCTCGAGCTGGTGCGCACGCGCCTCGGCATCGCCCCGGAGCGCACCCTCGCGGTGGGTGACGGCCGCAACGACGTCGAGATGCTCCGCTGGGCCGGCCGCGGCGTGGCGATGGGGCAGGGCCCCCAGGAGGTCCACGACGCCGCCGACGAGGTCACCGGCAGCGTCGCCGACGACGGCCTCGCCGACGTCCTCGAGGGCCTGCTCGCCCCGGCGACGTCCCCGTGACCTCCTCCGCGCCCCCTCCCGCGGCCCTCCCGCCGCTCCGGCTGGTCGCCACCGACCTCGACGGGACGGTGGTGCGCAGCGACGGCTCCGTCTCGCCGCGCACCCGTGCCGCCTTCGAGGCCTGCCGAGCGGCCGGCGTGCACGTCGTCGCCGTGACCGGCCGCCCGCCGCGCTGGGTGACCGACCTCGCCGACGTCTTCGGCCCCGTGACGGTGGTCTGCGCCAACGGCGCCCTCACCTACGACCTCGCCGAGCACCGCGTCGTCTCCTCCCGCACGATCCCCGCCGCGGTGGTCCTCGACGCCGTCGCCGCCGTCCGCACCGCCCTCCCCGGGGTCGCGGCCGCCATGGAGACCCTCGAGGGCTTCCGCCACGAGCCGGCCTACGTGCCCAGGTACGACGCCAAGCGCGACCCCGTCACCGGCACCCTCGAGGACCTGCTCGCCGTCGACCCGGGCGTGGTCAAGCTGCTCCTGCGCGCCGGTGACCTGCCCGCCGACGTCGTCCTGCGCGCCGTGCGCGACGCCGCCGGCGACATCGTCGAGCCCACCCACTCGGGCATGGACGGCCTCGTGGAGGTCTCCGCGCGCGGCACCAGCAAGGCCAGCGCCCTCGCGGCGCTCGCCGACGACCTCGGCATCGACGCCTCCGAGGTCGCCGCGTTCGGGGACATGCCCAACGACCTGCCCATGCTGCGCTGGGCGGGCCGGTCGTACGCCATGACCGGCGGGCACCCCGAGGCCGTGGCCGCGGCCTCCGCCCTCGCGCCCCCGTGCGACGACGACGGCGTCGCACGCGTCGTCGAGCAGCTGCTCAGCGAGCGGGCGGGCTCCCCGGCTCCCTGACCAGCGCCTCCACCTGGGCCACGGCGCGCTCGGCGGCCGCGGCCCCGCCCGGGTCGGCCAGCGCCGCGGCGCCCCCGTCGGGGCCGGAGCGAGCCCGGACCCGCGCCATCGTCACGGCCTCGCCCGCCTGCGCGGCCAGCGTCGCGGACCGCGACAGGCGCGCGTGGTGCTGGCCGGCCTCCCCGCCGGGCACCTCCAGGCCCCCGCTGGGGTGCGCCGCCTGCTCGGCGGCGCACGCCGCGCGGACCTCGTCGAGGCAGGCCGCGAGCCGGGCCCCGCACACCTCCAGCGCGTCGCGCAGCGGCGAGGCGGGCACACCCTCGAGCACCTGGTGGTACCTGTCGACGGCGCGGCGGAACCTGTCGTGCAGGCGCCGCCACACCCCCTGTCCCAGCTCGAGGTCGTCGGGGGAGCGCCGCGCCAGGACGTCGCGCAGGCGCCGCCTCACCGCTGCCACGGGCCGCTGGTCGGGGGGGTCAGAGGTACTGGCCGGGCGAGGGGCGCTGGTCGACGACCGACCCGCCGGCGCCCTGTGGGCCGCCGTGCCCGTCACCGGCTCCGGGGGGCAGGGCCCGGCGCATCTGCTCGAGCTGGCTGCGCGCGGCCACCTGCTGCGCCACGAGCGCGGTCTGGATGCCGTGGAACAGGCCCTCCAGCCAGCCCACCAGCTGCGCCTGGGCGATGCGGAGCTCGGCGTCTGTCGGCGTCCCGCCCTCGCCGAAGGGCAGGGAGATGCGCCGCAGCTCGGCGACCAGCTCGGGGGAGAGGCCGTCCTCCAGCTCGGCGAGCGACCGCTCGTGCACCTGGGCCAGGCGGGCGCGGCCGGCGTCGTCCAGCGGCGCCCCGCGGACCTCCTCCAGCAGCTGGCGGACCATGCTGCCGATGCGCATCACCTTCGCCGGCTGCTCCACGGAGCCGACGGCGCGGGCCGCGTCGGACTCCTCGCCGCCGCCCGCCGCCAGGGCGGAGCCGGAGACCACGACGACGGGATCGGGCTGCTGCTGCTCGCTCACCGGCCCATCGTCTCCCAGACCAGCAGGACCTTCCCGACGTGAGCCCCGGCCTCCAGGTCGGTGTGCGCGCGGGCGACGTCGGCGGCGGTGCGGACCACCACCCGCTCGGAGACCACCGGGCGCACCCGGCCCTCGGCGACCAGCGGCCAGACGTGCTCGACCACGCTGGCGCAGATCGCCGCCTTGCCGTCGGGCCCGTCGACCGGACGCGCGCGCAGCGTGCTGCCCAGCAGGCTCAGGCGCTTGGCCATGAGCAGCCCCAGGTCGAGCTCGGCCCTCCGGCCGCCCTGCAGGCCCAGCTGCACCAGCCGCCCGCCGGGAGCGAGCACCCGGACGTTGCGGTCGAGGTAGGGCCCGCCCACCACGTCGAGGACGACGTCGGCGCCCCGCCCGTCGGTGGCGGCCCTCACGGCCTCGACGAAGTCCTGGGTCGAGTAGTCGACCAGCACGGAGGCGCCGAGCTCGGCGCAGGCCCGCAGCTTGCGCTCGCTGCCCGCGGTGACGGCGACGACGGCCCCGGCCTGCGCGGCCAGCTGCACCGCCATGGTGCCGACGCCGCTCCCACCGCCGTGGACCAGCAGCACCTCGCCGGGGCGCAGGCCCGCGGACATGAAGACCGTCGACCAGACCGTGGCCGCGACCTCGGGCAGCGCGGCGGCGTCGACGAGGTCGACCCCGGCCGGCACCGGCATGACCTGCCCGGCGGGCACGACGACCAGCTCGGCGCAGCCCCCTGCGGCGAGCAGCGCGCACGCCTCGTCGCCGACGCGCAGGTCGGTGGTCCCCTCGGCGCCCTCCCCGAGGGCGAGCACCGTGCCGGAGACCTCCAGGCCGAGCACGTCGCTGGCCCCGGGCGGCGGCGGGTAGGTGCCGCCGCGCTGGGCGACGTCCGCCCGGTTGACGCCCGAGGCGGCCACCCGCAGGAGCACCTCGCCCGGTCCGGGCTCCGGGTCGGGCAGCTCGCGGAGCTCCAGGACCTCGGGTCCTCCGGGCTCACGCGCGACGACAGCACGCATGCGGCCGACCCTAGGCAGGCCCGCCCGCGCCCGCCCGGCGAGCGAGCCTCCCCACCACCGCAGTCGTGGGCGTCCCGGACGGCCCCGGGCCCGGGGTCAGGCCCGGCGGACGGAGGCCCGGGCCGCGGCGAGGTCCTCCGGGGTGTCGACGTCGGCGAGGACGTCCCCGGCCGTCGTGACCTCCGCCAGAGCGTCCGCCGGAGGCAGCAGCCGGGCCGCGGGCAGCCCCGCGAGCGCACCGCGGGCCGCACCCCCTCCGGCGGCAGGACCTCCACCGGCGCCGGCGAGGGTGCGCACGCGCTCGCGGAGGGCGGCGGCGTCGTGCGCGGCGACCAGCACCTGGCGGTGCCGCGACCCGTCGGTGCCGACCTCGACCGCGACGGCCGCGGTGACCTCTGGACCGCTCGAGCGCAGGGCGGCCAGCAGCCCGGGCAGGGCCTCGGCGGCGCGCGGGGCGTCGGCGGGCACGACGACGACGACCCGCCCCAGCAGCCCGGCGCGCTCCAGCGCGGCCAGACCCGCGGCCACCGCCGCCGCGGGACCGCCCCCGGGCGGGTCCTCGCGGCAGGTGACGACCGCGCGGGCCGCCCCACCGCCGGCGGGCTCCCGGCGCTCCGGCCCCACGACCGCCACGGGGACGTGCACCGGCAGCCCGTCGAGGACGTGCCCGAGGAGAGACCGGCCCCCCACCAGGACCGCCGGCTTGTCGAGCCCGCCCAGCCGGCGTCCCGCGCCACCCGCCGGGACGACGGCGCAGACGCCGTCCCACAGGTCCCCGGCGGCGGCGGCAGCGCCCCCACCAGGTCCGTCGGGGTCGGATGCGGGGAGCACCCGGGGATCCTCGCGCCCCCGCGCACCGGGCGGCCCGCCGGGGGGCCGGGAGGTTCTGGGCGGTCGGGGCGTCGACGAGAGGCGGGACCTGGGAGAGGATGTGCGGCGGGTGGGCCGTTCGGGGGGGCGGTTCGCTCACCGTGAAGGCGCGTGGCTCCGTGGCCGCGGTCGCCCTGCAGGTGGTGCACCACGCGCGAGACGAAGGGTGGACATGGTCCGCAACCTCAGCATCCGGTCCCGGATCCTGGCCGTCCTGGCCCTGCCGGTGCTGGTGCTCGTCGCGGCGTCCGCCGTCCTGTCGTGGTCCAGCTGGACCACCGTGCGCGAGGCGGGCCAGCTGCAGCGGGCCGTCGACGCCGCCCGCAGCCTCCCGGTGCTGGTCAGCGCCCTCGACGACGAGCGCACCGCCTCCGTGGCCCTGCTGTCCGGTGACGCCACCGCCGCCGACCGCGTGGCGCGGGCCCGGGCCGCCACCGACCCCCTGCTGCAGGGCGTCACCGACCAGCTGGCCGCCGTCGACACCTCGCGCCTGTCGGGTGAGGCGGCCCAGGGCATCGCCGCCGCCGTCCGCGCGCAGAGCCAGGTCGCCACCGTCCGCTCCGTCGTCGACGAGGGCCGCCAGAGCGCGACCAGCGCCTCGGCCCGCTACTCCACGGCCATCAGCGCCCAGGCGGCCCTGCCGGAGGCCCTGGCCGTCGACGCCGACCCGGCCTCGGGCACCCCCGACGCGCTCCGCGCCGCCAGCTCGCTGCAGCAGCTCGTGGGCCTCCTCGCCGACGAGCGCGACGTCGGCGCCCGCGCCCTGCAGTCCGGCGGCGGCGTCGACTCCGCCGAGCGCGCCTCCCTGGTGGGCGTGGCCGCCCGCATCGCCTCGACGCGCGCCGACGCCGTCCGCCTCGGCCGCGGCGCCGGCGTGCAGGTCCCGCCGCCGGGCGTCGAGGTCGCGCAGCTGCGCGCGGCCGTCGAGGGCGACCCGGGCGCCGGGTTCGCCCAGCCCTCCGTCGACGCGTGGCGCGCGGCGCTGGACGCCGAGACCGACGCCCTCTCGCCCTCCTCAGCGGCGCTGGCCGCCGCCGGGGCCGACGGCGTGGCCCAGCAGCTCAGCAGCGCCCGGACCACGGCCGTGGCCGTCGCGCTCGGCGGCCTCGCCGCCGTCGTGCTGCCGCTGCTGTTCGGCCTGCTCATCGCGCGGGGCATCACCCAGCCGCTGCGGGCGCTGACCCGCGCCGCCGGCGACGTCCGCTCGCGCCTGCCGCGCCTGGTCGAGGCGGCCCACTCCACGTCCGGCGCCGCCGCCGAGGACGCCGAGCTCGAGCCGATCCCGGTCCGCTCCCGCGACGAGGTGGGGCGCCTGGCCGCGGCCTTCAACGACGTCAACTCCACCACGGTGCAGGTGGCGCGCGAGCAGGCGGCGCTGCGCGCGGCCATCTCCAGCACCTTCGTCACCGTCGCCCGCCGCGACCAGGCGCTGCTCAACCGCCAGCTGACGTTCATCGACACCCTCGAGCGCGCCGAGGAGGACCCCCGCACCCTGGAGGACCTCTTCACGCTCGACCACCTCGCCACGCGCATGCGGCGCAACGCCGAGTCGCTGCTGGTCCTCGCCGGCATCGACGGCGGCCGCCGGCTGCGCGCCCCGATGCCGCTGAGCGACGTCGTGCGCACCGCCTCCAGCGAGATCGAGGACTACCGCCGCGTCGACCTGGCCCTCGGCACGGACCCCGCGGTGCTCGGCCACCTGGCCCTGCCGGCGGCGCACCTGGTCGCCGAGCTCCTCGAGAACGCGACCCGCTCCTCCGACCCGACCACCCGCGTCCGGGTCTCCACCTCCCAGCTCTCCTCCGGTGTGCAGCTGACGGTCACCGACGACGGCATCGGCATGTCGCCGGCCCAGCTCGCCGAGGTCACCGCCCGCCTGGCCGACCCCTCCGCCAGCGCCGCCGTCGGGGCCTCCGAGCTCGGCTACTTCGTGGTGGGCCGCATCGCCCGCCGCCTCGGCGCTCGCGTCGAGGTCCACGCCGGGGCGGTGCGCGGCACCGTCGTGGCCGTCTCGCTGCCCACCTCGGTCTTCGCCGGGTCGGTGGAGTCCGCCGCACCGAGCGCTGCGGCACCGGTGCAGGCGCTGCCCGTGCGCGGACCCGCCACGGGCGCCCTGTCCGCGCTCCAGCTGCCGCCGACCCGCGCCGCGGGCCCCGCCCCCGTCGAGCACCCCGCCGCGGTGCCCGCACCCGACCGCGCCGCCGCGGTGGCGGCTCCGGCCGCGGGCACACGCTCGGCGCCCGGCGGCCTGCCGCGGCGGGCGCCGCGCACCTCCGGGCCCGCGCCGGCCCTCACCGCGCCGGTGGCCGCCGCCCCGGCGCAGCAGCCGGAGCCGGTGGCCGCGCCGTCGGCCGCCTCCGCCGACGACCCCCGAGCCGCCCGCCGCAGCGCGGTCTTCCGCACCTTCACCGCGCGCCGCGGCGAGCTGGAGCCCTCCGCCGACCCGACCGCGGCAGGCAGCCCCTCCAGCAGCCCCGTGGTCGACCTGACGGCCGTGCCCACCCCGCTGGTCGGCCGCACCGGTCCCGCGGTCGCTGCGGCGCCCGTCGTCGTCGCGCTCGACGACGACGCGCCCTACGTGCCCGACCGCGCCCCGGCCCCGGGCGCCACGGCACTGCCGTCTCGTGACGACGAGCGGGTCCGCGGCGCGCACGCAGCCCCCAAGCGGGGCCTGTTCGCACGGCGCCCGGGCCGCGGCGAGACCACCTCCGGCCTGCAGGCCGTCGTGCCCGCCGCGAACACCCCTGCCCCGGGAGCCGCGGACGAGGGCGTGGACGTCGCGGAGGTCCGTCCCATGACGCGCCGCGAGCTGCGGGCCCTGGAGGCCAGCGGCCAGCTGTCCGCGGTGCGCACCGGAGGGCGGGCCGCGGTCCGCACGACCGGCCGCCAGCCCGCCGTCCCCGCGGCCAGCACCGCCACCGGCACCAGCACCGGTGCCGCGGCGCCGGCCGCTCCGCCCGCCGCACCGCCGCTGGCCCCCGAGCCCGCCTCGGCGCTGCCTGCGGCCTCCGACCGCCCGGTGGTGCCCGCAGGCGTCCGCGACCTCCGCGTGGAGACGGCCTTCACCCCGGTGACGGCTGCCGCTGCCTCCCCGAGCGCCCTGCCGCGCCGCAGCGGCTCCGCGACCACCGGCTCGGCGCCCGCCTCCCCGGCGGCGTCCGCACCCGCCGCGGTGCGGACCACCGGGCCGGTGCGCACCGACGACGTCGGCTCCACCGCTGAGCGGGCCGCCGCGTGGCTGGCCCAGCCCGCGGCCCCGCTGCGCCCGCTGCCGCCGATGCCCGCCGCCCCGGCAGCGGGGGGCCCCGGCGGCCGCCCGCTGGCTCTGGCGGTCTTCGAGACCGGCGAGGTCCCCCGCGAGGCCTACCGCCCCGCGGCGGTGTCCACCGGAGCTGCGCCCCTGGTGCGCCGGACCGCGGGGTCGGCGCTGCCCACCCGTCCCGCGGGCACCCCCGCCGCCGCCCGGCCCGCCGGCGGGCAGCACCCGCCCCGCCGTCGCGAGCCCGCCGACGTGCGGACCATGCTGGCCGGGTACACCTCGGGCGTCAGCCGGGCCCGGCGCGCGGGCGCCCGGCCCGACGGGCGCGTCGAGCAGGCCCACGGGCAGGTGCCCGCCCAGGAACCCCAGGAGGACCGTTGACCACGCAGACCAGCGGCTCGGCGAGCCCGAGCGGTGCAGGGGGCGCGACGACGGCAGCCGGCTTCAGCTGGCTCCTCGACGACTTCGTCCGACGCGTCCCCGGCGCGCGCACGACGCTCGCCGTCTCGGCCGACGGCCTCCTGATGTCGATGTCGGCCGAGCTCGACCGCACCGAGGGCGACCAGCTCTCCGCGATCGTCGCGGGCATGTCGAGCCTCACCCGCGGGGCGGCCCGCCAGCTGCGCGGCGGCGAGGTGCGCCAGGCCATCGTGGAGATGGACGAGCTGTTCCTGTTCACCATGAGCGTCTCCGACGGCTCCGTGCTCGCCGTCGTCGCCGACGCCACCTGCGACGTCGGGATGGTCGGCTACGAGATGGCGATGCTCGTCTCCCGCGCCGACGCCGCCCTGACCCCGCAGCTGGTGGCGGAGATGCGCGCCTCCCTCCCGGTCGACGGCCCCGGCCGCGGCCCGCGGGAGGGGTGAGGCGTGGTGCCCCCGCCGTTCGACGACGCCGACGACGACGGCGCGGAGGAGGTCCGCACCGTGCGGCCCTACGCCGTCACCGGGGGCCGCCGCGCGCCCAGCGCCACCGAGCTGCCCCTGGAGGCCCTGGTGCAGGCCCTCGGCACGCCGGCCACCGGCATGACCCAGGAGAGCCGCCGTGTCCTGGAGCTCACCTCCGGGGGGTGGCTCTCCATCGCCGAGCTGTCCGCCCACGTGCGCCTCCCGGTGCCCGTGATGAGGGTCGTCGTCGGCGACCTGCAGCGCAGCCGCGCCGTCCGCGTGCACGCCCCCGAGCTCCCCCCCGTCTCCGCGGCCGGCGCCGGTGCCGGCGCCGCCGGCACCCGGTCCGCGGACGGCTGGGTGGCCGCGACCCCCCGCACCCTGCTGGAGAGCGTCCTCGATGGCATCAGCACCCTCTGAGACCCCCGCGCCCCCCGCCGACGCCGAGGACCGGGCCCACGAGCCCACCGAGGCGCCGACCACGGTCAAGATCGTGGTCGCGGGAGGGTTCGCGGTCGGCAAGACGACCTTCATCGGGTCGCTGTCGGACATCGAGCCGCTGAGCACCGAGGCGGCCATGACCGAGCACTCGGTGGGCGTCGACGACGCGGGCGGCGTCTCCGACCGCAAGACCACCACCACCGTCGCCATGGACTTCGGGCGCATCGCCCTGCCCGGCAACCTGTGGCTGTACCTCTTCGGCACGCCGGGCCAGGACCGGTTCCTCTTCATGTGGGACGACCTGGTCCGCGGCGCGATCGGCGCGGTCGTGCTGGTCGACACCGAGCGGCTCGACCAGTGCTTCACGGCGGTCGACTACTTCGAGACCCGCGGCATCCCCTTCGTCGTCGCGGTCAACTGCTTCGACGGCGTGGCCCGACACGAGCTGGACGACGTCCGCGAGGCCCTGGCGGTGCCCGAGCACGTGCCGGTGCTCTACACCGACGCCCGCACCCGCCCCGCCACCAAGCAGGCGCTGGTGACGCTGGTGCAGCTGGCGGTCTCCCAGGCGACCGGCTGACCGGCTGACCGCCGGACGGGGCCGGACCAGGGGTCTGCCGGAAGATCCGGGCGGCCGGGGGTGTTCGATGCGGACGTGCGCATCTACGACGACGTCACCCAGCTCGTCGGCCGGACCCCGCTGGTCAGGCTGAACCGCCTCGCCGGGGGAGCACGGGCGGAGGTGGTCGCCAAGCTCGAGTTCTACAACCCCTCCGCGAGCGTCAAGGACCGCATCGCCGTCGCCATGCTCGACGCCGCGGAGGCCTCCGGAGAGCTGCAGCCCGGGGGCACCGTGGTCGAGGCGACCAGCGGCAACACCGGCATCGGCCTGGCCATGGCCGGCGCCGCGCGCGGGTACCGCGTCGTCCTGACGATGCCGGAGACGATGAGCCTGGAGCGGCGCGCGCTGCTCAGGGCGTACGGCGCGGAGGTGGTGCTCACCCCGGGCAGCGAGGGTATGAAGGGCGCCGTGGCCCGCGCCGTCGAGGTCGCCACCGAGCGCGGCGCCGTGCAGGTGCGCCAGTTCGCCAACGCCGCCAACCCCGAGGTGCACCGCCGCACCACCGCGCAGGAGATCTGGGAGGACACCGACGGCCGGGTCGACGTCGTCGTCGCCGGCATCGGCACGGGCGGCACCATCACCGGCGTCGGCCAGGTGCTCAAGGAGCGCAAGCCCGGGCTGCGCGTGGTGGCGGTGGAGCCGGCCGAGAGCCCGATCCTCAACGGCGGCCAGCCCGGCCCGCACAAGATCCAGGGGATCGGGCCGAACTTCGTGCCCGAGGTCCTCGACACGTCGGTCTACGACGAGGTGGTCGACGTGGACGTCGACACCTCCGTCGCCTGGGCCCGCCGCGCCGCCGCGGAGGAGGGCATCCTCGCGGGGCTGTCCTCCGGCGCCGCGCTGAAGGCCGCCGTCGAGGTGGCGAGCCGGCCGGAGATGGACGGGAAGCTCGTCGTCGTCGTCATCCCCTCCTTCGGGGAGCGCTACCTGTCGACGGTGCTGTACAGCGACCTGATGCAGTGACCCGGCTGACCCGGCTGACCCGGCTGACCCGGCTGACCCGGCCGGCCTCCTCCTGGCGCGAGCGGGCCCGCGAGGACGTGGCGGCCGTGCTGCTGCGCGACCCGGCGGCCCGCTCGCGCCTCGAGGTGGTGCTGGTCACCCCCGGGCTCCACGCCGTGTGGCTGCACCGCCTCGCCCACGTCCTGTGGACCTCCGGCCCGGCGGGGCGGCTCCCGGCCCGCCTCGTGGCGCACTGGGCGCGCCGCCGCACCGGCGTGGAGATCCACCCGGGCGCGCGCATCGGGCGGCGCCTGGTGATCGACCACGGGATGGGCGTCGTGATCGGGGAGACGGCCGTCATCGGTGACGACGTGCTGCTCTTCCACGGCACGACCCTCGGGGGCCGGGTGGTGACCGTCGACGACCAGCGGCAGGCCCGCCGCCACCCCAGCGTGGGCGACGGCGCGGTCGTCGGCGCCGGGGCCACGGTGCTCGGGCCGGTGCACGTCGGCCGCGGCGCCCGCGTGGGGGCGGGCGCCGTCGTCCTGGTCGACGTGCCGGACGGGGCGACGGCGGTCGGCGTGCCGGCGAAGGTGCTGCCGGCCCGGCTCCAGGTGCCTCAGGAGCCCTCGGGCGCCTGAGGTCCTCCCGACCCGTCCGCCCCGCCCTGCGAGCGCAGGAAGCGCTCCAGCTCGGCGGCCAGCTCGTCGCCGTCGGCGACCTCGTCGTCGGGCAGCCGGGGGCTCCCCATCACCGAGCCGTCAGCGCCCTGCAGGCCGCGGCCCGCGAGCACGGCGTCGTACTGCGCCTCCAGCGCGACCACGGCCGAGCGGGTCTCGGCGCTGGCGGCCACCTGCTCGTCGACCTGGGAGAGCACGTCGACGGCGGCCGCCGAGAGCACCGCCAGCGACTCCTCGAAGCGCAGGCCCGCCGCCTGGGCGACGGCCTCCAGCAGCGCCGCCGCGGACGGCGGGAAGGACGTGGCCCCCAGGTAGTGGGGCACGTGCACCGAGAAGCCCATCGAGGGCAGCCCGGCCTGGCCCAGCTGCAGCTCCAGGAAGGCCCCGGCGTGCCCGGGGACCACGACGTCGCTGAACCAGCGGGGCCGCCCGGCGATGAGCGCGCGGTCGCTGGCGTGCGCCGTCAGCGCCGCCGGCCGGGTGTGGGGCGCGGCCCAGGGGATGCCCTGGACGGACACCGCCAGGCGCGCCCCCCACCGCTGCGCGAGCTGGTGGACGGCGACCGCGAAGCGCTGCCAGTGCAGGTCGGGCTCCGGGCCGGTGAGCAGCAGGAACCGGGTGCCGGCGTCGTCGACGACCTCGTGGAGCAGCAGCTCGGGCAGCTCCACCGAGGCGAACCTGTCGCCCGCGAAGGCCATCGGGGGACGGCGGCCGCGGTAGTCGTGGACCAGGTCGACGTCGAAGCGCGCCAGGACGCGGGAGTCGAGGTCGGCCAGGAGCCGCTGCGCGAGCAGCTCGGACGCCGACCCGGCGTCCACGAAGCCCGTCAGCGCGTGCAGCAGCACGGGACCGGGCACGCCGTCGGCGCCGTCAGCAGCCGGGGTCGCCTCGGCGACCACCTCGTACAGGTCCTCAGGTGCCAGCACGGCCCCACCTCCTCCGCAGGTGCAACCCCGCGGCGCCCCTGATCCATCCCACTCCCGCTCGTGATCATGGACTCCACGCACACGGACCGGGAGGTGCGTGACGCCGCACGGGCAGAGGCCTGACGGCAGGGCCGTCCGGACCCCTCCGGGGGACGTCTGCCCGTCGGGCGTCACGTCCCACCGGTCCCCGGTGTTCGGGAGGTCCATGATCACGGGAGAAGAGGGGGAGAAGTCGTTGGCGCCGTGGGGGAGGGCGCGGCCAGACTGCTGGGGGTGAGCAGCCCCCCTCCCGCCGTCCCGCCCGCGGGTGCCCCGGCCGACGCCGTCGTCCGCTGGGCCACCGCTGCCGACACGGCCGCCGTCCGGGTGCTAGACGGCCGAGCCTTCGGCTTCACCTGGGAGGACGCCGACGCCGCGCTCCTCGAGGGCGTCATCGAGCCGGAGCGCTTCGTCGTGGCCGAGGAGCCCGGAGACCACGGCCTGCACGCCAACGACGCGCTCGTGGGCGCCGCCGGCTCCTACTCCTTCACCATGACCGTCCCCGGCGGCGCGCGCCTGCCCGTCCCCGGTGTCACCTGGGTGGCCGTGGCGCTGCACCAGCGCCGCCGCGGCCTGCTGCGCCGGATGCTCGGCGAGCTCCACACCCGCCTGGTCGCCGAGGGGGCGTCCCTCGCCGTCCTCACCGCCAGTGAGGCCACCATCTACGGCCGCTACGGCTACGGCGCCGCCACCACCGAGCGCACCGCGCGCGTCGACCGCCGCCGCGCCCGCCTCAGCCCGGCCGCCGAGGAGCTCGCCGGAGCGACGGTCGCCCGCCACGCCGCCCCCGCCACCGCCCGGCAGCACCTCGCCGACGTCCACGAGCGCTGGTGCGCCCAGACCCCGGGCGCCCTCACCCGCAGCACCGGGTGGTGGGACCAGCTGCTCGCCGACACCCCCGGCCAGCGCGCCGGCGCCACCGAGCTCTTCGCCCTGGTGCACCCCGACGGGTACGCCACCTACCGCCTGCGCGACGGGTGCGCCCGCGTCGTCGAGCTGGTCTCCACCACCCCCTCGGCCCACGCCTCCCTGTGGCGCTCGCTGCTGGCCCTCGACCTCGTCGACGAGATCACCACCGGCCGCGGCACCCCCCTCGATGACGCCCTGCCCCACCTGCTCACCGACGCCCGCGCGGTGGAGACCACGGCCGTCGACGACGGCGTGTGGGCCCGCCTGCTCGACGTCCCCGCCGCGCTCGCGGCGCGCACCTACTCCTGCGAGGTCGACGTCGTGCTCGACGTCGTCGACGCCCCCGGCGACGCGGGGCTCCCAGGAGTCGACGCCTCGGCGCGGGTGCGCCTGCGCGGGGGACCGGACGGCGCCGAGTGCACCCGGACCGAGGCCCCCGCCGACGTCCGCCTGGGCGTGGCCGCGCTGGGCGCGACGTACCTCGGCGGCACCCGGCTCGCGCCGCTGGCGCGCGCCGGCCTGGTGGAGGCCGACCGCCCCGAGCCGCTGGCGCGGCTGGGGACCGCGCTGCTGGGGGAGCGGGAGCCGCAGTTCGGCACGGGCTTCTGAGGAGAGCACCGGGCGCCTGCGCCGCGGAGGCGGGGTGCGGCAGGATGGGCGGGTCGAGGAGGGCTGCCGGAGCGGCCGAACGGGGCAGTCTTGAAAACTGCTGACTGGTCGTGCCAGTCCGTGGGTTCGAATCCCACGCCCTCCGCCCGACGGGTCGGATCGGGGCGTCAGCCGGTCAGGTGCTGGACCGCGCGCGAGCCGGCCGGTGCTGACCCGGCGCGCGCCCTGGTCGAGCGTTTGGCGGCGTACATCGCCTCGTCGGCGGTCCGCAGCGCGGCATCGACGTCGGGGTGGTCGTCCAGGCGGGCCAGGCCGACGCTGACGCCCACGGGCAGCCCCGGGGGGGAGGCCTCCGCCACGGCGGCGGACAGCCGGTCGAGCACGGAGGCGTCCTCGTCACCGGCGGCGCCGCGCAGGAGCAGGCCGAACTCGTCACCGCCGAGGCGCGCCACGAGGTCACCGGAGCGCACGTCGCTGACGAGGTAGGCCGAGATGCGCAGCAGCAGGGCGTCGCCGGCGGCGTGGCCGAGGGTGTCGTTGACCGGCTTGAACCCGTCGAGGTCGAGGAACGCCACGAGCGCCCCCGTCTCCCCGGCAGCCCGCACCCGCTCCACCGACGTCGTGAAGGCCCGGCGGTCGAGCAGCCCGGTGAGGGGGTCGGTGTGGGCCAGGCGCCGCAGCTCGGCGTTGGCCAGCCCGAGCGCCCGCGAGCGCGCGGCGATGACCTCTCCGACCACCACGAAGACCGGGACGGCGTAGACGGCGGTCCACGCGGCGTCGGGGTGGTGGTGCAGCAGCAGGGGCACCGTGTACGCCACCAGCGCCAGGGGTCCGACCGACAGGGAGGTCCAGCGCGGGTGGTGCACCCCGATCCAGACGAAGACCAGCAGGAAGAAGACGCCGTAGCGGTAGGGGTCGTCACCGCCGACGCTGTTGTGGACGGCGATGAGCCCCAGCGCCGCCGGGACCATGGCGAGCGTCGCCCGGGCGGACAGGCGCCGCCAGACCGGGAGGTACATGCAGGCGGCCACCACCCCCGCGGCGACCGCGACGGCGCGGACGGGGGCGGTGTCGTCGACCGCCGACGGGAAGAAGGTCGAGACCAGGACGAGCGCCGACGACAGCAGCCCCACGAGGCCCAGCCCGCGCGCCGCCGCCCCGGGGCGCGTGGTCACGGCGCCACCCGGAGGTCACCGGCGCCGGCGCCCCCGAGCTGGCGCGCGCCGAGCAGCAGGTCCTGCGCCACGTCCTGCGGCACGGGTCGCGACAGCAGGAACCCCTGCGCCTTGTCGCACCCGAGCTCGCCCAGGATGCGCAGCTGGCCGGGGGTCTCGATGCCCTCGGCGATGGTGGTCAGGCCCAGGGCGGAGGCGATGTCGAGCACCGCGCGCACCATGGCCAGCGACGTCGCGTCGTCCTCCAGCCGGGAGATGAAGGCGCGGTCGAGCTTGACGACGTCGACGGGCAGCTGGTGCAGGTACGACAGCGACGACGAGCCGGTGCCGAAGTCGTCGATGGCGATGCCGACGCCGATGTCGCGCAGCGCCTGGAGCCGGCGCGCGGCGCCGTCGAGGTCGAGCATCATCGCGGTCTCGGTGAGCTCGAGGGTGAGCAGGTGGGGCGCCAGCCCGGTGCGGGCCAGCACGTCGCCCACGCGGTGCACGAGGTCGACGTCGAGCAGCTGCTGCGGCGAGAGGTTGACGCTGGTGGTCCAGGCCCGCGACGGGTCGATGGCGTGCCACGCGGCGGAGCGCTCCGCGGCGTCCTGCAGCACCCGCAGGCCGATCGGGCGGATCAGCCCGACCTCCTCGGCCACCGGCACGAACTCCAGCGGCGACACCAGGCCGCGCTGGGGGTGCTGCCAGCGCACGAGGGCCTCGAACCCGGCGACGCGGGAGGGGTCGGTGAGCAGCGCGTACGGCTGGTAGTGCACCTGCAGCTGCCCGGTGCCGGGCTGGCCGCTGAGGGTGGCCCGGAGCTCGTCGGCCGTGCGGGACCGCTCCAGCACCTCCTCGCGCAGGCGCGGCGTGTAGATCACGGTGCGGGCGACCGAGTCGGCCTCGGCGCCGGTGCGCTGGGCGGAGTGCAGCGCCAGGGCGGCGTCGCGGAGCACGTCGTGGGCGGTGCGCTCGTCACCCGGGCGGTGCAGCACGGCGCCGGCGCAGGCGCTGACCACGATGGTGGCGCCCTCGACGTCGACGGGCCGGTTCACGACCTCGAGCAGGCGCAGCGCGATGGCGGCGGCGTCGGCGTCGTCGGGCACGTCGTCGACCAGCACGGCGAAGACGGACCCGCTCACCCGGACGACGCGCTCGTCGCCGCGCACGGCCGCGGACAGCCGCAGCGCGGTGGTGGTCACGACCAGCTCGCCGACGGCGTGGCCCAGCGTCGCGTCGATGGTGGCGAGGTCGTCGAGCTCGACCTTCACCACCGCCAGCGGGCTGGTGCGCGGCACCGCGAGCATCTCCTCGACCTGCCGGAGCAGCAGCGTGCGGTTGCCCAGGCCCGTGACGACGTCGTGGGTGGCCTGGTGCTCCAGGGCGTCGGTGAGCCCCTGGAGGCGCTGCTGCTCGGTGACGAGGGTGTCGAGCATCCGGTCGAACTGGCCGCTCACCATCATGAGCTCGTCGCGCGGCGGGCGGGCGGCGTCGCCCTGGCGGGCGTGCCCGCCGACGCGCGCGGTGAGGTCGCCCTCCGAGACGCGGCGGGCGACGTCGGCCAGCCGCTTGGTGCGACGGCCCACGAAGGCGATGAAGACCAGCCACAGCACCACGAGCATCAGCGCGGTGCCGTCGGTGGTGACCAGGGAGACCTGCTGGCTCAGCTCGGTGCACGCCGGGGTGCCCCCGCAGGCCTCCGTGTCGAGGGCGCCCTCGAGGTAGAGGGCCATGCCCAGGGACACGGCGAGCACCGGGCCGCCGACCTTGACGATGACGGGGGTCTGCGCGGAGGCCCCGTGCGCCGCCTCGAGCAGCCGGGAGCCGGCCCGCCGCAGGGGCCCGGGCGCACGGGGCGCCGTCTGCTCGTCCACCGGGGCCCCGCCTCAGGCGCGCAGGCGGGTGCGGGTGCGGGTGGCCCAGACGACGCCCAGGAGCACGGCGGCGGTGCCGAGGTGCAGGGCGTGGTCGGGGCTGTTCAGGGCGATCGGGTCCATGTGCCCGCCCATGACGAAGGGGCCGACCAGCCCGAGGAGGAGGAACACGACGCCGACCAGGCGGTCGACGCTGCGCGCGGCCTCGGTGCCCAGCAGGGCCCCCACCAGCAGCGCGCCGCCCAGCCCGAGGTGGGCGACGTTGTGCACGGGGTTGATCTGGAACAGCAGGATCGTGGCGTGGTTGTGCATGGACCACTCGGTGACGCCCGTGAGCACGAAGCCCACCAGGCCGACGAGCAGGTACACGGCTCCCAGGCCGGCACCCGCGATGCGCACCGGCGTCCAGCGGCGACCGGGGTCGGCCTGCTCGCTGCGGGTGCGGGGGCTGGTCGCGGAGGAGGTCATGGCTCCTGCATCGGCAGCAGGGACCGCGGTGTTGAGCACCGAGCCTCCGGCGGGGCGTCAGCCGTCCGGCAGACGCCCTGGCCGGCGGCCCGCGGTGATCTCCCCGCCGCGCGGGGCTCAGGTCCGGACGCGGTCCGGCCGATGAGATCGCTGCAGCCCTCTCCCGACGGCGGCCCACACCCCTCTTCTCCTGGAGTCGCCCGGTGCGCACGAGGTTCGCTGACCTGAGGATCACCGCCAAGCTCGGCGGCGTCCTCCTGCTGTGCACGCTGCTGGTCGGCGTCGTCGTCGCCACCGCCGTGGCCCAGCTCACCGCGGCCCAGGACCGGGCCACGGCGATCAACAGCCAGCTCGACTCGGTGTCGACCATCGCCGAGGTGCGCGCCGACATGCTCCTCGTGCGCAGCGACGTCCTGCGCGTGGTCCTGGCGGCGCCGGACAAGAAGGACGCCGCGGTCCAGACCCTGGACGCGGACGTCACCGCGCTGGGCGAGAGCTGGAAGGCGTACCAGGCCAGCGAGCCGCTCGCCCCGGCCGCCCAGCGCACCGCCCTGTGGGACGCGGTCGGCGCCTGGGGCACCCTGCGCGACCAGTCCGTGACGCTCGCGGCGGCCGGTGACACCGCGGGGTACACCGCCCTGCGCGACGCCAAGGTCACGCCCGCGGCCGACGCCGCCTTCGAGGCCCTCGCCGGTGTCCAGCAGACCGAGGCGGACGCCGCTGACGACCTCGTCGCCTCCGGCGAGGCCGCCTACACCCGCAGCCTCGCCCTCTTCCTCACCACCGCGGCGGTCGGCCTCGTCGTCGTCCTGCTCCTCGGGGTGCTCATCGGCCGGGGGATCACGCGCCCCCTGAGCCGGGTGCTGGAGGTGGTGAACGGCCTCGCCGACGGCCGCCTCGACCAGCGCACCGGCATCAGCAGCAAGGACGAGGTGGGGCAGCTGGCCGCGGCCACCGACGCCTCCATCGACAGGCTCTCGTCGGTGGTGCGCGACATCACCGCCAAGGCCGTGACCGTCACCGGGTCCTCCGAGCAGCTCACCGCCGTGTCGAGCCAGCTGTCCTCCGGGGCGGAGGAGTCGTCCGTGCAGGCGCAGCTGGTGGCCGCGGCCTCGGAGCAGATCTCGGCCTCGATGTCGACCATCGCCGCCGCTGGCGAGGAGATGACCTCCGCCATCGGGGAGATCGCGTCCTCCACCGCGACCGCCTCACGGACCGCGGCCGACGCCGTGACCACCGCCGAGGCCGCCGCCGCGACGGTGGAGCGCCTGGGGGCCTCCAGCCGCGAGATCGGCGACGTCGTGAAGCTGATCACCTCGATCGCGGAGCAGACCAACCTGCTGGCGCTGAACGCCACGATCGAGGCCGCTCGCGCCGGGGAGGCGGGCAAGGGGTTCGCGGTGGTGGCCGGTGAGGTCAAGGAGCTGGCCCGCCAGACGGCTCGGGCGACCGAGCAGATCGTGACCCGCGTGGCGACCGCTCAGAGCGACGCGGCGGCGGCGCGCTCCGCGATCCAGCAGATCAGCGAGGTCATCTCCCGCATCGATTCGCTGCAGGCGACGGTGGCCTCGGCGGTGGAGGAGCAGTCGGCGACGACGGCGGAGATGGTCCGCTCGGTCACCGAGGTCTCCTCCGGCACGCAGGAGATCAGCGCGAACATCGGTGGCGTGGCGACCGCGGCTGCTGAGACGACGTCGGGTGCGGCGGCGACCAGCACCACGTCGGTGGAGCTGTCGCGGACTGCGGGTGAGCTGCGGGCTGCGGTAGCGACCTTCCGCCTGTGAGCACGAGGTGCGACGGGTCGCACGAGGGGGAGGCGGGCTGGTGACCGACACGATGCGTGCCACCGGGGCCCGAGCATCCTTGCTGGTCACCGCCATGGCCTTCCTGGCCTGCTGCATCTGCGTCCCGGCCCGCGGCGCCCTGGAAGGCGCCCTCGGTGCGCGAGCCGTCTCCCACGTCGTGGACCTCGGCCTGTACAACTCCGTCTACGTCGCCGCGGCGGTCGCCCTGGTCCTCCGTCCCGCGCACTCCCCGCGGGAGGGGAGGGGCTGGTGGATCCTGGCGCTGGGGATGCTGTGCACGGCAGGCGGCAACGCCTGGTACTCCCTGGTCCTGGCGCGACTCCCCGAGATGCCCTACCCCTCGGTGGCGGACGTCTTCTACCTGTCCTGGTACCCCGCCTGCTACCTGGCGATCGTGCTGGTCCTGACCGCCCACGTCGGCCGCTTCCCGCTCAGCGTCTGGCTGGACGGCATCGTGGCCGGGGCCGGGGTCGCTGCCACCGCCGCGGCCCTGTGGTTCCGACCCCTGACCGCCACCGATCCGGGAGCACCCCTGCTCACCGTCCTGGCGTCGATCGCCTACCCCGTCTTCGACCTGCTGCTGCTGGTCCTGCTGGTCGGGGTGCTCTTCGTCGTGCGCACAGCGCTCCGCGGCTGGGTGCTCCTGCTGGCCGCAGGACTGGGCCTGACCGCTGCCAGTGACGTCCTGCTGTCCACGCGGGTGGTTGCCGGCTCCTACGTCCAAGGGGGGTGGGGCGACGTCGGGTTCCTGGCTGCCGTCGTGATGATGGCCCTGGCCGCACACCGCAGCCGCCGTTCCCGGCCCGTCGATGCGCTGGAGGTCCTCACCCGACGCCGCGGGGGCTCCGTGCGCGTCCTGCTCATCCCCCTGCTGAGCGCTGGCGCGAGCCTCGCCCTGCTCGCCCTCGGGCAGGGGGAGCGGTTCCCTCCCGTCGCGGGGATCTTCGCCGCCGCGTGCATCGGCGGCGCCGGGCTGCGCGCTGCGCTCACCTTCCACGAGCTGGCCCAGATGGCCGACGTGCACCGCGAGGCCCGCACGGACGACCTGACCCGCCTGCCCAACCGCCGAGCCCTGTACGAGGGGTGCGACACCGTCCTGGCCGCCCGCACCCGCGAGCACACCGTCACGGCACTGCTGCTGATCGACCTCGACGGCTTCAAGGACATCAACGACAGCCTGGGCCACGGCGCGGGGGACGACCTGCTCGTCGCCTTCGCTCGCCGGGTCGAGCGCCTCGTGGGACCGGACCAGCTCTTCGCCCGTCTGGGCGGGGACGAGTTCGCCGTGCTGCTGCCGCGCTCCGGTGAGGCGGAGGGCCTGGCGCTGGCCCGGGAGGTGGTCAGCGCGGCTCGAGAACCGTTCGCCCTGGCGACCGCCCGACTCACCGTCGACGCCTCCGTCGGTGTGGCCACCACCACCGCCGGGCCGGAGGGCCGGGGGGACCTGCTGCGGATGGCCGACATCGCGATGTACGCGGCCAAGGGCAGCCCGAACCGGGTCTGCACTCCCGCCGACGCCGTCGACGCCCACCTCGGCGAGACCCGCCTGGCGCTGCTGTCACGGCTGCGTGACGGGTTGACCGGCGCTCCTGCTGCGCGTGCTGCGTCTGGCCGGGTCGAGGTCCTGCTCCAGCCCAAGGTCGACCTCAGCGACGAGAGCCTGGTGGGTGTGGAGGCCCTGGCCCGCTGGCGCGAACCCGACGGCACCCTCCTGCCGCCGCACGAGTTCCTGCCCCTGATGAGCCGCGCTGGGCTGCTGCCCGCCCTCGCCACGGCGGTCCTGAGCGCAGCCCTGGACGCCGCACGCCGGCTCGCTGACGCTGGGCTGGTCGTGCCCGTCGCCGTGAACCTGTCCCCGGTCGACGTCCAGGACCTCGCTCTGGCCGCGCGCCTCGGGGAGCTCCTCTCCCAGCGCGACCTGCCGTCGTCGGCGCTGACCGTGGAGCTGACCGAGGACAGCCTCGTCACCGATCCCGATCGTGTCGCAGGAGTCCTGGCAGCCGTTCGCGCCCTGGGGGTGCGGGTCAGCCTCGACGACTTCGGGACCGGCTACTCCTCGCTGTCCTACCTGCGGCACCTGCCCGTGGACGAGGTCAAGCTGGACCGTTCCTTCACCACCGACATCGAGACCGACCCCGCTGCGGAAGCCGTCGTCCGGCACACCGTCGGCCTGGTGCACGCTCTGGGGCTGCAGATCGTCGCTGAGGGCATCGAGGACGGCGCCACCGCTGCAGCCATGCGGCGCCTGGGGTGTGACCAGGGCCAGGGCTTCTACTGGTCACGCCCCACGACGTGCGAGGACGTGCTCCTCACCCACTGCGGGGGTCGTCGGCGCTCGACCGCTGGACGGTCGGACTCGGACACCGCCGAGCACCGGTGACCGCTCTGGGACCGCGGTCCAGCCAGCGCCTCGCTGGCTGCCGCTGCTCGCCTCCGCTGGACGCCTCGAGGCTGGTGCTCGGGCGACGACGCGCCCACGGTCGGACAGCGTGCTGCCGAGCACGGCTGCCCGGGCGGTCCAGAGGCACCGCGCCCCTCCTGACGGGGTCGTCACGAGGCCCGCGCGGCGCCTGCGGCCCGACGCGCGAGCGTCACGGGGTCGCGGAGCGTGCGGTCGATGTCGACGTCACACCGCAGGCTCGACGGACCCTCTGCCCGAGGCGCCTCCGTCCGTCGCGGACGGGACCGCTCGTCGGACGCGGCGCACCTGGCACGAGCCGAGTCGCGACCGGTCCGCCCCGCCTCATCCGACCTGGCGCTGGCGATCCCCTCCCTCGACGTCGGGGAGGAAGGGGCCGCCGTACTCCCGCAGGTGGCTGACCAGCCCGTCGCGCAGCGTGAAGACTCCGATGTAGCGCCGCCGCAGGCGCCGGCCGAGGTCGTGGCGCTGCAGGGATGCTTCGTACTCGCACACCACCGTGGCGCCGTCCGCGTCCATGACGCGCTCGACGGTCACGCGGTGGAAGTGCAGCACGTCGACCAGGGAGGCGACCATCTCTCCGATCGCGACGCGCCCCCGGACCGCTCTGCCTGTGCCGTCACCGTCGAAGGGGACCTCCAGGACGGCGTCGTCGGTGAAGAGGTCCGCGAAGCTCGGGCCGCGCGGTCGCAGGCGTGACCCGAGCGCCGCGGTGAGGGCGTCGACACCGGCCTGCATGTGAGCCCCCGCTCCGTCAGCGGCAGCGGCCCGCTCGGGGGTCACCTACGCCGCCCCGAGGAAGCGGGTGGCCGACAGGCCGCCGTCGACGTCGAGCAGCGCGCCGTGCACGAAGGCGGCCTCGTCGCTGACCAGCCAGCGCACCGCGGTGGCGACGTCCACCGGGCGCACCGGCTGCCCCGCCGGAGTGGTGGCGGTCATGGCGGCCAGGGCCTGCTGGGCGTCGGCGTTGCCCGGGGTGGCCGTCGCACCGGGGGCGACGGAGTTCACGCGCACGCCCCGGGGCCCGTACTCCGCGGCCCAGGTGCGGGTGAACTGCTCCACCGCGGCCTTGCTGGCGGTGTAGACCGCCCCGAAGGGCACGCCCGTGCGCGACATCCACGATCCGACGTTCACGACGGCCCCCGCTCCGCGCTCGGCCATGGCCGGCGCGAGCTGGGCGACCAGGACGTGCGGGGCTCGGATGTTGGTCGCCCAGACGACCTCCAGGTCGGCGTCCGGTGTCGAGGCGGTCGGTGCGGCGGGGTAGACCCCGGCGTTGTTCACGACGATGTCGACCCGTCCGCCCAGGGCGTCGCGAGCGGCGGTGGCGAAGGCGCGCACCGCACCGGCCGAGGCCCCGAGGTCGGCGGGGACGGCGTGCGCCGCCCCGCCGGTGGCGCGGATGGTGGCGGCGACCGCCTCGGCGCGCTCCGCATCGCGTCCGGTGACCACCACCTCTGCCCCGGAGGCGGCCAGCACGCGGGCGACGGCCTCGCCGATGCCGCTGGAGGAGCCGGTGACGACGGCGGTGCGTCCGGCCAGGCGGGCGTCGGGGACGAGGGAGGCGAGGGCGTCTAGGTTGGACTGCATGGTCCATTCCTAGCAGCCATGGACTGCTCGGTCCAGTCATCTAGGCTGGGGCCATGGGGACGACCGCGGCTGGGCTCACCGAGAAGGGGCGCCAGACGCGCCAGCGGATCATCGAGGCGACGGCGCTGCGCATCCTGGACGCGGGCATCGACGGCACCAGCCTCGACGACGTGCGGGCGGCGACCCTGACGAGCAAGAGCCAGCTCTTCCACTACTTCCCCGGGGGCAAGGCCGAGCTGGTGCGCGAGGTGGCGCGCTGGGACGGCGAGCAGCTGCTCGCGGCGCAGGAGCCGCACCTGAGCGACCTGTCCACGTGGGAGTCCTGGGGCGCGTGGCGGCGCGGCCTCCAGGAGTACTACCTGGGTCTGGGGCGCTGGGCCTGCCCGATCGGTTCGCTGACCGCGCAGATGGCGGCCATCGACCCTGAGACCGAGCAGTTCCTGCGCCAGGCCTGGACGGCCTGGCGCACCCGCATCGCCGACGGCGTCCGCCGGATGCAGGCCGGCGGTCACATCGACCCGGCAGCCGACCCCGAGCGGGTGGCGGCGTCGGTGCTCGCCGCCATCCAGGGCGGGCTGCTGCTCAGCCAGCCGGAGCGGGCCAGCTGGCCGCTGGAGGCGGCCCTGGACGCTGCGTGGGCCACGCTGCACGCCAGCGCGTCGACGCACGTCCGGAGCGCGACGGCCTGACCGCTGCGTCGACCGTCTCGTTGATGGACCGCTGACCGCCCGCCTCGGAGGAGGTTGCGGCGCGCTGGCGCTTGGGGCCGCGGTCCGTCGCAGTTGAGACCCTCATCCGGTCGGCGGGGTGCTGACGATCCGCCTACGGCGACCGGTGACTGAGCTTTGCAGACCGGGCAGCAAACCTCACTGAGTGCTGTCGAGGATCAGTCGGGTTGCCTCCTGCGGTGCGTCCCACTGTGGAAAATGGCCGCACCGCTCGAACCAGTGCAGCTCCGCGTCGGGGAAGAGCTCCACAGCACGTGCGGCCTGTTTCGGCACGGTCACCAAGTCGCGACGCCCCCAACCGATCGTGACCCGGCCGGGGGCGGTGCCAGCAGGCGCACCCTGTTGCCTGGGCCCGTGGATCAGGGCGTCCAGGGCCGCGCCAGTCGCCGGGGAGTCGGCCAGCCCACGCACGTCCGGCAGCACGGTCTCGCGCGAGAGCGTCCAGGGCCGCGCTGACAACTGCGCCAGCAGCAGCGTCCTGCCCACCGAGCTGCCGAGCAGTGCTGGCAACAGGGGCCGTAGTGCTCGCACCAGCTTGATCGAGGGTCGCAGCGTGGCGCCGAAGACGAAGACCTCGCGGTCGTTCCAGAAGCCGCCCGGGTCCAAGGCCACGGTGTCGCCGCCGAGTCCCCGCCGCGCGAGCTCGAGCACCATCCGGCCGCCCATCGACTGGCCGACGGTCGAGACCCCGTCCAGCCCCTGTTCGCGGATGAAGTCCGCGACGGAGTCAGTCAAGGTGGCGATCGAGACCTCGCCGGTCAAGGGCGGTGTCTCACCGAACCCTGGTAGATCGACGGCGATGACCTCACGGTGCTCGGCCAGTTCGTCGAGGATCGGAGACCAAGATCGCCATCCTGCACCCAGACCGTGGACGAGTAGCAGCGGGTGGCCGCTCCCTCGTCTTACGTGATTCAACGCCACACCTGAGAACGCTAACTCACCTCGAGAAACTCGCCCATTAAGAAAAGCGCGTAACGCTGGCACTTCCTGACGGCCGCGTGTGAATCAGCGGCGTGTCCCGACAGTCGAACGACGACCGCAACACCCGTCCCGTGCTGTTCGACCCACCCAAGATCTCTCCGGCCGGGCAGGTCAGTGAGCTCTTCTCCGAAGATCGACCGTGAGAAGGGATCGGTGTCCGGCGAGCACCTACGAGGCAGTGCCGCTGGACGACCGCTGGCCGCACGCCTCGGTGGGCGTCGCGGCCACTTGCCGCTCGGGGCCGTCGTTCGTCGCAGTAGGGATGGTCAACCGGCACAGCGACCAGGTCGCTAACGTCGTAGCGATGCTGCCGGCCGATGGTCACGTCCACAGCCAGTTCTCCTGGGACGCCCCCCACGGTGACATGCATGCCACCTGCGCCCGCGCGATGGCCCTCGGACTGCCCGCCCTGGCCTTCACCGAGCACCTGGACCTGACCCCCTGGACCCTGCGGGCACATCCGGTCCCGCCCGGCTGCCGCGGCCGCGCCGATGCCCGCGGTCGCTACCTGGGCGAGGCACTTGACGTGGCCGCCCACCTCGAGCGGTTGCTGCGGTGTCAGCAAGCCTTCCCCGGGCTGGTCATCTGGTCGGGGCTGGAGATCAGCGAGCCGCACTGGCACCCGCGCGAGGTCGCCGAGGTGGTGGCCGCTGTGAGCCCGCAACGGGTGATTGCCTCGGTGCACGCCTTGGCCGACGTGCATCTCGGCGCAGCGGACGGTGGCTACGTGGAGGTCGGTGACGGCTTTGACCAGCGTCCTGCGGTCGAGGTGGTGCGTGCCTACCTGGCTGAGGTGACCGCCATGTGCACCAGCCGAGCGCCCTTCGACGTCCTGGGGCACATCGACTACCCGCTGCGCTACTGGCCGAAAGGCGCAGGACCGGTGCCGTGGGAGGAGCTGGCCGATGACTTCCGTGCGGCCCTGGAGGCTGCGGCCGCCGCTGAGCGGGTGCTGGAGGTCAACACCCGGGTGCCGCTGCCGCCGCGGGTGCTGAGCTGGTGGCACCAGGCCGGTGGGCAGGCGGTGGTCTTCGGCAGTGACGCTCACCGTCCCCTAGAGCTGGGGCGCGGTCTGGTCGAGGCGGCGGCGATGGTGAGCGCTCACGGCTTCGTCCCCGGCCAGAGGCCCTTCGAGCCCTGGCGCCGGGGCCCGGGTCGGGGCGGTGCGCGGTGATCGCTTAAGTCGTTGAAGGCTTCTCCGCAAGGACCCAGTGCTGTGTCGAAGAGGACCGCTGCCCGCCCGCTCCGACGGGGTCAGCGACGGATCGCGGCAGGTGCCGCTGTCCGTCGCAGTTGGGGTCGGCAACCGAACGGCGCGGTGCTCATCGCGCCCGTCGGGGAGCTTCGCCAGCCCTTCTCGGATGACTCGGCGTTGGCGAGCCAGGTCCTGGCTGAGGTTCTCGTGACGGTTCAGCCCAGAGCCTGCGCGGTGAGCAGCTGCGACGGCAGGTTGTCACCGCTTGCCTCATCCAGTCGCTGGAAGCCCGCTCCCAGTACATCGGCCAGGTCCGCGGTGTAGATGCCGGCGGTGCCGACGACGACGAGGTCGCTGCTGTCGGCGAGCTCAGCGACCGAGGAAAAGATCTCCGCACGTGAGCCCGATCCAGCGCTGTCCGACGTCAGCGTCGTCTTCGTCGCACTGGCCGTCGTGGCGTCAGGGGAAGGGGCGCTGTTGCTGCATGCCGAGAGGGCCAGGACAGCAGCAGCCACCAGTCCCACAAGCCTTGCGCCGGCGCAGGCCTGCATAGGGCAGCAGGGTGGCAGCTGGCTCACTGATCATGGGTGTCTCCTCCATGGCGGGCCCGTGCGGCTGGCGATGTAGGGCAGCGTCGTCCCCGTCAGAGATGACGTGTTGGCGACGCGCCGTGTTGCAGCCCACGGGACGGCCATTCCAGTCATCCCGGTGGACGACCGCTGGCCGGACGTCGTGCGCCCCCCAAGCCACGTAGGCGATCGACAAGGCTGGTCGTTGCAGTGGCAACGGTCATCCCACGAACTGCGACGCACCTCTCCAAGAAACCGAGTGACGGATGGAAGCGGTCGCTGGCCCCAACCACTAGGTACGGCGGCGACGGCTCACCGCGGCCCGGGAATCCGTACAGGCTCAAGGACATAGACGCGGCAGATCCTCGGAGGCGACCCGCTGGAAGACCTCTTGGTGACCCGCATCGTCCTCGAAGGTGAGCATGTCGCCCTCGATCGCGGCCCAACCTCGCTGGACCGGGACGTTCCACCCAAGCGGAGGACCGCCGGCGCCGTCGTCCAGGGCGCCTCCAACGCGCGCATAGCTGCTGTAGCCGTCGGAGATGGTGCACACCCCACGGTCAGTGAAGATGACCAACGAGATGCGTCCCTGGGAGTCCGTCGCCGGCCCACCCAGAGGCAGCGCCACGAGCTGTCCATCTGAGGTGGCTTGGACGTCGACCCGATAGTTCTCCCCGTCGCACTGAGCCCCGTTGGGCTGGAACAGATACGGCTCAAGGACACCGCTGGCTTGGTAGGCCCGGTCCCCACGCTCGGTGACGACCTCAACCTCCACGGCGACCGGCTCACCGGTCAGGTCAGCCTCGACCGCGGTCGACAGTCCGTATTCGTCGTTGCCGGCAAAGCCGTACGTCCCTTTCTTTTACAGGTCGGGCAGTCTGACGGTGGCGTAATAGTCACCACCTTCGAAGGGCAGCACGGTGGTCAGGTCGACGCTGACCCCTTCAGGTGCGCCGACATCGCTACAGCCGGTGACCTCGATGGGTGAGGAGTTGAGGCCGAGACAACCGGTAGTCATGAGCACGGGGGTGAGCGCCAAAGCTGCGTGGTGGGTGCGTCGCATAGTCAGTCTCTTCCCTCGGTGCCGCGTCGTTGCTTTGACCGGGAGCTCTAGTGGAAGTGTGTGACGTGGCTCGGCTCAGCTGCATCGAGGAGAGGCGACGGTCTCGTATCGATCGGCGAACCGGCCTGTGCCTAGACGCTTGGCCCTGCTCCGTGAAGACCTGACGCGTCGTCGAGGGCCGCCAGGGCCCTCCTCACCGTCAGCGTCTCGTTGACGACCGTCGAGTGAACGACTCACGGCCCTCCAGGCGCTCGTCGTCGCGCTCGGTGCGCGAGTCTCGTTCGACCTGTCCGGTGGTCCGTCTCACCCGAGGGGCGGTCTGCGGAGATCAGCACCGCTGGCGCGAAGACAGCTCTGCGGAGGTCCCGGGCGGGGACGC
>JAKONK010000090.1 GCA_022701985.1 Actinomycetales bacterium
CGTGGAGGTCCTGGGAGACCTGGGCGCCCCGGCGCTGCAGCACGCAGCGGCCCAGAGCACCGAGCGCCTGGCCCAGGTCGCGGACCAGCTCCTCCTCGTCGTCCGCGACGACGTCGACGACGTGCACCTCGACGAGGTCGTAGCCGACCTCGAGCGCGTCCTCGAGGTCGCTATGCAGGCCCGGCGGGACCACCACCACGGTGCGGACCACGCCGGCCTCCTCGGCCTGGCTGAGCAGGCGGGAGACCCGAGACTGCGACAGGTTCAGCCGGGCCGCGATCTCCGCCTGGCGCAGGCCGCGCACGTGGTAGAGCCGCGCGACCTTGGTGACGAGGCGCTGCTGGCTGGGGTCCACGGGCGACACCCTAGGTGTCCCGGGTCCTGGCGCGTCTCAGCCTGAGACGCGGGGAGGGCCGCGGAGGTCCCGGTGCAGGTGAGCCTTGACAGCCGGCGCGAGCACCTCGCACACTCTCCGTGAATCGTCATCCGTACTGCGAATATCTATTCGCCGCTCCGACGGGGGAGCACGGAGGCGACGGCGCCGCACCGCCGCGGCGCCCGACGACGGAGGAGACGTCCGTGGAGCGACGTGCCAACACCCAGCGCAGGGCCCTGAAGGCCCTGGTGCCCCTGACGGTGCTCGCCGTGGCCGCGCTCAGCGGCTGCGGCGGCGGTGCAGCCGCCGGCGACGGCGGCGAGGGCGGGAACAAGACGATCGGCGTCTCGGTCGCCGACCAGAAGTCCCTGTTCTACGTGGCGGCGGTGCAGGGCATGGAGGCCGAGGCGAAGGCCAGGGGCTACGAGCTCAAGGTCACCAGCGCCAACAACAACTCCAACCAGCAGGTCAGCCAGGTCAACGACCTGCTCACCCAGCAGGTCGGCGCCCTGATCTTCATCTCGCAGGACTCCACGGCGGCCAGCGCCGGGGTCCGCGCCGCCAACCAGGCCGACGTCCCCGTCATCGCGGTGGACCAGAAGCCCGAGAGCGGCGACGGCGAGCTCGCCACCTACATCGCCACCGACTCGGTCAAGGCCGCCAAGGACCTGTGCGACTGGACCTTCAGCCAGTTCGGCGACTCGGGCAAGGTCGCGCTCCTGCACGGCGTCCTCGGCTCCACCGCGGAGGTGCAGCGCACCCAGGGCTGCATGGAGTCGCTGCAGGAGCACCCGAACGTGCAGCTGGTGGCCGAGGAGACCGCCAACTGGGACGAGACGGAGGCCTTCAAGGCCACCCAGAACATCCTGTCGGCCAACCCCGACCTGAAGGCCGTCATCGGCGAGTCCGACGCGATGGGCCTGGGCGCCGCCAAGGCCGCCCAGCAGGCGGGCCGCACCGGGATGACGTTCGTCGGGATCGACGGGTTCCCGACCATGTTCGAGGGCATCGAGGCGGGCCTGACCCAGGCGACCATGGCGCAGCAGCCCTACAAGATGGGCCAGATCGCCGTCGACAACGCCATCTCGATCCTCGAGGGCGAGGGTGACGGCATCCCGGCGGAGCAGTACCAGGACACGGTGCTGATCACGAAGGACAACGTCGCGTCCGAGGACGTGACCACCTTCTACGGTCCCGACGCGAAGCAGCAGCAGTGACATGGCGGCCCCGACGACGCGGAGGTCGACAGTGACGCTGCACAGCACTCCCGGCGACCGGCTCGAGGTCGTCGGGGCCGCTCCCGCCGCGGCGAGCACCGGGAGCACGGGCGCGGGCCTGGTCTGCACCGGGCTGGTCAAGGAGTACGCGGGGGTCCGCGTGCTCAAGGGGGTCGACATCACCGTCGCCCCCGCCTCGGTGCTCGGCTTCATCGGCGAGAACGGCGCGGGCAAGTCGACCACCAGCTCGATCATCACCGGCGTGGTCAAGCCCGACGGCGGCTCCATGACCCTGGACGGAGAGCCGTACGCGCCCTCGGGGCCCGCCGAGGCGCTGAACCGGGGTGTGGCCCTCATCCACCAGGAGATCCGGCTGCTGCCGGAGCTGTCGGTGGCCGAGAACATCTTCCTCGGGCGGCTCCCCACCAGCGGTGGGCGCCTGGCGCGCAGCCGCATGGAGAGCGAGGCCCGCGAGGCCCTCGCCGCCCTGGGGGTCGACCTCGACCCGCGCCGCCTGGTGCGCGGCCTGCCGATCGCCGTGCAGCAGGAGATCGAGATCGCCAAGGCGATCTCCCGGCGGCCGAAGTACGTCATCTTCGACGAGCCCTCGGCCTCCCTGGGCGAGAGCGAGACCGAGCGCGTGCTCGAGCAGATCGGCGTGCTGCGCGACGCCGGCGCCGGCGTGGTCTACATCTCCCACCGCCTGGAGGAGGTGCGCCGCACCTCCGACCAGGTCCTGTGCCTGCGCGACGGCCAGCGGGTGGCCTCCTGGGACACCGGCGACGTGCCGCACGCCGAGCTGGTCAACGCCATGGTGGGCCGCGAGTTCACCTACCAGCACTCCGCCCCCGCGCCGGCCACCGACCGCGAGGTGCTCACCGTGCGGGGCCTGGGCCGGCGCGGCGCCTTCGAGGGCATCGACCTCGAGGTGCGCGCCGGGGAGGTGCTCGGCCTCGCCGGGCTCGTCGGCGCCGGGCGCACCGAGGTGGTCCGCGCCGTCTGCGGCGTGGACAGGCCGGACGCCGGCACCGTCACCGTCGACGGGCGCGAGCTCCGGCGGGGCGACGCCCGCGCCGCGATCCGCGCCGGCGTCGTCATGGTCCCCGAGGACCGCAAGGGCCAGGGCCTCAACCTCGACCGCACGGCCGCCGAGAACATCACGCTGCCCTGGGAGGCGTCGCTGGCCAGGCGCGGCGTCGTCTCCAGGAAGGTGGTGAGGACCACCGCGGACGAGCTGTCGAAGGACCTCGACATCCGCGGCCGGCTGCACCTGCCGGTGGCCTCCATGTCGGGCGGCAACCAGCAGAAGGTCCTGCTCGGCAAGTGGCTGGTGAGGACGCCGAAGGTCTTCATCATCGACGAGCCCACCCGCGGCGTGGACGTCGGCGCGAAGATGGCGATCTACGAGATCATCCGCGGCCTGGCCGCCCAGGGCGTCGCCGTCGTCGTCGTCTCCTCCGAGCTGGAGGAGGTCCTGGGCCTGGCCCACCGCGTCCTGGTCATGGGCGGCGGGCGCAACCGCGGGGTGCTGACCCGCGAGCAGGCCACCCCCCAGGCCGTCATGGAGCTCGCCGTGCTCGGCACGGCCTCCGAGGGGTCCACCGGGACCCTCACCACCTCCACCACCCCCCAGACCACGGAAGGCCAGGACCGATGAGCGCTCCGACAGCCTCTCGCCCCCAGCCGGCGTCCCCGGCACCCGTCCCGCCCTCGCCGAGGGACCGCGCCCTCGCCGTCGCCCGGTCGCTGCCCGGCCCCCTCGTGGGCCTGCTGGTGATCTTCCTGGCGATGTCGTTCCTGTCGCCGTACTTCCTCACCAGCCGCAACCTGCTGAACATCGTCAGCCAGGTGTCCGACGTCGGCGTCATGGCCGTCGGCGCGGCGCTGGTCATCATCATCGGCGGGATCGACCTGTCGGTCGGCTCCACGCTGGCGCTGAGCATCATGACCAGCGCGTGGCTGTTCCGCGACCACGGCATCCCCTTCGCCCTCGCGCTCGTCGTCGCCCTCGCGGTGGGCGCGCTCATCGGCCTGGTCAACGGCGTCCTGTCGACCGTCGGGCGCGTCCAGCCCTTCGTGGCCACGCTGGCCACGATGTCCGCGGCCGCCGGCCTGGCGCTCTACATCACCGACGGCAGCCCGGTGACGAGCTTCCCGGACTGGTTCCTGCTGCTGACCGAGTCGGTGCCCGGGACCCCGATCCCCGTCGAGGGCGTCATCATGGTGGCGATCTACCTCGGCGCCGCGTTCTGGCTGCGCTACCGGCCCGACGGCCGCGCCCTCTACGCCATCGGCGGCAACGAGGAGGTCGCGCGCCTGTCCGGCCTGAAGGTGACCTCCATCAAGATCCGCGTGTACGTCATCGCGGGCGTCCTCGCCTCCGTCGCCGGGATGCTCACGATGTCGCGCCTGGACTCCGCGCAGCCCACCGCGGGCGCGGCGGACCTGCTCAACGTCATCGCCGTGGTGGTCATCGGCGGCGCCAGCCTGGCCGGCGGCTCCGGCACGATGCTCGGCACCTTCATCGGCCTGCTGATCATCGGCACCCTCAACAACGGCATGTCGCTGCTCAACGTCTCGCCCAACCTGCAGCCCGTCGTCATCGGCGTGGTCATCATCGCCGCGGTGATGAGCGACCGCGGCGGGCGGGCCCGGCTGCGGGGCGGTCACTGATGAGCGCCGCCGCCAGCCCCCTGCTGGACCTCGCCGACCCCACCGACGTCGACGCCCTGCGGGAGGCGCTGGCCTCCCAGGACCCGCGCTCGCTGCTCACGCCGCTGGGCCTGCGCCGCCTCGTGGTGGCGCCCGACGCCTCGGCGCGCGTGGTCCCCGAGCTCTCCGAGCTCCTCGCCGCCCGCGGGACGGAGCTCGAGGGGGCACGGGTGGTGCTGCTCGTCGACGCGACGCCCATCCAGCGCGCCGGGCGCGACCTGAAGGACGACGTCGAGGCCGCCCTGCGCACCGCGGGGGCGCTCGTCGAGCGGTACGTGGCCCGCGACGAGCACGGCGAGCACGCGGTCGGCCCCCTGCACGCCGACGAGACCGCCCTGGCGGCCGCGGCCACCGCCGTCACCGGCGCCGACGCCGTGGTCTCCGTGGGCGGCGGCACCATCACCGACATCGGCAAGGTCGCCACCGCCCGCACCGGCGGAGCCCCCCTCGTGGTGGTGCAGACCGCGGCGTCCGTGGACGGCTTCACCGACGACGTCTCCGTGGTCCTGGCCTCCGGGGTCAAGAAGACCATCCCCTCGCGCTGGCCCGACGTGGTGCTGGGCGACCTGGAGACCGTCGCCGGCGCCCCGCCGCAGATGGCGGCCGCCGGCTACGGCGAGCTGCTGTCGATGTTCACCGCCCCGGCCGACTGGTACCTGGCGGCGCTGACGGGGCTCGACGAGACCTTCCACCGCGCCCCCGTCGACCTGCTCGCCGTGGTCGGCCGCGGCCTGGGGGACTGGTCGCCCGGCGTCGTCCGCGGCGACCCGGAGGCGTTCGAGGCGCTCACCCGCGCCCTCGACGTCCGCGGCATCGCCACCGGCGTCTCCGGCGGCACCGCCGTGCTCTCCGGGGTCGAGCACCTGGTCTCCCACGTGCTCGACATGCACCACGGCGCGACGGGCCAGCCGATCGGGCTGCACGGCGCGCAGGTGGGCGTCGCCTCCGTGGTGGCCGCCGCGGCGTGGGAGCTGCTCTTCTCCCGGCTCGCCGACGGCGGTGCCGCGCGGGCCGCCGAGCGGCTGGCCGTCGACCCCGACGGCGCCCGCGAGCGCTGCCGCGCCGCCTTCGGCCACCTCGACGCCGACGGCGCGCTGGCCGCCGAGTGCGGCCGCCGGTACGAGCTGAAGCTCGCGGAGCTGGCGGTGCGGCGCGAGCGGCTGGTCGCGGTGCTGGAGCGCTGGGACGAGCACTCCGCGGTGCTCCGCTCGCTGGTGCGGCCCTCCGCCGAGCTCCGCGAGGGCCTGCGCGCCGCGGGTGTCACCGCCGCGTTCTCCGACCTCGTGCCTCCGGTGGACGACGGCCTCGCCCGCTGGGCCGTGGCCAGCTGCCACCTCATGCGGGAGCGCCTCGTGGTGGTCGACCTCCTGGACGCCCTCGGCTGGTGGACGCCGGCCGACGTCGAGCTGTGCCTGTCGGCCCTGGAGCCGCAGGGGGTGCCGGCGTGAACCGCGACCTCGTCATCGGCGTCGACTGCTCCACCACCGCCACCAAGGCCGTGGTGTGGGACGCCACGGGGCGGTCCCGGTCGGTGGGGCGCGCGGCCTTCGCGACGTCGACCCCGCACCCGGGCTGGGGGGAGCAGAACCCCGAGGACTGGTGGACCACGTTCTGCGAGGCGGTGCGCCGCGCGGTGCAGGCCGTCGACGCGCGCCGGGTGGGCGCCATCGCCATCACCCACCAGCGCGAGAGCTTCGCGTGCACCACCTCCGACGGGCGGCCCCTGCGCCCGGCGATGCTGTGGCTCGACACCCGCGCCACCGCGGAGGTGGCGGAGTTCGGCACCCGCGAGGTGCACGAGCGCACCGGCAAGCCGCCGAACCCCACCCCCGCCTGGTACAAGCTGCTGTGGCTGGCCCGCCACGAGGAGTCGACGCTGCGGCGCACCGAGAAGGTCGTCGACGTCGGCGCCTACCTCACGCACCGGCTCACCGGCCGCTGGGTCACCTCCTGGGCCAGCGCCGACCCGCTGGGCGTGGTGGACCTGCGCACCTTCGACTACGACGACGAGCTGCTGGCCGCCGCGCGGCTGACGCGCGACCACCTGCCCGCGCTCGCCGCCCCCGGCTCGGTGCTGGGGGAGGTGACCGACGCCGTGGCCGACGCGCTCGGCCTGCCGCACGGCCTGCCCGTGGTGGCCGGTGCCGGCGACGGCCAGGCGGCGGGCCTGGGGCTGGGCGTGGTGGAGCCGGGCTCCAGCTACCTCAACCTCGGCTCGGGGATCATCTCGGGCTTCGCCAGCGACACCTACCGCTGGTCCGACGCCTTCCGCACGATGGCGGGGGGCGTGCCCGGCACGTACGCGCTGGAGACCTTCATCGGCGGCGGCACGCACAACATCAGCTGGTTCGTGGAGCGCTTCGCCGGGGTCGACACCCGGGCCCTGGGCCTGGACCTCACCGCCGAGCAGGTGCTCGAGACGGCCGCGGCGCAGCTGCCGCCGGGCGCCGAGGGCCTGCTGACGCTGCCCTACTGGACGGGGGCGCTGACCCCGTACTGGGACCACCACGCCCGCGGCACGATCGTCGGGCTGACCGGCCGGCACGGCAAGAGCCACGTCTACCGCTCGCTGCTCGAGGGCCTGGCCCTGGAGCAGCGCCTGCTCACCGACGGCGCCGAGGCGGCCGTGGGGGAGCCGGTCCACCGCGTGGTGGTGACCGGCGGCGGCGCCCGCAGCGCCGTGTGGTGCCAGATCGTGGCCGACGTGCTGCGCCGCCCGCTGCACGTGGCGCGCGAGCCCGAGAGCACCTGCCTGGGCGCGGGCGTCCTCGCGGCGGCGGCCCTGGGCCTGCACCCCTCGGTGGCCGAGGCCTCCGCCCGGATGTCCGGCACCGGGCGGGTCTACCACCCCGGCGAGGAGCACGCGGCCGTCTACGACCGCCTCTTCGCGGTGTACGAGCGGCTGTACCCGCAGCTGCGCGACGTCTTCTGCGACCTGCAGACCGCGCTCGAGCCGCCGGCCCCCAGCGAGGACCCGGTCCGCGAGCCGGTGGGGGCGACGTCGTGAGCGCCCCGGCGGCACCGGCCACCGACCTGCGGCACCTGGAGCACCTGCTGCGGCGGCCCGAGCTCCCCGAGCACCGCTACGACGGCTGCGTCTTCGACCTCGACGGCACCCTCTACCTCGGCGACGCGCTGCTCCCCGGCGCCGCGGAGCTGGTGGCCGCGCTGCGCGAGCAGGGCTCGAAGACGGTGTTCCTCTCGAACAACCCCACGCGCGACCCGGTGATGTACGCCGAGAAGCTCACCCGCCTGGGCATCCCCACCCGGGTGGAGGAGGTGCTCAACCCGCTGGTCACCACGGCGGCCTGGCTCACGGCCAACGCCCCGGGAGCAGGGGTCCTCGTCATCGGCGAGGAGCCGCTGCGCCGCCACCTGGCGGGTGCGGGCGTGCGCCTGGTGGAGCGGGCCGAGGACGTCGACGTCGTCGTGGCCAGCTTCGACCGCACCTTCGACTACGCGAAGCTGCAGACGGCCTTCGACGCGCTGTGGTTCCACGGCCGCGCCCGGCTCATCACCACCAACCCCGACAGGTTCTGCCCGATGCCGGGCGGGCGCGGCCAGCCCGACGCGGCGGCGGTGGTGGCGGCGATCGAGGCGTGCACCGGGGCGACCTGCGAGGCGAACCTCGGCAAGCCCGCCGCCGCCATGCT
>JAKONK010000092.1 GCA_022701985.1 Actinomycetales bacterium
CGCTTGGAGATGAAGTTGATGACGTCCATGCGGAAGCCGTCGACCCCGCGGTCCAGCCACCAGCGCATCATCTCGGCCACCGCCGCGCGGACCTCGGGGTTCTCCCAGTCGAGGTCGGGCTGCTTGCGGCTGAACAGGTGCAGGTAGTACTCGCCGGTGGTCTCGTCGAGCTCCCAGGTGGACCCGGAGAACGCCGAGCGCCAGTTGGTGGGCTCCGCGCCCGGGTCACCGGCGGCGAAGCCCTCGCGCGGCGGGCGCCAGACGTACCAGTCGCGCTTGGGGGAGTCCTTCGAGGCGCGGCTCTCGGTGAACCAGTCGTGCTCGTCGCTGGTGTGGTTGACCACGAGGTCCATGACCACCTTGATGCCGCGCCCGTGCGCGGCGGCGATGAGCGCGTCCATGTCGGCGAGCGTGCCGAACGACGGGTCGACCGCCCGGTAGTCGCTGATGTCGTACCCGTTGTCGTCCTGCGGGGAGGCGTACACCGGGCTCAGCCACACGACGCCGACCCCGAGGTCGGCGAGGTGGTCGAGCTTCGAGGTGATCCCCGGCAGGTCGCCGATGCCGTCGCCGTCCGAGTCGGCGAAGCTGCGCGGGTACACCTGGTAGACGACGGTCGAGGCGAACCAGGGGGCCTGCTCGGTGCTCACGGTCCCAGCCTGGCAGGCGCCGGACCCGGGCGTGACGGGCCGGTGGTCAGGGCTGGCGGTGCCACTGCACGACGCCGACCGCGGTCAGCCCCAGCACCAGCAGCGACAGCGCCGCGCTGCGTCGGGCCGTGTCGCCCGTGCGCCAGGCGGTGAGGACGGCGGCGGCGTCGAGCCCCGTGAGCAGGAGCGTCACCTCGCTGGTGCGGCGGGCCTGCGGCGGCGGGCTCACGAGCAGCGCGGTGCCCAGCGCGATGTTGCGCGCCGCGACGAGGCGCACCAGCAGCGGCAGCGCAGCGTCGTGCTGGGTGGCGTCGGCGCGCACCCCCAGCAGCCGGGTCATCGCCCGGGGCGCGAACAGGGCCACCGCGCCCAACCAGACCGACAGCCCCCCGATGGTGCGGCGCTGGTCCCACCAGACCCGCTCGACGTGACCGGTGCCACCGCGTTGGCTCATGCCGTCCCCCTGCCCGCCCCGGCGCCGCCCAACCCCCTGGCGGCCAGCACGACCACGAGCGCCAGGTAGGGCAGGGTCAGTGCGCTCGCGACGACGTCGCTGACCGCGGCGACGGCGAAGGCGCCGACCGGGGGGTCGCCCAGCGGACCGAGCACCGACCGCCATCCGAGCGCCGCGACCGACGCGGGGAGCGTCACCAGCGCCGAGACCAGCCCGCCGGTGACCACGCCGGCGAGCACCGCGCCGGGCGCCGTCCGCACCGCGCAGACCGCCAGGCCCGTCCCGCGGTGCAGCGCTCCCCGGGCCGACCACGACCCGCCGTCGGGCAGCGCGGCGAGGGCGCCGACGAGCCAGACCTGCGCGACGAGGGCGGTGAGGAAGCCGACGACGTCGACGGCGAGGGCGGCTGCGGAGCTGGGGCTGCTCCAGACCAGCACCTGCCGCAGCACGTCGGGCACGGTGTTGACGGCCGTGGCGAGCGCGGCCGCGGTGTACGCCGCGCCCGCTCGCCGCCGCAGGAGGCGCAGCGCGGAGGGGACCAGCGCCGCGCTCACGCCCCGATCCGCACGGCGACGGCCTGCACGAGGCGGTCGCCGGCGCGGCGCCGGGTGCGGCCGGGCTGCATGTCGAACCCCGCCTCCGCGACCGCCGCCAGCAGCTCGTCACCGCTGAAGCGGTGCTCGGGGTGCCGCGAGACGGCGCGCAGCCAGGGGGCGTCGACGACGCGCGAGGTCATCTCCGTGAGCGCGAGGCGCCCCTGCGGCCGGACCACGCGGGCGGCCTCGGCGAGCGCAGCCCGCCAGTCCTCGACGTGGTGCAGGGCGTGGAAGGAGAGCAGCAGGTCCGCGCTGGCGTCGGGCAGCGGCAGGGCCGTCGCGTCGGCGACCAGCACGTCCACCTCGACGCCGGGCCGCGCCGCGAGGTCGCCGAGGCTGCGGCGTGCGGAGCCGACCGAGGCGGGGTGCAGGTCGACCGCGGTGACCCGACGGGCTCCGAGCTGCTCGACGGCCACCCGGGCACCCAGGCCCCGGCGACCGGTGCCGATCTCGACGCACACCTCGCCGCGGGCACCGAGGCGCGCCAGCTCGGGGCCCTCCGCGCGCGTCCCGACGGCGTGGCGCAGGCGGGAGTCGACCCAGACGCGGTTGGCGTCGACGAACGTGCGGGGGGCCTTGCGAGGGGCAGTGCGGGGGGCCCGGTCGCGAGGACCGGCGGAGGGTGTCACCCGCCTCCCCTACCCGGCGGTCCCCCGCCCACCCCCGTCGCGCAGCAGCTCCGCCAGCCGGTCGAAGAAGGCGCTCCGGACGCCGGACCACCGGTCGCTGGCAGCGCCCCGCAGCGCGCGCTCGGCGTCGTCGACCGCCTCCCGGTAGCGCCGCAGGTCGTCGGCGGCCGTCGTCGCGACGCGCACCGGCACGTCGGCCACCTCCCGGCCGTCCGCCGCGGCCAGCTGGGCCGCGTCCCGCAGCTGCCGGCGGGGCCCGAGCACCGCCCGGACCGCGTCGTCGAGACGCCGGGCCGCCCGCAGGCGCAGCGCCCGCCGGGCGGCGTCGGCGGCGTCGGCCGGCGCCTGGGAGGGCGGGGGGCTCAGCAGCAGCAACTGCGCCTCGCGGACGAGGTCCTCGACGTGCTCGTCGGCGGCGAGCAGCGTCCTCACCCGCACGCCCGGCACCACGACGAGGTCTCCCGCCGCGTCGCCGCCGGCCACCTCCTCACCGCGCCCCACGGGGTCCGGCGCCCACGCGGCGATGAGGTCCTCCGCAGACCCCTCCGGCTCCTCGTGGCCGCTCCCGTCGAGCTCGAACCAGACGCGCTTGCCGCCGTCGGCGCCGCGGTCGGTGCCGGAGCGAGCGGCCACGGCGCGCACCAGGAGGAGCCCGCGCCCGGTGGTCGCGGTGGTGGTCCGGGCGAGCAGCGCCGGCAGCGCCGGCGAGAGGTCGAGCACCTCGACCCGCACCGCCCCGGGGGCGAGCTCGAGGGTCAGGCGGAACGGCGTCCGGGCGTGCAGGACGGCGTTGCCGGCCAGCTCGGAGACCAGCAGCTCGGCGTCGTCGGCGAGGTGCGCCAGGCCCGCGCCCGCCAGCGCGTCCACCACGAAGCGGCGGGCCC
>JAKONK010000094.1 GCA_022701985.1 Actinomycetales bacterium
CCGCCCTCGACCAGCTGGTCGGCACCGCCCGCACGGCCCTGGAGCGGGCCAGCGGGGGCACCAGCACCATCCCGGCGCGGGCCCCGTGAGCACCACCTCCCTGTTCCGGCGGCCCCGCGCCGCCGACGCCGCGGGCTTCGAGGAGCTGGTGGCCGCCCGCAGCGGCCCGATGCTGTCGATGGCCCGCGGCCTCGTGCGCTCGGAGTCCGACGCGGAGGACCTCGTGCAGGAGGTGCTCGCCAAGGCCCTGGTCAGCTGGGACCGCGTCAGCGCCGCCGCGGACCCCGCCGCCTACGTCAACCGGATGCTCGTCAACCAGGCGATGTCGTTCTGGCGGCGCGCCTCCACGCGCCGCGAGCGCGCGGTCGAGCCGGCCGAGCTCCCCGAGGACGGCGCCGGAGCGCTGGACGACGGCGCCACCCAGCGCGGTGACCGCGACGCGCTGCTCACGGCCCTGCGGCGCCTGCCCGCGCGCCACCGGGCGGTGCTGGTGCTGCGGTACTACGAGCAGCTGCCCGACGCGGAGATCGCCGCCCTGCTCGGCATGGCCCCCGCCACCGTGCGCAGCAGCGCCGCCCGCGGCCTGGCGGCGCTGCGCCGCGACGGCGTGCTCGGTGGCGAGGACAGCCCCCGCCCGGCGCGATGACCCCCGCGCGACCAGCGGCGTCCCGGGCACCGTCCCGGCCTCACTAGGCTCTGACCCCGTGAGCCTGCTCGACACGGTGGACCACGCCGCTGCGACCCCTGACCACGAGCTCCCCTACGGAGAGCTGGGTCTGAAGGACGACGAGTTCGAGCGCATCTGCGCCGCCCTCGGCCGCCGTCCCACGACGTGCGAGCTGGCGATGTACTCGGTGATGTGGAGCGAGCACTGCTCCTACAAGTCGTCGAAGACGCACCTGCGCCAGTTCGGCACCAAGACCACCGACGAGATGCGCGAGAAGCTCCTCGTCGGCATCGGTGAGAACGCCGGCGTCGTCGACGTGGGCGACGGCTGGGCGGTCACCTTCAAGGTCGAGAGCCACAACCACCCGAGCTACGTCGAGCCCCACCAGGGCGCGGCCACCGGGGTCGGGGGCATCGTCCGCGACATCCTCGCGATGGGCGCCCGCCCGGTGGCGGTCATGGACTCGCTGCGCTTCGGCGCGATCGACCACCCCGACACCGCCCGCGTCGTCCCCGGCGTGGTCGCCGGCGTCGGCGGGTACGGGAACTGCCTGGGCCTGCCCAACATCGGCGGCGAGGTCGTCTTCGACGCCGTCTACCAGGGCAACCCGCTGGTCAACGCGCTGTGCGTCGGCACGATGCGCCACGAGGACATCCACCTGGCCAACGCCACCGGCGAGGGCAACCTCGTGGTGCTGTTCGGCTCGCGCACCGGCGGCGACGGCATCGGGGGCGTCTCGGTGCTCGCGTCGGAGACCTTCGACGGCGTCCCCGGTGACGGCGGCCCCTCCAAGCGCCCCGCGGTGCAGGTCGGCGACCCCTTCGCCGAGAAGCTGCTCATCGAGTGCTGCCTGGAGCTCTTCCACGCCGGCGTCGTGGCCGGCATCCAGGACCTCGGCGGTGCCGGCCTCTCGTGCGCCACCTCCGAGCTGGCCTCCGCCGGTGACGGCGGCATGGCGATCCGCCTCGACGAGGTGCCCCTGCGCGACCCCTCCCTGCGCCCGGAGGAGGTCCTCATGAGCGAGTCGCAGGAGCGCATGATGGCCGTCGTCGAGCCGGCCCACCTCGAGGCCTTCATGGCCGTCACCGCGAAGTGGGAGGTCGAGGCCGTCGTCATCGGCGAGGTCACCGGCACCGGTCGCCTGCAGGTCACCTGGCACGGCGAGACCGTCGTCGACGTCCCCCCGCGCACCGTCGCCCACGAGGGCCCCGTGTACGTGCGCCCCTGGGCCCGCCCGGCCGACATGGACGTGCTCCAGGCCGACCCGGCCGAGGCCCTGCCCCGTCCCACCACCGGTGACGAGGTCCGCGCCCAGGTGCTGCAGCTGGTCGGCTCGCCCAACCTCTGCAGCCGCGCCTGGATCACCGACCAGTACGACCGGTACGTCCTCGGCAACACCGCGCTGGCCATGCCCGACGACGCCGGCGTGGTCCGCGTCGACGAGTCCACCGGCCTCGGCGTCGCCGTCTCCCTGGACGCCAACGGCCGCTTCGCCCACCTCGACCCGCGCGCCGGCGCCCAGCTGGCCCTCGCGGAGTCGTACCGCAACGTCTCGACCGCCGGGGCCACGCCGCTGGCCGTCACCGACTGCCTGAACTTCGGCTCCCCCGAGGACCCGGGCGTGATGTGGCAGTTCTCGGAGGCCGTGACGGGCCTGGCCGACGGGTGCGCCGAGCTCGGCGTCCCGGTGACCGGCGGCAACGTCAGCTTCTACAACCAGACCGGCCACGAGCCGATCCACCCGACGCCGGTCGTCGGGGTGCTCGGCGTGATCGACGACGTCGCCCGCCGCACCCCCTCCGGCTGGGCCCTGCCCGGCCAGCAGCTGTTCCTGCTCGGGGCCACCCGCGAGGAGCTCTCCGGCTCCGAGTGGGCCTGGGTGGTCCACGAGCACCTGGGCGGCCTGCCCCCCGCGGTCGACCTCGCGCACGAGAAGGTGCTCGGCTCGGTGCTGGTCAACGCCTCGCGCGACGGGCTCGTCGACGCCGCCCACGACCTGTCCGAGGGCGGCCTCGCCCAGGCGCTCGTCGAGGGGTGCCTGCGCCGCGGCGTCGGCGCCCGGGTGTGGCTGGGCGAGCTGTGCGAGCGCGACGGCGTCGACGTCGCCACCGCGCTGTTCAGCGAGTCGGCCGGGCGCGTGCTGTGCGCCGTCCCCCGCGAGGAGGAGGTGCGCTTCACCGACATGTGCACCGCCCGCGGGCTGGCGCACCTGCGCATCGGCGTGACCGACGGGGTGGAGGCCGACGGCGAGGCGCCCTCGCTGGACGTCTCCGCCGACGACGCCCCGCTGTTCTCGCTGCCGCTGTCCGAGCTGCGCGCCACCCACGCCGGCACGCTCCCCGCCGCCTTCGGCTCCTGACCCCCGTCCGTGATCATGGCCGCTGCGCACACCAGCGGCCGTGATCATGGACGTCACGCACGCGAACACCCGTGATCATGGGCGTTGCGAACACCTGTTCCTGTGGATGACGTCAGCGACGTGATCCACAGCTGGGCCAGGCTGGCGGCGTGGTCCAGCGCCTCCCGCCCGCCCCCGAGCTCCTGCCGGTCTTCGCGTTCCGCGAGCTGGAGGCGCTCGGTCTCAGCAAGCGCTGGCTCGCGGCGGCCCTGGCCAGCGGTGACGTGCTCGAGGTGGTGCGGGGCGCCTACGTGCCGTCTGCCCGCCTCGGAGACCCGCTAGCCGTCGCACGCGCGGCGTCGCTGGTGCTCCCCGCGCACGTCGTCGCCTGTCGCGGTCTCGCCGCGGTGGTCCACGGGGTCGACCCCCGCGGCCCCGGCCGTGGCGAGCGACCCGTCGGGCTGCAGGGCCTGGTCCCGGCCGCCAACCGCACCCCTCGCTGGTCGGGGGTCTCGATCTACGAGGCGCCGCTGCCCGACGGCGACGTCGTGGACGTCGGTGGCGTGCTTGTCACCTCGCCGGAGCGGACGGCGCTGGACTGCGCCCGCTACCTGTCGCCGCCGATGGCGCTGGCCGTCCTCGACAGGATGGCGCGGCTCGGCCTGGTGGACCCCGACGTGCTGCTGCTGCGGATCGAGGAGTTCCGCGGCGACCGCTGGGTCGGGCGCGCCCGGTACCTGATCCAGCACGTCGAGCCCGACGCCGAGTCGTACGGGGAGTCGTGGCTGAGGCTCAGGGTCCTGGACGCGGGGTTCCCGAGACCGCTGCCGCAGATCTGGGTCCCCGGACCCCGTCCGGGGGCGGACCGGCTCGACCTCGGGTGGCGCGAGGTCCGCAAAGGGGTCGAGTACGACGGGGAGGAGTTCCACGGCCCCGAGCAGCAGGCGGCGGACGACGCCAGGCGGCTCCGGCTCGAGCGCGAGCACGGCTGGCGCTTCCTGTCCGTCCGCAAGGGCGCCGTGCTGGGTGCGTCGATGCAGCTCGAGCGCGAGATCGGTGAGCTGCTCGGGGCGGCGCCGCGCATCCGCCGGCGGGCGTGGTGAGCGTGCGTGGATCCCATGATCACGGCCGGGGATGTGCGTGGATCCCATGATCACGGGGGTGGGGCGGACACTCCTCCCGCCCGGCCTGTGCTCGGCGTCACCCCTGGTCCGTCTCCTGCGACGGGCCGTGCGCCGCGGTGGGAGGATGGGCGGGTGCCTGCCCGTCGTCGCACCGACCCCGCGGCCGGCCGCGAGGCCCTCGCCCGCTACCGCGCCGATCCCGCCGCCGCCGACCGCGCCACCACCGCCACCGCCGTCCGCTCGACCCTCGAGGACCTCGCCGAGCGCGCTCCCGGGCACAGCGTCGAGGTGAGGGTCGCGCCGCACGGCGTCGTCCAGTGCGTGGAGGGCCCCCGGCACACCCGGGGGACCCCGCCCAACGTCGTGGAGACCGACGCCTCCACCTGGCTCTCCCTGGCCTCCGGCGACCTCACGTGGGCGCAGGCGGTGGCCGAGGGCCGGGTGCGCGCCAGCGGCGGCCGCGCTGACCTGTCGTCGCTGCTGCCCCTCGTCCCGGCGGGCGCCGCGTGAGCCAGGACCCCGGCCAGCACCCGCGGCAGCGGCCCGAGCCGCCGCGCCGGGTCACCGTGCGGCGCAGCCCCCGATACGGCGTCTTCATCGTCGGTGGGGCGGTGCTGGGCGCGCTGCTGGCCCTCGTGCTGACGTACAGCGAGCCGGCGAGCGAGTACGGCTACGCCGCTGCGCTCGGCTACCTCGTGGTCGCGCTCGGCCTCCTGGGCGCCCTGGTGGGCGCACTCGTGTCCGTCGTCGCCGGCATCGCCCTCGACCGGCGGTCGCGCCCGCACGACTGACCCCCGGGCTGTGGGACCATGGACGCGTGGCCCGCCCCGACGGACGACTCAGCCACGACCTCCTCCCCGGTGAGAAGGGCCCCCAAGACGCCTGCGGCGTCTTCGGTGTCTGGGCACCCGGCGAGGACGTCGCGCGGCTCACCTACTTCGGTCTCTACGCGCTGCAGCACCGCGGCCAGGAGAGCGCCGGCATCGCTGCGAGCAGCGGTGAGCAGATCCTCGTGTACAAGGACATGGGACTGGTGTCCCAGGTCTTCGACGAGGCGTCGCTCGAGGCGCTGAAGGGCTCGGTGGCCATCGGCCACACGCGGTACTCGACCACCGGCGCGAGCCGCTGGGAGAACGCCCAGCCCACCCTCGGCGCCACCGCCGCGGGCACCGTCGCCCTCGCGCACAACGGCAACCTCACCAACACCTCCGAGCTGCGCCGCCTCGTGGCCGAGCGGGCCGAGGCGCGCGGCGAGCCCGACGCGGGCGAGGTCGCCCGCGGCAACACCACCGACACCGCACTGGTGACGGCGCTGCTCGCCGGTGACCCCGACCGCACCCTGGAGGCCACCGCCCTGGAGGTGCTGCCGCTGCTGCGCGGGGCCTTCTCGCTGGTCTTCATGGACGAGACCACCCTCTACGCCGCCCGCGACCCCCACGGCGTGCGCCCGATGGTGCTGGGCCGCCTCGAGCGCGGCTGGGTGGTGGCCAGCGAGACCGCCGCCCTCGACATCGTCGGCGCCTCCTTCGTGCGCGAGGTCGAGCCCGGCGAGCTGGTGACCATCGACGCCGACGGGCTGCGCTTCTCGCGCTTCGCGCCCGCCACGCCCCGCGGCTGCGTCTTCGAGTACGTCTACCTCGCCCGCCCCGACACCACGATCGCCGGGCGCAGCGTCCAGGCCGCCCGCGCCGAGATGGGCCGCCGCCTGGCCCGCGAGCACCCCGTCGAGGCCGACCTGGTGATCCCCACCCCGGAGTCGGGCACGCCGGCGGCGATCGGCTACGCCCAGGAGTCGGGCATCCCCTACGGGCAGGGCCTGGTCAAGAACGCCTACGTGGGCCGGACCTTCATCCAGCCCAACCAGACCATCCGCCAGCTGGGCATCCGGCTGAAGCTCAACCCGCTGCGCGAGGTCATCGCCGGCAAGCGGCTCATCGTCGTCGACGACTCGATCGTCCGCGGCAACACCCAGCGCGCCCTGGTGCGGATGCTGCGCGAGGCCGGGGCCGCCGAGGTGCACGTGCGCATCTCCTCGCCGCCGGTGCAGTGGCCCTGCTTCTACGGGATCGACTTCGCCACCCGCGCCGAGCTCATCGCCTCCGGCCTCGGCGTGGAGGAGGTCCGCCACAGCCTCGGCGCGGACTCCCTCGGCCACATCTCCCTCGACGGCATGGTCGCGGCCAGCGGGCAGCCCGCTGACCGCCTGTGCACCGCCTGCTTCACCGGCACCTACCCCGCCGGCGTGCCCGACGAGGGCCGCCCGGCGCTGCGGATGGCCGGTGAGCCCGCTCCGGGCGAGCAGCTGCGCGGCCAGGAGGAGCTCCCGCTCGGCGTCGCCATCGACCGCGGAGACCTCGGCTCCACCGCGCCGGCGCCCGCCGGCCAGCAGTGAGCCCGGCGCCCCCCTCGTCCTCCGGCCCCGCAGGCCCCGTCCGCCCCCTCCACGCCAGGAGCTCCTCGTGACCAGCACCTCCAGCGCGCCCTCCGCCTACGCCGCCGCCGGCGTCGACGTCGAGGCGGGTGACCGCGCCGTCGTCCTCATGCGCGAGGCCGTCGCCCGCACGCAGGGCGCCGAGGTGGTCGGCGGGACCGGCGGCTTCGCCGGGCTCTTCGACGCCAGCGCCCTCCTGGGCTACCGCCGCCCGCTGCTCGCCACGAGCACCGACGGGGTCGGCACCAAGGTCGCCGTGGCCCAGGCGCTCGACCTCCACGGCACCATCGGCCAGGACCTCGTGGCGATGGTCGTCGACGACCTCGTCGTCTGCGGCGCCCGCCCCCTGTTCATGACCGACTACATCGCCTGCGGCCGCGTGGTGCCCGAGCGCATCGCCGAGGTGGTCGGCGGCATCGCCCGCGCGTGCGAGGAGGTCGGCGCCGCGCTGGTCGGCGGCGAGACCGCCGAGCACCCCGGCCTGCTGGGCCCCGACGAGTACGACGTCGCCGGCGCCGCCACCGGCGTGGTCGAGGCCGATGCGCTGCTGGGCCCCGACCGCGTCCGCGAGGGCGACGTCGTCGTGGCGATGGCCAGCTCCGGCCTGCACTCCAACGGGTACTCCCTCGTCCGGCGCATCGTCGCCGACGCCGGGTGGACGTACGACCGTCACGTCGCGGAGCTGGGGCGCACGCTCGGTGAGGAGCTGCTGGAGCCCACGGCGCTCTACACCCGCCCGTGCCTGGCCCTGGCCGACCGGCTCGGCGAGCAGCTCCACGCCTTCTCCCACGTCACCGGGGGCGGGCTGGCCTCGAACCTCGCCCGCGTGCTCCCGGCGCACCTGGACGCCGAGGTCGACCGCACGACCTGGTCGCCCCTGCCGGTCTTCACGGCCCTCGCCGAGGTCGGCGGCGTCGACAGGGCCAGCGCCGAGGGCACCTGGAACCAGGGCGTCGGCATGGTCGCCCTGGTCGACGCGGGCTCCGCTGACGAGACCGTCGCGGTGCTGACCGCTGCGGGCGTCCGCAGCTGGGTCGCTGGCTCCGTCACCGCTCGCAGGGACGACGACGCCGCCGCCGTCCGCGGCTCGAAGGGCGTGGACGGCGGCGGCGTTCGCCTGCTGGGAGAGCACCCCCGGTGAGCCCGGTGGGCCGGGTGGCCCCGGGGGGAGGCTCGCCCAGGACGACCAGGTGTCAGCGCGAGCGCGGAGACCAGTCGTCGTAGTAGGGGTCGTACCCCTCGTCGTCGTCCTTCTCGGACGACGGCTCGGGGTTGGCCCACACAGGTGGGGCACCGCCCCCGAGCTCTCGCTGCAGCGCCGTGAGGTCGGTGTTCGGGCTGGAGTACTTCAGCTCCCGAGCGACCTTCGTCTGCTTGGCCTTCTGACGGCCGCGCCCCATGGCGTCGACCCCCTTATGCGTCGTGCCGGGACAGGCCCAGTGGGCGGCCCCGGAGCTACCGGCTCTAGATGGCTTCCACGATACAGGTCGAACGCCGTCGAGCCGCACCTGACGGCGACCCGGGGGCCGTCCGCGAGCGCCCGAGAGGTCCGGATCGCCCGTTCGGAGGGCTCTGAGGTGCTGCTGGGCCGATCGCACCGCTCCGGGGCGACCTGTCCGAACGGTCCGGACTGGTCCTCGGGTGGTGTCCCGGGGGGCCTGGTGATGGTCCTATCGGGCTATGGCGGTACGGGTCGGACATGTCGGACGATCCTCCTACGACGTCCGTGGAGCACGCGCGCTGCGGTGCCGGACGACGAGGGAGACGCCATGACGACGATCCAGACCACTTCCCCCGGGGGTCTCGCCGCCGACGCCGCAGTCGAGGCCGCTCCGGCACCCGCCGCGCCCAGCGCCCAGACGCTGCTCACGCCGTCCGAGGTCGCCGCCCTGTTCCGGGTCGACCCGAAGACCGTGACGCGCTGGGCCAAGGCCGGCAAGCTCACCTCGATCCGCACCCTGGGCGGCCACCGCCGCTACCGCGCCGCCGAGGTCATGGCGCTGCTGGAGTCGGTCGCGCCCGCCGAGACCGCCCTGCCGGCGCCGCGCGCCGCAGGCGACGCCACCGCCTGACGCCCGCTCGACACCCGACCGCCCCCACCGCACCTGCGGTGGGGGCGGTCTGCGTCAGGCGCCCACGTAGTCGGCCAGGTGCTGCCCGGTCAGCGTCGACCGGTCGGCCACGAGGGCTGCCGGCGTCCCCTCGAACACCACGCGCCCGCCGTCGTGACCGGCCCCCGGCCCCAGGTCGATGACCCAGTCGGCGTGGGCCATGACCGCCTGGTGGTGCTCGACCACCACCACCGACCGGCCGGAGTCGACGAGCCTGTCGAGCAGGCCCAGCAGCTGGGCGACGTCGGCCAGGTGCAGGCCCGTGGTGGGCTCGTCGAGCACGTAGGTGCTGCCCCGCTCGCCCATGTGCACGGCCAGCTTGAGCCGCTGGCGCTCGCCGCCCGACAGCGTCGTGAGCGGCTGTCCCAGCGTCAGGTAGCTCAGCCCCACGTCGACCATCCGCTCGAGCACCGCCGCGGCCGCCGGGACCCTCGAGGGGCCCGCGGAGAAGAACGCCAGGGCGTCGGTAACGGGCATGGCGAGCACCTCGCCGATGTCGCGCCCGCCCTCCTCGCGCGCACCGCCGAGCGTCAGCTCCAGGACGGACGCCATGAACCGCCGCCCCTCGCACTCCTCGCAGGTCGTGGTGACCGTGCCCGAGGTCGGCAGCTCGGTGTAGATGACCCCCGCGCCGCCGCAGGCGGGGCAGGCGCCCTCCGAGTTGGGGCTGAACAGCGCGGGCTTGACGCCGTTCGCCTTCGCGAAGGCCTTGCGGACGGGCTCCAGCAGCCCCGTGCACGTGGCCGGGTTGGACCGCCGCGAGCCGCGGATGGCGCCCTGGTCGACCGTCACCACGCCCTCCAGCGGTGACACCGCGCCGTGGACCAGCGAGCTCTTGCCCGACCCGGCGACCCCCGTCACCACGCAGAGCACCCCGAGCGGCACGTCGACGTCGACGCCTCGCAGGTTGTGGGTCCTCGCGCCGCGCACCCGGAGGGCACCCGTCGGCGTCCTGGTCGTCTCCTTGAGCCGGGCCCGGTCGTCGAGGTGCTGGCCGGTGAGGGTGCCGCTGGCGCGCAGCCCCTCGACGGTCCCCTCGAAGACCACCTGGCCGCCGGCGCTGCCGGCGCGCGGGCCCAGGTCGACCACGTGGTCCGCCACGGCGATCACCTCGGGCTCGTGCTCGACCACGAGCACGGTGTTGCCCTTGTCGCGCAGCTGCAGCAGCAGCTCGTTCATGCGGCCGACGTCGTGCGGGTGCAGCCCCGCGGTGGGCTCGTCGAAGACGTAGGTCACGTCGGTCAGGGCCGACCCGAGGTGCCGGATGAGCTTGACGCGCTGCGCCTCACCGCCGGACAGGGTCCCCGAGGACCTGTCGAGGCTGAGGTAGCCCAGACCGATGCGCGTGAAGGCGTCGAGGGTGTCCTGCAGGCCGTCGAGCAGGGGCGCCACGGTCCGGGAGGCGGGGGAGGCGCGCAGCTCGCGCACCCAGGTCGCCACGTCGCTCACCTGCATCGCGCACACCTCCGCGATGGACAGCCCGGCCACCTCCGACGACCGCGCCAGCTCGTTGAGGCGGGTGCCCCCGCAGTCCGGGCAGGTGCTGAAGGTGACGGCCCGCTCCACGAACGCGCGCACGTGCGGCTGCATGCCCTCGACGTCCTTGGACAGGAACGACTTCTGGATCGAGGGGACGAGCCCGGTGAAGGTGAGGTTGACGCCCTCGACCTTCACCTTCGTCGGCTCGGAGTGCAGCAGCGCGTGCAGCTGCTCGGGCGTGAAGTCGCGGATCG
>JAKONK010000164.1 GCA_022701985.1 Actinomycetales bacterium
GCCTGGAGCATCGGGACGCCCTCGCGCACCGCCCGGTACTCGGGCAGGGAGCGCCCCGCCTGGCGCATGAACCAGACGGGCGTGCGGGAGACCGGCTCGCGGCGCGCGGCGGCCAGCAGGGGCGGGAGGGTCACCGCACCATCCTCCCCGATCCCCCGCAGCCGCCCGATGGGCGAGGATGCACCCATGGACGCTCATGCCGACGGAAGGGCCGGCGGGGGCGGCCGCGGCGGCACCCCGGCGCCCCCGCCCGCCTTCGCGGAGGTCGTCGAGCGCCTCCGCGCCACCGCGCTGCGCCCCGAGGTGGTGCTCGAGGAGGTGCCCGGCCCGTCGCGGCTCGCGCCGTGGTCGGTGGCGCTGTCGGCCGACGTGCTCGACGAGGCCGGCGACGACGTCGCCGAGGGCCGCTTCGTCGTCCTGCACGACCCGGCCGGCCAGGAGGGCTGGGACGGGCCGTGGCGCGTGGTGGTGCTCGCGCGCTGCACCCCTGCCGACGAGGACGCCGCCGACCCGATGCTCGCCGAGGTGGGCTGGAGCTGGCTGGTCGAGGCCCTGGACGACCACGGCCTGCCGACCCGCTCCCTGGGCGGCACGGTGACCCGCTCGACGTCGCACTCCTTCGGCCAGCTGGCGGCGCGGCCGGTCGACGGCGAGCTGGAGGTGCGGGCGTCCTTCAGCCCACCGGCCGACGACGCCCCCGCCGGAGCCGTCGCGGCCCTGCTCGCGTGGGCGCAGCTGCTGGGCGCCGCGGCGGGCCTCGCGCCGCTGCCTCCGGGCGTGGCCCGGCTGCCCCGCCGCGCCTGACGCCCCGCTGACGGCGACTGGGCCGGTCGAGGTACCTCCCCCGAACGGGTCAAGTGCTCCCCCGGGTGGCCGATACCCCCTGCAAGGACGCACCCGGACCGCGGTGCGCCAGGACGCAGGAGGTCAGGGATGACGACCACGACGGTGGAGGAGCGCTCGCTCGAGCGCGCACCGCAGCCGGGAGCACCCGTGCGCGGCCGCAGGACGACGGCGCTGGTGGCGGTGCAGGACCTGGCCGCCCGGGAGGTGGCCGTCCGCGTGCTGCGCGCCCTGGGCGCCAGCGACGTGGTCGCCGCCAGCTCGGTGACCGAGGCGCGCCGCGCGGCGGTGCACCACCAGGGCGACCTGTGCGTCATCGAGGCCGGGCTGCAGGACGGCGCCGGCGTGGCCCTGGCGCGCGACCTGCGCGCCGCGGGCTGGACCCGCGCGGTGGTGGTCTCGACCTCCGAGGACCCCTGGACCGTGCGCTCCGCGCTCGGCTCCGGTGTGCGCTGCTTCCTCTCGACGGCGGCGCGCGGCACCGAGGCGCCGGTCGTCCCCTCGACGCCGGACGGGCTGTCCAGCCTCTCGGCCCGCGAGGTCGAGGTGCTGCAGCTGGTGGCCGACGGCCGCTCGAACCGCGAGGTCGGCGAGGAGCTGGGCCTGTCGGCCCTGACCGTGAAGAGCCACCTCGCGCGCATCGCCCGCAAGCTCGGCACGGGTGACCGCGCCGAGATGGTGCTGATCACGCTGCGGGCCGGCGTCATCGCCTGAGGCCCCCACCAGCGGCCCCACCGGCCGCTGCTCGCGGGGTGACCCGCGGGTGAGCGATGATGAGCGGCGATGAGCAGCTCGGCGCACGACCACGACCCGGCCCCGGACGCCCCCGACAGCGGGGGCGACTCCGGGGCCGCCGTCGTGCCCGGGGCCCCCACGCCCGCGCAGGCGGGCGAGCAGCCGGCGGCGCTCCAGCAGCCCGAGCCCCCGGAGCTGCCGCTGCTGTCGACCCTCGCCGACGGGCTGCCCCCGGTGGTCGACACCCCCGAGGCGCTCGAGCGGGCCGCCGACGCCCTGGCGGCGGGGTCGGGCCCGGTCGCCGTCGACGCCGAGCGCGCCTCCGGCTACCGCTACGGCCAGGACGCCCAGCTGGTGCAGCTGCGCCGCGCCGGGTCCGGCACCTGGCTCGTCGACCCGCAGGCCCTGCCCGACCTCGGCGCGCTCCAGACCGCGATGGGAGGAGCCGAGTGGGTGCTGCACGCCGCCAACCAGGACCTGCCCTGCCTGGCGGGGGTGGGTCTGCGCCCGGGCGGTGACCTCTTCGACACCGAGCTCGGCGGCCGCCTCGCGGGGTACGAGCGGGTGGGGCTGGGCGCCGTCGTCGAGCGGCTGCTGGGGGTGCGCCTGGCCAAGGAGCACTCCGCCGTCGACTGGTCCACGCGGCCGCTGCCCGAGCCCTGGCTGCTGTACGCCGCGCTCGACGTGGAGCTGCTGGTCGACCTGCGCGACGCGCTCGCCGCCGACCTCGCCGACCAGGGCAAGCTCGAGTGGGCCCGGCAGGAGTTCGCCGCCGTGCGCGACGCCCCGCCGACGCCGCCGCGCACCGACCCCTGGCGCCGGGTCTCCGGGCTGCACGCCGTGCGCCAGCGCCGCCAGCTGGCCGCCGTGCGCGAGCTGTGGCTCTCCCGCGACGAGCTCGCCCGCAAGCGCGACACCGCTCCCGGGCGGATCCTGCCCGACCGCGCCGTCGTGGCCGCCGCGCAGGCGATGCCCACCTCCGCGCGCGACCTGGCCGCCCTGCCGGTCTTCTCGGGTCCGGCCAACCGCCGCCTGGGCACCCGCTGGATGGACGCGCTCGACCGCGCCCGGGCCCTGCCCGAGGCCGAGCTGCCGCCGCACTCCCTGCCGCACGAGGGCCCGCCGCCGCCGCGCGCCTGGAAGGACCGCGACCCGGAGGCCGCCGAGCGGCTCACCCGGGCCCGTGCGGCGCTGACGGAGCTGGCGGAGGAGCTGCGCCTGCCGGTGGAGAACCTGCTCTCCCCCGACACCGTGCGGCGCCTGTGCTGGCAGCCCCCGGCCGAAGGCGCCGGCGAGGACGACGTCGCCGCGGTGCTCGCCGCCGCGGGAGCGCGCCCCTGGCAGCGCGAGCTCACGGCGGGCCTGCTGGCCCGGGCCCTGGCCGGCTGACGCCCGGCGTCGCACCCCGCCCGCGGGGCCGTGACGTGCCGCACACCGGGAGCGGAGAACCTTTACCCGCTCTTGACCTGGGGTGATGCCGACCCAGGTTAGGCTCGCCTCACACGGTGGCGATCACGCCGCCGCGTCCGGTGAGCACGAAGGACCCGCTGTGATCGCCAACTTCCTGATCGGCCTCCGCGAGGGCCTCGAGGCCACGATCATGGTCTCGATCCTCGTGGCCTTCCTGGTCAAGACCGGTCGCCGCGACCGCCTCGGCGCCGTCCGCTGGGGCGTGGCGCTCGCCGTCGTGCTGCCGGTGTCCGTGGCCGTCGCGCTGGCCGTGGCCGCCAAGGCCCTGACCTTCGAGGCGCAGGAGCTGCTGGGCGGCACCCTGTCCATCGTCGCCGTGGCCTTCGTGACCTGGATGGTCTTCTGGATGCGGCGCGCCGGGCGCAGCCTCGCCACCGACCTCACCGACAGGATGCGCACCGCGGTCGGCGTCAGCGGGTTCGCGGTCGCCCTGACCGCCTTCCTCGCCGTCGGCCGCGAGGGCCTCGAGACGGTGTTCTTCGTCTGGGCCGCCGGGCAGGCCACGGGGCAGACCTGGCAGCCGCTGGTCGGGGCCCTGCTGGGCCTCGCCGTCGCCGTCGCGCTCGGGTGGGCGCTGTACCGCCAGGCGCTCAAGATCGACCTGCGCCGGTTCTTCGCGTGGACGGGCGCGGCGCTCGTCGTCGTCGCGGGCGGGGTGCTCGCCTACGGCGTGCACGACCTGCAGGAGGCGGGCGTGCTGCCCGGCCTGCACGCCCTCGCGTTCGACGTCAGCACCCAGGTGCCGCCGTCGAGCTGGTACGGCGCGCTGCTCAAGGGCGTCCTCAACTTCTCCCCCGCCACCACCTGGGCGCAGGCGGTCGCGTGGACGGCGTACGTCGTGCCCGTGCTCGCGCTGTACCTGCGGCCGCGGCGCCGCCCGGCGGCCCCCGCGGCCACCCGGCCCCTGCGCTCCGTCAGCGCCTGACCCACCCCTGCCCCCCGACCGCGGTCGTCGACGCCGGCCCGCCGCGGCCCCCCTGGACCCTGGAGTGACCGTGCTCTCGCGCGCCCGCCTGCTGCTGCTCCCCCTCGCCCCGCTCGCCGTGCTGCCGCTCGCCTCGTGCGGCGCCCTGGTCGACGCGCCCTCGTCGTCCGCCGCGGCCACCGACGGCGCCTCCGGCGGCGGTGCCGACGCCGCGGTCGCGGTCAACGCCACCGACTCCGCCTGCGAGGTGGCGGAGACGGACCTGCCCGGCGGCGTGACCACGTTCTCGATCACCAACGCCGGGAGCCAGGTGACCGAGGTCTACGTCTACGACGGCGACCGCATCGTCACCGAGAAGGAGAACATCGGCCCCGGCACCAGCTACGACCTCACCGTCGACCTGACCGAGGGCCAGTACCAGGTGGCGTGCAAGCCCGGCATGGTCGGCGACGGCATCCGCCAGACCGTCGCGGTGACCGGCGGCTCCTCGGAGCTCACCGCCGCGGAGCAGACGGCCGTCGACGCCTACCGCGCCTACGTGCAGCAGCAGGCCGACGCGACGGTGCCGCTCGTGCAGCAGCTGCGCGACGCCGTCGCCGCCGGCGACCGGACGACGGCGCAGTCGCTGTACGCCCCCTCCCGCGTCGGGTGGGAGTCGGTGGAGCCGGTGGCCGAGAGCTTCGGCGACCTCGACCCCCGCATGGACGTGCGCGAGGCCGACCTCGAGGCGGGCCAGCAGTTCACGGGCTGGCACCGCCTGGAGAAGGCGCTGTGGACCGGCGAGGACCTGGCGGCCGTGGTCCCCGTGGCCGACCAGCTGCTGCTCGACGTGCAGGAGCTCTCCCAGCGCGTGCCCAACGCCGCCATCACGCCCACCTCCATCGGCAACGGCGCCAAGGAGCTCCTCGACGAGGTGGCGACCGGCAAGATCACCGGTGAGGAGGAGGCGTTCAGCCACACCGACCTGGTCGACTTCAAGGGGAACGTCGACGGTGCGCAGGAGGCGTTCGCGGTGCTCACGCCGGTCGTGCAGCAGAACGACCCGCAGCTGGTCACCGAGCTGACCGCGCAGTTCGCCGCGGTGCAGGCGGCGCTGGCGCCGTACGCCGACGCGAGCACCCCGGGCGGCTACGCCTCCTACGACACCGTCACCGAGGACCAGCGCCGCGAGCTGGCCCGCGTGGTCGACGCGCTGTCGGAGCCCCTGTCGCAGCTCGGCGCCGCAGCCGCGGGCCAGGTCTGATGACGGGCGTCTCCCGCCGCGGGCTGTTCGCCGCGCTCGGCTCGGGCGCCGTCGCGGGCGGGCTCGTGGCCGCCGGCGTGGCCACCGCGGACCGCAGCGGGGCGAGCGCCGCGGCGTCCAGCGGGTCGGGCAGCGCGCGCGTGGTGCCCTTCCACGGCGAGCACCAGGCGGGCGTCGCCACCGACGTCCAGGCCAACCTCCACTTCGCCGCCTTCGACGTCACCGCCACCTCGCGCGACGAGCTGGTCTCGCTGCTCCAGGACTGGACGGCCGCTGCGGTCGCCCTCACCGCCGGCCGCGAGGTGGGCGACGGCGGAGCCTCCGGTGGTGCGCCCCTGGCGCCGCCGTCGGACACCGGCGAGGCCGTCGACCTGCACGCCAACCGCCTCACGCTCACCGTGGGCGCCGGGCCGTCGCTGTTCGACGACAGGTTCGGCCTGGCCGCCGCCCGGCCCGCGGCCCTGGTCGACATCCCCGCCTTCCCCGCCGACGCCCTCGTGCCCGAGCGCTCCGACGGCGACCTGTGCGTGCAGGCGTGCGCCGACGACCCGCAGGTGGCCGTCCACGCCATCCGCACCCTGACCCGCCTCGCGGCGGGACGCGCCGCCGTGCGCTGGGCGCAGCTCGGGTACGGGCGCGCCGCCACCGTCGACCCGTCCGCGCCGACGCCGCGCAACCTCTTCGGCTTCAAGGACGGCACCGCCAACCCCGCCGCCTCCGACACGGCGACGCTCGACGCGCAGGTGTGGGTGCAGCAGGGCGACGACGACGCCGCCGGCGGCGCGGGCGCCTGGATGGCGGGCGGCTCCTACCTCGTGGCGCGCCGCATCCGGATGCACATCGAGACCTGGGACCGCACCTCGCTGCAGGAGCAGGAGCAGGTCATCGGCCGCACCAAGGCCGCCGGGGCACCGCTCGGGCACGCCGGGGAGCACGACGCGTTCGACCCGAGGTCGCTGCCTGCGTCGTCGCACGTCAGGCTCGCGCACCCCGAGACGAACGGCGGCGCGCAGATGCTGCGCCGCGGCTACAACTTCACCGACGGCACCGACGGGCTGGGGCACCTCGACGCGGGGCTGTTCTTCCTCGCCTACCAGCGCGACCCGCGCACCGCCTTCATCCCGGTGCAGACGGCGCTGGCCCGCCAGGACGCGCTGTCGGAGTACCTCGAGCACACCGGTTCCGGGGTGTGGGCCGTCTTCCCGGGCGTCCCCGACGGCGGCTACCTGGGGCAGCAGCTGCTCTCCACCTGAGGTCAGGCCTGGGAGGCGCCGCCCCAGCCGTGCCAGGTGTCCAGCTCCACCCGGACCAGCACGCGGGGGCTGGTCCTGTTGGGGTAGTCCCTGCCGGTGTAGTGCCGGCTGATCCTGTCGATGCCGGCGAGCCCCTCGTCGTCGGTGACCTCCGCCACCCGGCCCTGGACGCTGACGTGGGTGTACCAGTCGCCCTCGGCCAGCGCCGTGAGCGAGACGCGGCCGTCGCCGGTGAGGTGCTTCAGCCGTGCGCGGGTGGCGTCGAGGCCGAGCAGCAGGCGGCCGTCGTCCTCGAGGAGGTACCAGGTGGCCACCGTGACCGGGCGGCCGTCCCTGGCCACGGTCGCCATCACGGCCGGGTTGGGCCTGCGGAACAGCTCCAGGACGTCGGCGGGCATGGGCTTCTCGGCGAGCTTCGGCACGCCTCCACCCTGCCCCGCCCGGCGCGGGGTCGCAGCGTCAGAGCCCTCGGTAGAACGCCTCGTGCGCAGCCGCAGCGCGGGGCCAGCCGTACCCGGCGGCGACGGCGCGGCCGGTGGACGGGCCGGGGGCGCCGCCGTCGAGGGCCGCCGCCAGGGCGTCGGCCAGGTCGAGCACCCCTCCGCCGTAGAGGACGGCCGCACCGAGCACCTCCCGCAGCACCGGCAGGTCGCGGGCCACCACGGGGACCCCGGCGGCCAGGGCCTCCAGCGGGGCCATCCCGAAGCCCTCCTTGACCGACGGGAAGGCCACCGCGTCGGCTGCTGCCACGAGAGCGGGCAGCGCGCCGTCGTCCACGGGCCCCAGCACCACGGGCGCGGCCCCGAGGTCGCGCGCCAGCTCGACCGCGCGGGCGTCGAAGGCCGCGCGGTACTCGCGGTGGTCGAAGAGCGTCTCCCCGCCGGCGACGACGAGCGCGACGTCGCGGAGGTCGAGGCGGTGGCGGCGCAGCAGCGCCCACGCCTCCAGCAGGTCGAGGCTGCCCTTGCGGGGCTCGACACCGCCGACGGCGAGCACGAACCGCCCCAGCCGCGAGCGCCAGCCGCGGCGCGCTGCTCGCGCGGAGGGGTCGTCGCGGCGCGCGGCGGCGGCGGCGAAGCGATCGGCGTCCACGGCGCCGGGGATCACGGCCGCCGACAGCCCGTACCCGTCGGCCACCTCGGCGGCCACGGCCGCCGAGACGCACACGAGGGCGTCAGGCTCGCGGACGGCGGCGTCGTGGCAGGTCACGAGCTGCGGGGTGGTGAAGGCGTCGAGGTGGTGGACGGTGCGGACCAGCGGCACGCCCGCGCCGCGCGCCGGGGCGAGGGCGGCGTTGGCGGAGATGCAGTCCTGCGCGTGGACCACGTCGGGCCGCGCGCGCTCCGAGCGCAGGTGGTGGGCGAGCGCCCCTCCGAGCACGTCGATGGAGCGGACGATCCGCGCGCCGACGTCCTCGCCGTCGAGCGGCGCGAACGGCACGGCCTCGACGCGCACGGACGGGTCGAGGCGGCGGAAGAAGGTGGTGTCCCCGCCGCGCCCGAGCGTCCAGACGGTGACGTCGTGACCGCGGCGGGCCAGCGCCTCGGCGAGCCCCAGCGTGTGCACCACTCCGCCGCGCGGCTTGGTGGAGTACGTGGCGAGCGAGACCCTCACGGGGTGCCACCGTCCTCGCCGCTGTCAGGGAACGGCCGGTCGCAGTCGTAGGCGGACAGCACCCTGTCGCGCAGGTGGTGCACGCGACGCCGCGCGCGCTCCACGCCCACGGCCACGCGGGCGGGGGCCACCGCCATGCCGCCCTGCGTCCAGGTGCGCGCCACCACCTCACCCGCCGGGTCGACCACCTTCGCCTGCCCGAGGAAGCGCAGTCCGCCCTGCACGCCGGTCTGGTTGGAGGAGACCAGCCACACCTGGTTCTCGGCGGCGCGGGCGGCGTCGTAGAGGTCGAACAGGCGGGCCTGCCGGTCCAGGCGGATCCGGTCCGCCCGCTCGGTGGCGCTGGCGGGCCACGCCGACAGGCACGCCAGCACCTGCGCCCCGTCCAGCGCGAGGGTGCGGGCGCTCTCGGGGAAGGTCTTGTCGAAGTCGACGAGCATGCCCAGCCGCCCGACCGGGGTGTCGAAGGCCGCGAAGCGGTCGCCGGCGCGGTAGGCCCGCGACTCCCCCAGCGGCAGGTGCACCTTGCGGTGGACGCCGAGGACGGCGCCGCCGTGCACGCAGACCGCGGTGTTGTAGCGGAAGGGCAGGCTCTGCTCGTCCGAGCCGGCGCGCTCGCTGACGCCGAAGCAGACCACCAGGTCACCGGCCAGCTCGGCGACCCGCGCGACCTCCGGCCCGTCGAGGTCGACCGCCGGTGGCAGGGCGTCCTCACCGGCGGGGGCCGGGTCGACGAGGTCGTCCACGTAGCCGCCGATCGTCGCGTCCGGGAGCACCAGCAGGTGCGCTCCCGCGGCACGGGCTGCGCCGACCACCCCCTCGAGCTTGACGAGGGTGCGCTGCACGTCGCGGCCGAAGTGCCCGGCGACGGCCGCCAGCACCACCTCGTCGGGCACGCCCGTCACCTCCGGTCAGGCGGCTCGGCTCGGCGCCGCGCGCCGCACCACGTGCTCGGCGAGGTGCTCGGCGTCGCGGGCGACCCCGGCGAACCGGCCCGAGCCCCACGTGTGCAGCCACGGGAGCCCGAGGAAGTGCAGCCCCGGCACGGCGGTGGTGCCGCGGCGGTGCGTGGGAGCCCCGGTCCCGTCGAAGACGCCCACCTGCACCCAGCGGAAGTCGGCGCGGAAGCCGACGGCCCACACGACGGCGCTCACGCCGGCGGCGCTCAGGTCGAGGTCGACGACCTCGTCCTGCGGCGCGGGCGGGCGCCACACCGGGACGTACCGCGCCTCGGGCGGCGCGTCGAGCCCCTGCCGGGCGATGAACCCGTCGATGTCGTCCTTGATGGACTCCGCGACCGCGTCAGCGGCGTCCAGCGAGGCGGCCGTGGTGGGCGCGAAGCGCAGCGCCGCTCCGCGGACGGACTCCAGCCGCCCGTGCAGGTGCATGCCGTCGCGCGCGAAGGCCCGCAGGTCGATGTCGCGCCCGCCGCCGCGGCCCGTGACGTAGTGGTTGGTCGACTCGCGCTTGGACAGGCCGCCGGCGTGCGCCTCGATGCCGACGTCGTAGACGCCCATGTCGTTCAGCCAGGCCACGCAGTCGCGACCCCGGTAGCGCCTGGCCACCCGCGGGGCGCTGCCCAGCGCGAGGTGGACCCCGCGGCCAGCCAGGTGGAGGTCCTCGGCGATCTGCGCGCCGGACTGACCCGACCCGACCACGAGCACCGCGCCCGGCGGCAGCGCCTCCGGGGAGCGGTAGTCGGCCGAGTGCAGCTGGACGACGTCGTCGGGCAGGCGCTGGGAGGCGGCGGGGAGCACCGGCCGGTGGTAGCCGCCGGTGGCGACCACCACCTGGTCGGCGGTCAGCGCACCGGCGGTCGTCACCAGCGAGAAGCCGCCGCCGGGCGCCTCGCGGAGGGCCGTCACCGCGACCCCCTCGTGCAGCGGCGCCCCGAAGGTCGCCGGGTAGCGGCGCAGCCACTCGACCACCTCGTCGCGGGTCATGAAGCCGTCGGGGTCGTCGCCGTCGTAGCCGTACCCGGGCAGCTGGCACTGCCAGTTGGGCGTGACCAGGGTGAACGCATCCCAGCGGCGGTCGGCCCAGTCGTGGCAGGCGGTGCCGCGCTCCAGGACGGCGTGCTCCACGCCGGCCCGCACCAGGTGCCAGCTCATCGACAGGCCCGCCTGCCCCCCGCCGACGACGACGACGGGCAGGTGGCGCCCCTCCAGCGGCCCGCTCACAGCGGCGGCTCGATCGACAGGACCCGCACGAGGCCGTCGGCGGAGAACGACGACGCCCGCGAGCGCACACCCGCGGCCGTGGCGGCGGCGCTGGTGCAGGCCGTGCCGTACTTCGCGCGGACCCGCTCGGAGGCCTCGTCCATCGCGGCGTCGACGCGGGAGGTGAAGTCGGCCACCGGGTACTCCGCCCCCGGGGCCAGGTGGTCGTGGACGACCAGGCTGGGCGAGTAGCAGGCGTCGGTGCTGCCGTCGGGCCAGCGCACGCGGAACACCGCCTCAGGCACGACCGGCCCCCGCCCGCTCCCAGACCGGCTCGGGCAGGGGCGCCGGGTAGGCCGACAGCGCTGCGCCGTAGGCGTCGGGGCGCCGGTCGCGCAGGTGGTACATCCCCCCGCGCGCAGCGGCCAGGCCGCCGTCGAGGTCGATCGCGGCCACCGCGGTGCCGGGTCCGGTGCCGGTGTGGGCGAGCACCGCACCACCGGGGTCGACCACCTTGGCCGAGCCCACGTAGCGCAGCGACCCGAACGTCCCGGCCTGGTTGGACGCCACCCAGAACAGCTGGTTGTCCAGGGCCCTGGCCCTGTCGAGGAGGTCGAACCGGTGGGTCCACCGGTCGTCGGCGAGCACGGGCGCGGCCCCGGTGCGCGAGGCCGGCCACGCCGACATGCTGACCACCAGCTGGGCGCCGTCGAGGGCCAGCGCGCGGGCCGCCTCGGGGAAGGCCTTGTCGTAGCAGATCTGCAGGCCGATGCGGCCGACCGGCGTCTCGAAGGCGCCGAACCCGCTGCCCGCGGCGTAGGAGAGGTGCTCCCCCAGGGGCTGGTGCACCTTGCGGTAGGTGCCCAGCACGGCGTCACCGGTGAGGCAGACCGCGGTGTTGTAGCGCACCTCCCCGCCCTGCTCGTCGTCGGCGAGCTCGCACAGGCCGACGCAGAGCACCAGGTCTCCGGCGAGCGCCCGCAGCCGGGCCACCTCCGGGCCGTCGAGGCGCAGCGCGGGCGGCTGCGAGCGGGAGGGACGGGTGGGGTCGGCGACGTCGCCGTGGGAGCCGAGCGTCGAGAGGTAGCCGCCGATCGCCGCCTCGGGCAGGGCGAGCAGCCCGGCGCCGCGCTCGCGCGCGTCGTCGACCAGGCTCTCGACCTGCGCGAAGCAGGCGTCGAGGTCACGCGTGAATCCGGCGGAGACCGCCGCGACGGTGAGCATCAGGGGTTCACCTCCAAGGGGGAGCTGCTGGGGTGGCGGGCCCGAGGCCGGTCGCGCGGCCTCCGGGGGTGGTGCCGGGGGTGGTCTCGCCGTCGGGCCAGCGCAGGAGCACGCCGGGGGTACCGGCCGAGGCGGGGCGCGCGGTGAGCTCGCCGCACCGCTCGAGGCGGAAGCCGTCCACGGCCACCAGCTCGGGAGCTGCGGCGGCGAGGTCGCGCGCGGCGTCGTCGGTGAGGAGGAACGCGGTGCCGGGGAAGGAGGTCAGCCAGTCGCCCGCCGCAGCGGACCCCGGCCGCGGCACAGCCGCGACGTCGAGCACCGCCCCGGTGCCGCTGGCCTCGGCCAGCATCGCGAGGGTGCCCACCACGCCGGCCATCGAGACGTCCTTGGCGGCCGCGGGCCGGGTCCGCCCCACGACGCCAGTCAGGGCGCGGAGCTCGTCGGGGGTGCGCGCGGTGGTGGAGTCCCACTGCCGTCCGGCGTAGCCGCGCCGCCAGCCGCCCGCGGTGTCGGCGGCCAGCCACACCGCGTGCCCGGGCCGGCCACCACCACCGGGCACGGGCTCGAGCCCGGCGGGCACCCGGCCGAGCGCCGTCGCCGACAGGGCCGCGGGCACCCCGAGCTGCGTGTGCCCGCCCAGCAGCGGCACGCCGTACGCCTCGCACGCGGCGCGCAGGCCGGAGAGGACGCGCGCCGCGAAGGAGGCGTCGCGCGCGCCGACGGCGTCGAGCAGGCCCACCGGGACGGCGCCCATCGCGGCGACGTCGTTGACGTTGACGAGCGCGGCGCACCAGCCCGCCCACTCCGGGTCGCGCTCGACCATGGACGGCACGACGGCGTCGCACGCGGCCACGAGGTCGCTGCCCGGGACGGGCGCGGAGTCGTCGCCGAGGTGCGCGCCGCCGGCGAGCAGCCCCGCCAGCAGCCCGCCGAGCGGGGCCTTGGTGGCCTCCAGGAGCGCCGCGGTCCGGTCGATCGGCCACCGCACCAGCACGTGCGGCACGTCCTCGGCTCCCGGGACCTCGGCGTCGCGCACGCGCTCCCAGCCGAGGCGGCGGAACATCGGCTCGGCGGCGGCCTGGACCGTGGCGTCGAAGCGCAGGGCCCCGGCCGCCTCGGCACGGGCGCAGGCGGCCCGCACGAGCGCCGGGCCGATGCGCGACGCGCGGGCTCCGCGCGCCACCGCGAGGCGCGACCCGGCCCACCAGCCGACGTCGACCCCACCGGTGAGGTGCTGCCCGGCGGGCGCGAGGCGCACCCCGCCCAGCACCCGGCCGCGCGCCGTCGACGCGCCGCCCGCCGCGCCGTCCGGGGAGGGCTCGCGGGCCACCAGGACCACCGTGCGCGGGTCGTGGTCGAGCGCGTCCTCCTCGGCGGCACGGGCGCCGAACAGGCCCTGCTCGGCCACGAACACCTCGCGCCGCAGCGCGCGGTGGGCGGCGACGCCGTCGGCGTCGGCCACCTCGATGCACCACGGAGGGGCGCCGGGGCGCACCGGGGCGGGCGGGCCGCCGAGCAGCACGCTGCCGATGCTCATGCCCCGGCCGCCTGCAGCGCGCTGCACGCCCCGCACGCCGCGCAGCCGGCCTTCTGGCCGCTGCTGAGCATGCCGCGGCCACGCAGGTCAGCGGCGACGCGGGCCGTGACGTCGGCGAGCACCTCGGGCGCCGGCGGGCGGGCGCCGTCGACGTCCACGGCGAGCGTCCCGGCGATCGGCCGGAACGGCACGACGAACGGGTAGACGCCCATCGCCGCGAGCTCGGCGGCCCCGGTGACGAGCTCGTCGGGGTCCTCCCCCAGCCCGAGGATCAGGTAGGTCGAGACCTGGTTGCGGCCGAAGAGGCGGACGCCCTCGCTCCACGCCTCGCGGTAGCGCTCCAGGGAGACGGTGGCCTTGCCCGGCATCCAGCGCCGGCGGACGTCGTCGTCGAGCGACTCGACGTGGATGCCGAGGGAGTCGGCCCCGGCGTCCCGCAGCTCGGCGAGCGCCCCCAGGTCCTCCGGTGGCTCCACCTGCACCTGCACCGGCAGCCCGGGCACGGCCTCCTTCACCGCTCGCACGCACCGCGCGACGTGGCGGGCGCCGCGGTCGCGCCCGTTGGAGGTCCCCGTGGTCATCACCACCTGGCGCACGCCGTCGAGCCGGACGGCGGCCTCGGCCACCTCCGCCAGCTGCTCGGGGCGCTTGACGGCGGTCGTGGCCCCGGCGCGCAGCGACTCCTCGATGGAGCAGAACCGGCAGCGCTGGTCCTCGGCGTACCGGATGCACGTCTGCACCACCGTGGTGGCCAGCACGTCGGCGCCGTGGAGGCGGGCCAGCTGGTCGTAGCGGACGCCGTCGGCGGTCACCAGGTCGTAGAAGCGGGGCCGCGCGACGGCCACGGCCTCCAGGCCGGTGTCGACCCAGGCCTCCTCCGCGTCGTCGTCGCCGCAGCCGGCGGACCGCAGCAGCCGACCGTCGCGGACGAGGTACGGGCTGGTCGGGTCGATCGGCAGCGCGGCGCCGCGCCCGCCGAGGCGGACGTGGCCGTCGTCGCTCGGCCCCGCGCCGCCGCGGCGGTTCACCGGCACGCCGGAGGCGGTCCGCACGCCGCGGATGGCGACGGCGACCCTGGTGTCCAGGCTCACGGGGTCACCTGCTCAGACCATGTAGGTGCTGTTGATGATGGCGCCCCTGCTGGCGTAGTGGATCAGCGCGTCCTGGACGTCGAGCGGGTGGCAGGGGATGACCCCGGCGATGAGGTCCTCCTCGCGCAGGCCGTGCAGCGACAGCCCGAAGCGGCAGCAGTAGACGGTGCCGCCCTCGGCGATGAACGTCTCGAGGCTGTTGTTGATGTTGTGCTCACCGGGGAAGGCGGAGTCACCGGTGGTGGGGAAGCCGCGGGTGGCCATGCAGTTCATGGAGCCGGGGCCGTAGAAGTACAGGACGGAGTCGAAGCCCTTCCGCAGGGCGCGGGTGGCCTGCAGGATCGCCACGAAGCTCACCGACGACTCGTGCGCGATGCCGTGCACCAGCGTGAGGTAGCTCTGGCCGGGCTCGGCCTGGTAGTCCGGGAAGATCTTGGTGGAGCCGTAGAGGTTGCTGCCCTTCTCCAGGGAGGGGTGCTGGATCTCGGCCTTCGACCTCTCAGCGGCCTCCTTGATGGCGGCAGCGGTCTCGTCGGACGTGGCGGCGGCGGTGGTGGTCATCTCGGGCTCCTCCTGGTGGGGTGGGTGGGGTGGGGGTCGCTCAGCCGTAGAGGGCTGCGGCGTTCTCGGTGAGCCACAGGCGGGCCAGCTCGCCGTCTCCGGCAGCGGCGCGCAGCCGCGCCAGCTCTCCGGCGGCGTCGCCCCAGGGCTCGTCCGAGGCGTAGAGCACGCGGTCGTGGCCGGTGCCGCGGCGCTGGACCTCGGCGGCCAGCCAGCGCGGGGCGAAGCCGATGGCCCAGGAGGTGTCCGTGTAGACGCGCTTGCCGGCCTCGATCCAGTCGAAGAAGCGCGACCCGATGAGCTTGATGTGGCCGCTCATGCCGCCACCGAGGTGGACGAGGTGGATGGCGACGTCGTCGCCGTGGCGCTCCACCAGCTCGCCGACCTCGTCGACGTCGGAGGCCGCCCCCGGGCTGGTGTGGACGTGGACGACCAGCCCGTGCTGGCGCGCGGCGTCGAAGACGGCGTCGAGCTGCGGCCGGCACGCGTCGTCGGTGGCGCGCCCGCCCAGCAGGAACGACGTCTTCAGCGCGACGACGCCGCTCTCGCCCGCCAGCGCCAGCGCCCGCTCGGTGAGGTGGGCGTCCTGCGGGCGGGGTGAGACCCACAGGCCGGCGCGGACCCTGTCGTCGCGGGCGGCGGCCTCGAGCACCAGCTCGTTGAGCGCGAACGACGCGCTGACGTCGGGGACGCCGTAGTTGGGGATGACGAGGGCGCGCTCCACGCCCTCCTCGTCCAGGGACCGCAGCAGCGCGTCGACGTCGGCGACGGCCGCGGTGTCGGGGTTGACCGGTGGCCCCCCGTAGAACGGGTGCGCGGGGAGGACCCCGAGGTGGCGGTGGGCGTCGTGGACGCCGTTCCCGACCCCCCGGCGCCCGCCGGCGCTCCCCTGTGGCATGCCGGGGAGTCAACGAGCGGGGTGTTTCCGCCTGGTCACATCCGTGGCAACCGGCGGTTGCCAGGTGCTCACCTCGATCGACACCGCCGCAGGTCACTCGGGGTCTCGAACCGCAACCAGGCGCCCGGCTGCGGTCCAGGCGGGGTCAGGAACCGCAACCAGGCGCCCGGCTGCCACTCCGGAGGGGTCAGCCGAGCCAGGAGCGGTGGGCGCCGTGGGAGACCTCGGGCCAGATGTCGAGCAGGTCGGCGCGCAGCACGCGGACCTCGGCGCGCTGGGCGGCGTGCAGGGACCCGAGCGCGAAGCCGACCTTGGCCGCCGCGGCCGCGCCGCGAGGGAGGTGCAGCGCACGGCTGCGGTCGGTGGCGAGGTGGTTCAGCACGTCCGCCGCGACGGCCGCGTCCTGGTGCTGGCCCAGCACCTCGGTGACCCGCTCCACCTGCTTGGCGAACCTCTTGGCGGGCTTCCCGAGCGCCGGCGCCACCGCCTCGGCGGCGTAGCGGACGCGCTTGGCGGTCTTGCGCGCGTCGTGCCAGGAGTCGTCGTCGCCGGCCATCCGGAGCGCGGACACCTCGCGAGCCAGCTTCTTCCACGCCTTCCGCACCAGCGGGGGCAGCACCTCGCGGCACTCCCCCTCCGCGGCCGGGGTGGTGGGGGGAGAGGTGGCGGCGTCGACGAGCCGGTCGAGCAGCGCCGCGTACCGCTCGCTGCCCAGGGCCGCGAGCGCCACGGCCTCGCCGTCGCGGTGCTGCTCGACGAGGTGCTCGCGCAGCAGGCGGGTCGCATCCCCCGCATCGACCTCGGCCGGCAGTGCCTCCAGCGCCGCGGCCAGGCGCTCGGCGAGCACCTCCCCGTCGCGGGCGGCACCCAGCTCACCGGCGAGCCAGGCGAGCTCGCCGCGCAGGTCGTCGGCCCAGGCCTGGTCGAGCAGGGGGCGGAAGACCCGCAGCCCGCTGCGCAGCCTGCGGGCCGCGACGCGCATCTGGTGGACGGCGTCGTCCTCGCCGCGGCGCACGCCGAGGTCGTGGCGGCGCAGCGCCCGGACCTGCTCGGCGGCGTAGGCGCGCACGAGCTCGGCGGCGGTGGAGCGCGGCCCGACCTCGTCGGGCTCGGGCACGTCGGACAGGGCGGTGGCGGGGTCACCCAGGGCGCGCTTGGCCTTCGAGACCTGCGCACCGAGCACGGCTCCACCGGCCACGAGGACGTCGGAGACGGCGTCGAGGTCGGCGTCGTCGCCGTCGTCGAGCAGCTCGACCTCGAGCTCGCGGAAGCGCCCGGGCACGACCCCCGCGGACCCCGGGCCGGCCCCGGTGGGGACGACGACCTCGACGTCGTCGAGCGCCGCCTCCGCGAGGGCGCGGCCCTCGGCGTCGCGCAGGACCCGGACCTCGCGGTGGGTGCGCAGCTCGGCGACCGGCCCGAGCGGCGAGATGCGCACGAGCGCCGTGACCAGCGCGGTGAGCGCCTTCGGGACGGTCGGGTGCGAGGTGCCCTCGGCAGGGTCACCTCCGTCGGCGAGCGGCACGGACAGCTCGTCGCGGTCGGTGCTGGAGCCCACGGGCAGCTTGAGGTGCCACCCGTCGTCCGCGCCGCCCTCGCGACGGCGCAGCGTCACACCCTCGCGGGCCAGGCGCAGGTCGGCGGTGTCGTAGTAGACGGCGACCATGTCGTGGGCCACCACCTCGTCGACGGACGCGACGCGACCCGCCCCGGCCAGGTCGGGGAGGGACTCCCCCTGCCCGAGGGAGAACTTCCGCTCCGACTCCCGCGAGGTGGACACCCCTGCGGAGGTCGCCCCCTCCACCGACTTCCTGGCCATGCTCCCGACCGTAGTGATGATCACCGGTGACGGCCCGCCGAGACGCCGGCGCGGGCACCTGCCACGGTGGCTCCCGTGCCCGCACTCCCCCCGGCCCCGGTGCTCGACGCGGGCGGCGGCGTCGTCCTGCGCCCCGTGCGCGCCGACGACCCGGCCGAGCTCGCCGCGGTGGTCGAGCAGCACCGCGACCCCCAGGTGCAGCGCTTCACCTGGATCCCCGAGACCTACGAGCTGGTGAACGCCGAGGCCTTCGCGGCGAACGCCGAGCGCGGCTGGCGCGACGGCGACCTGGCCACGCTCGTCGTCGACGTCGACGGCTCCTACCGCGGCACGGTCGACCTGCGCCCCGAGGACGGCGCGTGGGCGGAGCTCGGGTTCGGGCTCCACCCGGCGGCGCGCGGCCGCGGCGTCGCGACCCGCGCGGTGGGAGCGCTGCTCGACTGGGGCTTCGACGTGCTCGGGCTGGCGGGCGTCACCTGGCGGGCGGACGTCGAGAACACCGCCTCGCTGCACGTCGCCCAGCGGTGCGGGTTCACCGTCGAGGGCCGGGTGCGCGGGCTGCTGCTGCACCGGGGCCGGCGCGTCGACGGGGTCGTCGCGACCCTGCTGGCCGGCGACCCCCGGAAACCGGTGGATCACGCGGACCGACCCCTGCCACCGTGGCGCGATGAGCGCTGACCCGCCCGACCGGCCGTCCCTGCCGCCCCGTCCGGTGCTGGACGCCGGAGGCGGCGTGCTGCTGCGCCAGCACCGCGCCGACGACGCCGAGGCCGTGTTCCAGCAGTGCTCGGACCCGGAGATGCAGCGGTGGACCACCGTCCCCGTGCCCTACGAGCGGCACCACGTCGAGGGGTTCTTCGCCCACCTCGCGCGGGGCTGGGACGACGGGACCCTGGCGGGGTTCGCGGTCGAGGCCGACGGGCGCTTCGCCGGCACCGTCGACCTGCGCCTGGGCGAGGCCCGGTGGGCCGAGGTCGGCTTCGGGCTCCACCCGCGGGCCCGCGGCCGCGGCGTCATGACGCGAGCCCTCAGCACCCTGCTCGACTGGGGCTTCACCGAGCTCGACCTCGTCGGCGTGCACTGGCGCGCCGTCGTCGGCAACCACGCGTCGCGGCGCGTGGCCGAGAAGTGCGGCTTCCGCGTCGAGGGCGAGGTGCGCGGCCTGCTCGTGGCGCGCGGGCAGCGCGACGACGGCTGGGTCGGCTCCGTGCTGGCCACCGACCCGCGCTGAGCGCGGCTCGTCAGGGGGTCGGGACGACGGCGTCGGCCTCGACCTCCACGAGCAGCTCCGGGGCGATGAGGGCGCTGACCTCGACCATCGACGTGGCGGGGCGGATGGCGCCGAACACCTCGCCGTGGGCGCGGCCGACCTCCTCCCAGCGGGAGATGTCGGTGACGAAGATCCGCGTGCGGACGACGTCGGCCAGGGAGGCGCCCGTCTGCTCGAGCGCGGCGGCGATGCGGCGCAGCGCCTCCCTGGTCTGCTCGGCCGGGTCGTCGGCGCCGACCACGCCCCCGTCGGGCAGGGAGGCCGTGGTGCCCGCGACGCTCACCCACGGACCCACGCGCACCGCCCGGGAGTAGCCGACCACCTCCTCCCACACCGCACCGGAGGAGACCAGCTGCCGCTCGCTCGACGTCACGGGGGCATCTGACCAGACGCCCGTCGAGCAGCTGCCACCGCCGCTGTCCTTGCCGCTGTCGGGGGTCGGGTCCACGATGCGGTGACATGCGCACGACCCGCCTGTCCCTCGCCTTCGACGCCGCCGACATCGCCGCCGAGAGCCGCTTCTGGGCCGACCTCCTCGACGGCGAGGTGGTCCGCGCCGACGACGACTGGCACACCGTGCAGTTCCCGAGCGGTTCCGGCGTGCCCGACATCTGCGTGCAGCGGGCGCCCGACCACGTCGCCCCCACCTGGCCCGACCCGGCCGTCCCCCAGCAGGCGCACCTCGACCTGGACGTGGACGACGTGCGCGCCGCCGAGGCCGAGGCCCTGTCCAAGGGGGCGCGACTGGTGGAGGAGACGGTCGCCCTCGACGCCGACGAGGGGTTCCGGGTCTACGCGAGCCCCGCGGGTCACCCCTTCTGCCTCTGCTGGGGCGAGTGATGCGACCGCGGAGCCGGCTGGTCGTCTTCGACGCCGCCGACGTGGCGGCGCAGAGCCGCTTCTGGGCCGACCTCCTGGACGGGGAGGTGGTGGTCCCGTCGTGGTCGGACGGACGCTGGCACAGCGTGCACGTGGACGGTGAGCCGGTGGTGGGGGTGCAGCTGGCACCCGACCACGTACCACCCACCTGGCCGGACCCCGCGGTGCGCCAGCAGGTGCACCTGGACCTGGAGGTCGACGACCCCCGAGCCGCCGAGGCCGAGGCGCTCGGCAAGGGCGCCCGCCTGCTCCTGGCCGCCCACGACCTCGACGCCGCCGAGGGCTTCCGCGCGTACGCGGACCCCGCCGGCCACCCGTTCTGCCTCACCTGGGGCGAGCAGGCATGAGGACGCTCAGGCCGACCACGCGCAGCTCCACCCGGCCGGCGCCAGGGGCGGCGGGCCTCGCAGGACAGCCCTAGCGTCGGGGGATGGCCCGAGCAGACGCCGGTGGCGCCGAGGTGGTGGAGGGCGTCGAGCTGAAGCACCTCGACGCCGAGCTGTTCGAGGGGGCGGGCGCCACCAAGCGCGACCTCGTCGAGCACGTCCGGGCGCTGGCCGGGCCGCTGGTGGCCGAGCTGCACGGGCGCCCGCTGACCGTGACGCGCGTCCGGCCCGGCCAGCGGCCGTTCGTGCAGAAGAACCTGCCCGGGTCCGCCCCGGGGTGGGTCGACACGAGGGACGTGTGGGCGGAGGCCTCGCACCGCACCGTCCGGTACCCGCTCGCCGAGGACGCCCGGACCCTGGTCTGGCTCGCCGGCCAGCGCGCCGTCGAGCTGCACCCGACGGTCCTCGACGGCGACGGTGCGGTCACGCACCTCGTGCTCGACCTCGACCCACCGGCCGACGCCCCCTTCGCCGCCGTCGTGGCCGCCGCCCGCCTGGTGGAGCTCGCGCTCGGCGAGGCGGGGCTCACCGCTGCGGTCAAGACCAGCGGCGCGAAGGGACTCCACGTCGTCGTCCCGGTGCGGGACGTCGCCGTCGACGACGCGGCAGCCGCCACCCGCGCGCTGGCAGCGCGTGCCGAGCGCCTCGGACCCGACACCGCCACCACGGCGTTCCTGCTGGCCGACCGAGGCGGCCGCGTCTTCCTCGACCCGACGCGAGCCGGGGGCGGGAGCCTCGCGTGCTGCTTCAGCCCACGGGTCCGTCCGGGGACGCCGGTGTCCTTCCCCGTCCCGTGGGACGCGCTCGACGACGTCGTCCCGAGCGACGTGACCGTGCACAACGCCGCGCGACTGGCCGCCGAGACGGCGCCCGTCACCGGTGACCCGTGGCGCGACGCGCTCCCGGCGCCGCAGGAGGTGCCGCGAGCGCTCCTCGACGAGGGGCACGCCATCCCCGTCCCCCGGGTCGCCGCGATGCACGAGGGGAAGCGGCGCGCCCGGGCGCGCCGGGCCCCGTCCTGAGCGCACCGCGACCGCGTCCGGTGCGTGAGCAGGTGGTGAACTCCGTTGCCCCGGGAGCGCAGAGCGGTCAGGGTGGGTGCTGATGCCCTCGCCGCTGCTCCACCGCGACCAGGTCCCCACCGACGCCTCCCTCGTCAGCGCGCTCCTCGCCGAGCAGCACCCCCAGCTCGCGGGCTGCGCCGTCGTGCCCGTCACCTCCTCGGGCACCGACCACGACGTCTACCGCCTCCCCGGCGCCGGCGGCCCCGACGGGCCGGGGCTCGCCGTGCGCCTGCCCAAGATCGCGTGGGCGGAGGGCCAGGCCGCGCTCGAGGCGCGCTGGCTCCCGGCGCTGGCGGCGCGCCTGCCGCTGGCGGTGCCGCGGGTGGTGGCGGCGGGCCGCCCGGGGTGCGGCTACCCGTTCGCCTGGTCGGTGGTGACGTGGCTGCCCGGACGCCAGGCCGACCCCGCTCTCGACGACGACGAGCGCACCGCCACCGACCTGGCCGGCCTGGTCGGCGCGCTGCGCGAGCTGCCTCCAGAGCTCAGCCGGCTCGGGGGCCCACCGCGGCGCGGGGCCGGGCGGCGCGGCGGTCCGCTGGAGGCCCTCGACGAGCAGGTCCGGACGGCGGTGTCCTCGCTCGGAGACCGGGTCGACGCCCGCGCGGTGCTGCGCTGCTGGGACCGGGCGCGGGAGGCGGCGCCCCACGCGGGCCCGCCGGTCTGGGCCCACGGCGACCTGCTGCCCGGCAACCTCCTGGTCAGCGGCGGCGTGCTCAGCGGCGTCATCGACTGGGGCTCGCTCGGGCTCGCCGACCCGGCCGTCGACCTCCTGCCCGCCTGGAACCTCCTGACCGGTGAGGCGCGAGCCCGCTTCCGCGCCGAGCTCGACGCGGACGACGCCGCGTGGGAGCGCGGCCGCGGCACCGCCGTGCACCAGGCGGTCCAGGCCCTGCCGTACTACTGGGACACCAACCCCCCGATGGTCGCCCAGGCCCAGCGCGCGCTGGCGGCGGCCGTGGACGGGGTCTGAGGGCTCCTGGCAGGGTCGGGCTCGTGATGGTCGACGACGTCCACTCCGCCCTCAACGCCACCGACGTCCGCGAGGTGCTCCGGCCCCGCGACGCCGACGACGTGGCCGCCGCCCTCGCCCGGGCCCGCGCGGAGGGCCTGCGGCTGACCGCGGCGGGCGGGCGTCACGCGATGGGCGGCCAGCAGTTCGCCACCGGAGGGCTGCTGCTCGACACGAGCGGTCTCGACTCCGTCGGCGCGGTCGACCGCGAGCGGGGCCTCGTGGAGGTGGGTGCCGGGGTGCAGTGGCCCGAGCTGGTCGCGGCCCTGGGGCGCCAGCAGCGCGGCAGCGGGCCGGTCTGGGGGATCCGGCAGAAGCAGACCGGGGCCGACCGCTTCAGCGTCGGCGGCTCGGCCTCGGTCAACGCCCACGGCCGGGGGCTGGCGATGGCGCCCCTGGCCGCCGACGTCGAGTCGCTGCGCGTGGTGCTGCCCGACGGCCGGCTGGTGGAGGCGAGCCGGACGCGGGAGCCGCGGCTCTTCAGCGCGGTGCTCGGCGGCTACGGGCTGTTCGGGGTGGTCGTCTCCCTCGTGCTGCGGCTGGCACCCCGGCGGGTGCTGCAGCGCGACGTCGAGCTGTCCAGCACCGCCGAGCTCGCCCGGCGGGTGGAGGAGCGGATCGCAGCCGGGTACCTCTACGGCGACCTCCAGCCGGACATCGACCCGGCGTCACCGGGCTTCCTGCGCGACGGGGTCTTCTCCTGCTACCGCCCCGTCGGCGGCGGCGACGGGACCGTGCCCGAGGGCCAGCAGCGCCTGTCGCGGGAGGACTGGTCGGAGCTCATCGGCCTCGCGCACGTGGACAAGGCGCGCGGCTACGCCCAGTACGTGCGCCACTACCTCGCGACCTCGGGACAGCGGTACTGGTCCGACACCCACCAGCTCGCCGACTACGTCGACGGCTACCACCTCCGGCTGGACGCCCTGCACGGCGGACCGCGGGCCAGCGAGGTGATCGGCGAGCTGTACGTGCCGCCGGAGCACCTCGCGGACTTCTGCGCCGCGGCAGCCGACGACCTGCGCGAGCACGGGGTGGACGTCGTCTACGCCACCGTCCGCTTCGTCGAGGAGGACGTCGACACCGCCCTGCCCTGGGCGCGCCGCCGCTCCGCGTGCCTGGTGCTCAACATCCACACCGAGCACACCCCGGAGGGCCTCGCGAGCAGTGGGGCGGCGTTCCAGCGGCTCATCGACCTGGCGCTGGACCGGGACGGCAGCTACTTCCTGACCTACCACCGGTGGGCGCGGCCCGACCAGCTGCTGCGAGCCCACCCCGGGCTGCCCGCCCTCGTGGAGCACCAGCGCTCCCTGGACCCGGAGGGGGTGCTGCACAGCGACTGGTTCCGGGCGCACGTGCTGCCCGCCGTGGAGGCAGCGGGCGTCAGCGGCGCGTGACCCTGTGGACGTCGCCGCGGCGGTCGTAGGTGGTCCACTCCCCCACCGGCTCGCCACCGGTGAAGTGCCCGGAGCGCAGACGGGTGCCGTCCAGGCGGAACCACTCCCAGTAGCCCTCGGGCTGCCCGTCGAGCACCGTGCCGCGGGCCCGCACCGAGCCGTCGCGGTGGTGCTCGACGTGCACGCCGTCGTCACCGAACTGCTCGGCCCCGATCTGACCCGCCACGTCGCCTCCCACCGCTGCCGCCCCGCCGGACCGTCCGGGCCGGGGCCGGCCGGGGTCAGCCGCGCTCCGCGTCCAGGAGCGCGCGCTTGACCTCCAGCCCCCAGCGGAAGCCTCCCAGGCCACCGTCGGAGCGGACCACCCGGTGGCAGGGGGTCACCAGGGCAGCGGGGTTGCGGGCGCACGCCGTCCCGACGGCGCGCACGGCCCCGGGGCTGCCGACCTCGGCGGCGACCTCCGCATAGCTGCGCGTCTGACCGGCGGGGATGCGCCGGAGCGCCGCCCACACCGCGGCCTGGAACGCCGTGCCCCGCACGTCGACCGGCAGCACCGGGACCGCCGCTCCGCGGGCCAGGGCCCGGACGGCACCGAGGACGTCGGTGAGCGCGTCGTCCTCGCGGGCCAGCTGGGCGAGCGGCAGCTCGCCGGCGACCTCGGCGAGCAGCGCCTCGACGTCGGGACCCAGCCGGACGGCGACCACGCCCGCCAGGGAGGCCACCACGAGCAGCTGGAGGTCCTCACCGGCCAGCGAGCACGGACCGGCCGTCCACAGCAGGCGCTCCCCCCGGCCCCCTCCGGCCCACGCCGACGGCGTCATGCCGAGCCGGGCCGCGCCCTGCTCGTAGAACGCGCGCACCGACCCGTACCCGGTGGCGAAGGCCGCGTCGAGGACGGTGCCCTGCTGCCTGCCCTCCAGCTGCTCCGCCTGGTCGGTGCGCGCCGCGAGCGCTGGCCCCAGCCGGGCCGCGCGGAGGGCCTCGCCGTAGGCGCGCGGGGTGGTCCCGGTGACCTCGGCGAACCGGCGGTGCAGCTGACGGGTGCTCCAGCCGGCCGCGGCGGCGAGCTGCTCCGGCGGGAGGGGGCCGCCGGCGTCGTCCATCGCGCGGCAGGCGGCGAGCACGCGCTCGCGCCCGTCGGCGGGGGTCGCGGGCGCGGGCGGTGCAGGAGCGGGGGACGTCGGGCGCAGCATCTCGACGGGCATGCTGCGACGGTAGGAGCGCTGGGGTCCAGCGGTCACTCCGCTGAGCGCCACCCGCCCGGGGGGCTGCGGTCACGACTCGGCACCAGATCCGACCGCACGGTCGGGATCGGCTCGTCCGGGCGCCCCCCTCACGTACGGTCGAGCGGTGACGAGCCGGCCCAGCAGCCCGGCCGCCGGAGCTCCGTCGGCCCCACCCGCGACACCCCGCGGGCCGGCTGCGAGCACCCGCCTCCACGGCCTCGACGCCCTGCGCGCGGTGGCCCTGGGCCTCGGGATCGTGCTGCACACCCTGGCGCCGTTCCTCCCCGGGAGCAGGCTCGTCGACGTCACGCCGCTGCAGAGCGGCACCGCCGAGAGCACCGTGCTGGTGATCCACCTGTTCCGGATGGTGCTGTTCATGGCGCTGGCCGGGTACTTCGGCCGGCTGGTGCTGGTGCGCCGCGGTGCCGCCTCGTACGCGCGCGACAGGGCCACGAGGATCCTGCTGCCGCTGGTGGCCCTCTCCCCCGTCGTGCTGCTGGCGATCATCGGGGTCGAGCACTACGCGGCGTGGCTGCGCGGCGACGCCGGCAGCGTGCCCCCGCTGCCGAGCGGGGTGCCCTACTGGCTCTTCCTGGACCCGGCCCACCTGTGGTTCCTGTGGGTGCTGGTGCAGGTCGTCGCCGTCGTCCTGCTCGTGCGGGCCGTGCTGCTCGCGACGGCGGGCGCGGAGCGCCTCCAGCGGTGGGGCAGCGCCGCCGGCGGCGCGCTCTCGGCCCGCGGCGGGGTGCTGCTGGCCGCCGTGCCGTACCTGGTGGCGCTGCTGCTGCAGGGGACGGCCCGCCACGGCGTGCACCAGCCGCCGGACCTCTGGCCCGACGTCGTGCCGCTCACGACCTACCTCGGGGCGTTCGTCGTCGGGTGGCTCCTGCACGCCCGCTCCGACGCGCTGGCCCGGCTCACGGCGCAGTGGCGCGGGCACCTGCTGCTCGCGGTCCTCGTCAGCGCCGCGGCGGTGTCGCTGGAGCGCACGACCGACTGGGAGACCACGCCCCTGCTCGTCCACGCGCCGCTGGTGGCGCTGGCCGGGTGGGCGTGGGTGCTCGGGCTCGTGGGGCTGTTCCTGCAGCTGCTCCCCCGCGAGTCGCCGGCGGTGCGCTACCTCGCCGACTCCGCGTACTGGGTCTACATCGCGCACCTGCCGCTCACGGCCGTGGTGCAGCTGACCCTGGCGCACCTGCAGTGGACGCCGGTGGTGCAGCTGCTGCTCGCCTGGGCCGTCAGCGGCGTGGTGCTCCTCCTCAGCTACGACCTGCTGGTGCGGGGCACCTGGGTGGGCCGGTGGCTGAACGGGCGCCGCCACCGGCCCCTCCTCCCCGCCGCGCTCGGGGCCCGCTGAGCGCACCGATGAGTCCGGGGTGCCGCGCGGGTCGTCACGGCATGGGACTCACCACCGGCATCTTCAGCACCTCCGTGGAGGTCACCGACCTCGACCGCGCGCTGGCGTTCTACCGCGACGTGCTCGGGTGCGAGGTGCGCCTCGACAGCGTCCTGTGGCCCGGAGCCCGTCTGGTGGAGGTCGCGCCACCGGGCAGCGAGGTGCTCGTCGCCCTGGTCACGCGCGAGAGCGGCCTGCCGATCGGCGTCCGCTACTGGACCGGCAGCGCCGACGCCGCGCACGCCGACCTCCTCGCCGCCGGCGTCGAGCCCCACTCGGAGGTGCTGCACCTGGAGGGCGCACCGCCGATGTTCACGTTCTCCGACCCCGACGGGAACACGGTCATCGTGCTGGAGGGTCCGCCCGCGGGCCCGGCGTCCTGAGGCGCGCCGGGCCGAGCCACCTCGGTCTCCGCACGCGCCGGGGCAGCCGCAGCGGTCGCTCCCAGAGCAGCTCGTCCGGGGTGACGTGCGTGAGGTGCAGGTAGACGCCGGCTGCGGCCCAGGCGACCTCCTGGTCGGGCACGAGCACCTCGGCCTCGGGGACGGCGAGGCCCCGCCCCCGCCCCCAGGCCGCGCCGTCGGCGGTGTGGTCTGCGGAGTACCCCAGCCCGGGGACCTCCGTGCGGGCCACCTCCAGGAGCGCCGAGGCGATCCCGCGGCGCCGGTGCTCGGGGGCGGTGTGCACGAGGTCGACGGCGTCCTCGAAGGCCAGGAAGGCCACGGGGACGCCGAGGTCGCCGCCACCGTCGTCGCCGGCGCCGCCTCCGGATCTGCGGGGGCGCTCGAAGACGGCGAGGAGGCGGCACGTGGTGAGGTCGCGGGCGTCGACCTCGGCGACGAGGAGCCCGCGTCGCGACCCGCCCAGCAGCACCCGACCAACCTGCCACCCCGCCGCTCGGCGCGGGACGCGTTCGCCGGGGTTCACCCGCGGTGAACACCGCTGGACCGCGGGCCGCCGCTCGGGGTGTGCTGTCAGCATGCAGACGGTCGCGGGCACCCGGTGAGCCCTCGGACCGCGGCCGGCCGGCTGCACCTGGTCAGGGAGGCGCCCACCGCAGGACCCCTGCTCCGGGAGGCGGTCGGGGCGAGGCTCCGCAGGGCCCGCCTGGCCCAGGGGCGCAGCCTGCGCGACGTGGCGGGCGCAGCGCAGGTGTCGACGGGGCACCTGTCGCAGGTGGAGCGGGGTCTTGCAGAGGCCTCCTCGGAGGTGCTGCGCGCGCTGTGCCGGGCGCTGGACCTGCCGGTGTCGGCGCTGCTGCGGGCCGTCGCCGCGGACCTCGCCGTGCTCGACCTGGCCTCCGCACCGACCGCGGCAGGTCCGCTGGGCGCGCTCGCGCCGACGACCACCGCCGTCCAGGCCCGCGCCGCCTGACCCTCGCGCGCCCCCGGCGGGTGCACCACGGCCTCGTGGCCGAGACCTGCGACGGCACGAGCGACGACCTCGCCGCCTGGACGGGGTGGCGCTCAGGTCGCCGCTGCGGCGGGGTCGGGCACCGAGCGGCGCCGCGGTGGAGCCGTCGCCAGGACCGACCCGGCGAGCACCAGGACCGCACCCACCGCCGTCCACCCGGTGAGCCGCTCCCCCAGCACCGCGGCGCCCGCGACCACCGCGACGAGCGGGTTGACGTAGACGACGGTGGTCGCGCGCACCGGCCCGACGGCGCTGACCAGCGCTCCCAGCAGCAGGAACGCGAGCGCCGTGCAGACCACCCCGAGCACCGCCACCGCCACCAGGACCCGCGCGGACGGCAGCGCGGTGGGCAGGCCGGGGCCCAGGAGCACCACCGGCAGGTAGACGAGCGCCGAGATCGCGAGCGAGGCGGCCATCACCCCGCTGGCGGGGAGGTCGGACAGGTGCGCGCCGAGCACCCAGGCACCGACGGCGTACCCGACCACGACCAGCGCCACCTCGAGGACGGCGACCGGGTCGGCCCCCGTCACGGAGACGCCGACCAGCGCGGCGACCCCCGCGGTCCCGATCGCGAGGCCCAGCACACCGCGGCGCCCCAGGGGCCTGGGCGCGCTGCGGTCCAGGCCCCAGCGCCGCGCGAGGGCGCCGACGACCACCCCGACCAGCGGCACGGCGGCGATGAGCAGGGCCGTGGTCGAGCTGGGCAGCGTCCGCTCCGCGCGGGCGAGCATCAGCCAGGGCAGCACGACCTCCGCGGCCGCGTAGACCAGCAGGGGCCGCCAGCGGCGCAGCGCCGGCACGAGCTGGCGGTGGGCGAGGGCCAGCGGCAGCAGGAGCAGGGCGCCCAGAGCGGTGCGGGCGAGCACCAGCACCGACGGGGCGAGCTCGTCGACGGCGATCGCGATGAACAGGTACGGCACGCCCCAGGCGATGCCGAGGCCCGCGAAGAGCAGGGCGGCGCGGCGGTCCACACCGCCATGCTCGTCGACCCCCGACGCCGCAGGACGACGACGAGGCCCCGCCGGCCGAGGTCGGCAGGAACTCGTCGTCGGCCTGGCCGGTCTGCTGCGCCCGGGGGGCCGCGCCTCAGCTGGAGCAGCCCTCCTCGACGCCGTGGCGCGCGGCGTTGGCACGGGCGGCGTCACGGACGAACTGGGCGAGCCCCGGGGCGACGGCCTCGTACACGGCCGTGAAGCGCGGGTCGTCGACGTAGAGCTGGCTCACCGACCGGTGCATGGCGTGAGACATGTCGTAGAAGCGCTCGCACACGTGGAGCCGGTGCCGCTCGGCCACGTCCATCGCAGCACCACCGTCCGCGGGCTCACCGGCCGACAGCAGCGCGGCGAAGTCGGCGTTCAGCGCGTCGCCCTCGGCCTTCACCTCCTGCCAGTCGGCCCTGGTGTACCGGGCCGTGCGCTCCTGCGACTGCGTCCACTGGGGCGTCTCGCCCCAGCGCTGCTCCGCCTCGGCGGCGTAGTCCTCGCTGAAGGAGTCGCCGAACAGCTCGCGCTGCTCCTCCGGCGTCAGCTGGGTCCCGCTCACGTGCACCTCCAGTGCTCTGTCGATCGCTGCGAGGAGGGCGGTGTCCTCCTCCAGCCGGGCCGTGACCGCGTCGCGCTGGCGCCGCAGGTGCTCGAGCTGCCCCGAGCCGTCGGCCGCCAGCAGGTCGCCCACCTCCTCCAGGGAGAACCCGAGGCGGCGGTAGACCACGACGGTCCGCAGCCGCTCGACGTCGCCGGGCGCGTACAGGCGGTACCCGGCGGCGCTGCGCCCGGAGGGACGCACCAGGCCGACGGCGTCGTAGTGGTGCAGCGCCCTGACGCTGACGCCCGTCGCCTCGGCGACGCGCCCCACGGTCAGGTGCTCGCCGGGCTGGTCCTCGTGCTGATCGGTCACGAGGACCACCGTGGTGCCTCACGCCGCGTGAGGGTCAAGCCCGCAGCCGCGACGAGACCGGTGAGTCCCGGGCGCGGCTCCGGTCCGGAGAGCATGAGCTTCACGAGCGTGCTGGCCCAGTCGGCCGTGGCCGACCTCGACACCGCGGAGCGGTGGTACCGGGTCCTGTTCGACCGCGGCCCCGACGCGCGGCCCATGGACGGCCTGCTCGAGTGGCACCTCACCGGCACGGCTGGTGTCCAGGTGTGGCGTGACGCTGACCGCGCCGGCAGCTCGACCTCCGTCCTCGGCTGCGACGACCTCGACGCGGTGGCCGCGCGCCTCGGTGCGGCCGGTGTGGAGCACGGCGGACCGCAGCCCGGTGGCGGTGCCCGACTGCTGCCGCTGGCCGACCCCGACGGCAACCGGGTCGTCCTCACCGGGCGCTGATGCCGGTCACCGGGGTCCAGCCGCGATGACGGAGCTCCGCCCTCCCGTGGCGGTCACGGGCGCCGGCGCCACGTGGACAGCTGGGAGGGGCGGCGGGTGAGGGGAGACGGCGGGTCGCCCGAGAGGACGACGACGCCGGGGGCGGGCCTCTGGCAGGGTGGGCGCCCGTGTCCGACAGCCCGGCCCGCAACGCCGTCCGCCGCGGTGCCCCGCACCCCGGCCGGGTGATCGCGGGGGGCTTCGCGGCGGCGATCGCCGCCGGGACGCTCCTGCTGTCCGTGCCGTGGGCGCACACCGACGGGCGCTCCGACGTCGTCGTGGCCGTCTTCACCGCGACGTCGGCGGTGTCGGTGACGGGCCTGTCCATCGTCGACACGGGCACGGCGTGGACCACCTACGGGCACGTCGTGCTGGTGCTGCTGGTGCAGCTGGGCGGTCTGGGCATCACCACGGCGGCGACCCTGATCGCCCTGGTGCTCTCCCGCCGGCTGGGGCTGCGGGCGCGGCTGGTGGCGCAGGCGGAGTCGCGCTCGCTGAGCGCCGGCGACGTCCGCACCGTCATCCGCTCGGTCTTCCTGTTCAGCATCGCCAGCGAGGCCGTCGTCGCCGTCCTGCTGTGGGTGAAGTGGGCGCTGGTCGACGGCGAGCCGGTGCTGCGCACGGCCTGGCGGGCCGTGTTCTACGCGGTGATGTCGTTCAACAACGCCGGGTTCTCCCTGTCCAGCGACAGCCTCGTCCGCTACGCCGAGGACCCGGCCACCCTGCTGATCATCTGCGCGGCCACGCTGCTGGGCGGCCTGGGCTTCCCCGTGGTCTTCGAGCTGGCCCGCGGGGGGTTCCGCAACGGGGGCTGGCGCCACCCCCGGTCGTGGTCGGTGCTGACGCGCCTCACCGTGACCGTGACGTTCTGGCTGCTGGCGGTGGGCACGGCGCTGCTGGCGCTGTTCGAGGTCCCCAACCCCGGCACGCTGGGCGGGCTCGGCTTCGGCGACGAGGTCGTGGGAGCGTTCACGATGGCCGTGATGGCCGGCAGCGCCGGCTTCAACGCCGTCGACATCAGCCAGCTGACGCCCGAGGGCATGCTCGTCACCGACGTCCTCATGTTCATCGGCGGCGGCTCGGCGAGCACCGCCGGCGGCATCAAGGTCACCACCTTCGGCCTGCTGGCAGCGGTGCTGTGGGCCGAGCTGCGCGGCGACGAGGACGTCGAGGTCGGGCGGCGGCGGGTGCCCGCGGCCACCCAGCGCCAGGCCCTCGCGGTGGCGCTGCTGGGCATCGGCATCGTGGCGGTGGGGACGCTGGCGCTGCACGCCACCACCGACCAGCCCACCGACGTCGTCCTGTTCGAGGCGGTCTCGGCGTTCGGCACCGTGGGCCTGTCCAGCGGGGTGACGGCCGACCTGCCGACCCCGGCGCACATCGTCATCGTGGTCCTCATGTACATCGGCCGCATCGGGCCGGTCACCCTGGCCTCGGCGCTCGCCCTGCGCGAGCGCGCGAAGCTCCACCACCTCCCCGAGGAGCGGATGATCGTTGGCTAGTCGCAGAGACCCCGTCGCCGTCCTGGGCCTGGGCCGCTTCGGCTCCGCCCTGGCCCTGGAGCTGCACCGCGGGGGCACCGAGGTGATCGGCGTCGACGCCCGCGCCGACGTCGTGCAGTCGCTGTCGGGGGTGCTGCCGCAGGTGGTCACCTCCGACACCACCAACCCCGACGCGCTGCGCGAGATCGGCATCCAGGACTTCCCCCGCGCCGTCGTCGGCATCGGCACCCACCTCGAGGCGAGCATCATCACCACCGCGGTGCTCGTCGACCTCGAGGTGCCCACGATCTGGGCCAAGGCCCTGTCCGACCAGCACGCCACGATCCTGCGGCGGGTCGGTGCCCACCACGTGGTGCTCCCCGAGCAGCAGATGGGCGAGCGCGTGGCGCACCTGGTCGCGGGCCGCATGCAGGACTGGGTCGAGCTGGGTCCGCAGTGGGTGCTGGCCAAGACCAAGCCGCCGCGCGACCTGGTGGGCGTCCCCCTGGGGGAGTCCAAGCTGCGCACCCGCCACAAGGTGACCGTGGTGTCGGTGAAGCCGGAGGGCTCGGGCCAGTACACGCACGCCGGGTACGACACGGTCCTGAGCTACGGCTCGGTCATCGTCATCGCCGGGCGCCCGAACGACGTGGAGCGCTTCGTCGAGCTCGACTGACCCCTCGGGGAGCCGTTGGCCAGAACCCGGTACCGCGGGTACCGTGTAACTCGTCATCAGGCTCGACGAGGAGGTCGGCGTGCTCCAGGGGCGCGACGTGGTGTTCGTGGACGGCGTGCGGACGCCGTTCGGCAGGGCCGGCGAGAAGGGGATGTACGCGCAGACCCGCGCCGACGACATGGTCGTCCGGCTGCTGCGCGAGGTGCTGCGGCGCAACCCCGGGCTGCCCCCCGAGCGCATCGACGAGGTGGCCGTCGCCGCCACCACGCAGGAGGGCGACCAGGGCCTCACCCTGGGCCGCAGCGCCGGCATGCTGGCGGGTCTGCCGCAGTCGGTGCCCGGCTTCGCCATCGACAGGATGTGCGCCGGTGCCATGACCGCGGTGACGACGACGGCGTCGGGCATCGCCGCCGGCGCCTACGACGCCGTCCTGGCGGGCGGCGTCGAGCACATGGGCCGCCACCCCCTCGGCGCGAACTTCGCCCCCAACCCGCGCTTCGTGGCCGACCGCGTCGTCGACGGCGACGCACTGGTCATGGGCCGCACCGCCGAGAACATCCACGACAGGTACCCCCAGCTGACCCGCGAGCGCTCCGACGCGTTCGCCGCGGCGTCGCAGGCCAAGCTCGCCGCGGCCTACGAGCGCGGTGACGTGCAGCCGGACCTCGTGCCGGTGGCCACCCGGCACGCCCGGAGGGGCTGGGGCCTGGCGACCGTCGACGAGCCGCCCCGCCCGGGCACCACGGCCGAGCAGCTCGCGGGCCTGAAGACGCCCTTCCGCCCCCACGGCCGCGTGACCGCCGGCAACGCCGCCGGGCTGAACGACGGCGCCACGATGTGCCTCATGGCCTCGGGCGAGACCGCCGCCGAGCTGGGCCTGCCCGTGGCGATGCGGATGGCGGGCTTCGCCTTCGCCGGTGTCGACCCGTCGGTGATGGGCATCGGGCCGGTGCCCGCCACGGAGAAGCTGCTGGCCAAGACGGGCCTGAGCATCGACGACATCGGGCTGTTCGAGCTCAACGAGGCCTTCGCCGTGCAGGTGCTGGCCTTCACCGACCACTTCGGCATCGCCGACGACGACCCGCGCGTGAACCCCTGGGGCGGTGCCATCGCCGTCGGCCACCCGCTGGCGAGCTCGGGCGTGCGCCTCATGACGCAGCTGGCCAGGCAGTTCGCCCAGCGCCCCGACGTCCGCTACGGCCTCACCGCGATGTGCGTGGGCCTGGGCCAGGGCGGCGCGGTGCTGTGGGAGAACCCCGGCCACGACGGCACGACCGGATCGAAGGAGCAGGCGGCGTGAGCGAGCAGGACGAGCAGGCCGTGCAGGCCGTGCAGGCCGTGCAGGGCCAGCCCGAGCGGGCCCGCCTCGACAGCGGCGCCGAGGGCGCGGTGCGCCCCGAGGACCTCGTCGACCCCGCCGGCGGGGAGCGCGTGACGTTCTTCCCGTGGCAGGAGGTGCCGCTCGACCCGAAGCGCGGCTCCAGCGCGGGCACCGTCGCGCTGATCACGATGGACAACTCCCCCGAGGCCCCCGACGACTTCTCGCGCCCCACCACGCTCGGCCCCGCCGGGCTGCTGCAGATGCGCGCCACCCTCGACGAGGTCGAGGCGCGCGTGGCCGAGGGGCCCGTCGTCGCCGTCGCCATCACGGGCAAGCCGTTCGTCTTCGCCGTGGGGGCCGACCTCAAGGACGTCGCGCGCATCAGCTCCCCCGGTCAGGCGCGCGGCGTGGCGGAGCTGGGCCACGCCCAGCTGCGCCGCCTCGGCGAGATGGGCGTCCCCTCGTTCGCCTTCGTCAACGGCCCCGCCCTCGGCGGTGGCTTCGAGGTCGCGCTGCACTGCACGTACCGCACCGCCTCGTCGACGGCCCGCGGCATCGGGCTGCCCGAGGTGGCGCTCGGCCTGGTCCCGGGGTGGGGCGGCACGCACCTCGTGCCGGCCCTGGTCGGCATCGAGAGGGCCGTGCAGGTCGTGGTCGCCAACCCGCTCGCGCAGGGTCGCACCCTGACCGCCCAGCAGGCCCGTGAGCTGGGGCTGGTCGACGTCGTCCTCGACTCCCCCGACTTCCTCGAGGAGTCCCTGGCCTGGGCCGCCCGCGTGGTCAGCGGCGAGGTCGCCGTCGAGCGGCCCGAGGTCGACCGCGACGCCCGGCGCTGGGACGGCGTGCTCGCCGCTGCGCGCGCGGCCGTCGACGCGAAGCTCCACGGCGCCGCCCCCGCCCCCTACCGGGCCCTGGACCTGCTCGCCCGCGCCCGCGCAGACTCCGGCCCCGACGCCCCCGAGGGGGCGCGCGACGCGGCCTTCGCCGCCGAGGACGACGCGCTCGCCGAGCTGATCCTCACCGACGAGTTCCGCTCGGGGGTCTACTCCTTCGACCTCGTGCAGCGGCGCGCCAAGAAGCCTGCGGGCGCCCCCGACAGCACGCTCGCGCGGCCCGTCGGCAAGGTGGGCGTGGTCGGCGCGGGGCTCATGGCGAGCCAGCTGGCGCTCGTCTTCGCGCGGCAGCTCAAGGTGCCCGTCGTCCTCACCGACCTCGACCAGGCGCGCGTCGAGCGGGGCGTGGCGTGGGTGCACGGCGAGATCGCGAAGCTGCGCCAGAAGGGGCGGCTGTCCGACGGCGCCGCACAGCGGCTGACCGCGAACGTGACGGGCACGACCGACACCGCTGCAGCCTTCGGCGACGCCGACCTCGTCATCGAGGCGGTCTTCGAGGAGCTCGGCGTCAAGCAGGACGTCTTCCGCGCCGTCGAGCGGGTGGTGCGCGAGGACTGCGTCCTGGCGACCAACACCTCCTCGCTGTCGGTGACCGCGATGGCGTCGGTCCTGGAGCACCCCGAGCGCCTCGTCGGGTTCCACTTCTTCAACCCCGTGGCCGTGATGCCGCTCGTCGAGGTGGTCCGCACCACCGGTGGGACCCCCACCGACGACGCGACCCTGGCCACGGCCTTCGCCGTCGGGAAGAGGCTGCGCAAGTCGTGCGTGCTGGTGCAGGACGCCCCCGCGTTCGTCGTGAACCGGCTGCTCACGCGGTTCATGAGCGAGGCGAGCGTCGTCGTCGACGAGGGGACGCCGGTCGAGGTGGCCGAGCGCGCCCTGGACGACCTCGGCCTGCCGATGAGCAACTTCGAGCTGCTGCGCCTCGTGGGCCCCGCCGTGGCGCTGCACGTCGCGGAGTCGCTGCACGAGGCCTTCCCCGAGCGGTTCCCCGTGTCGGAGAACCTGCGCCGCATCGTGGAGGCGGGTCTGCCCGGCGTCTACGAGGAGGGGTCGCGGACCCTGACGCCGCAGGCGTCCGACCTGCTGGTCCTCGGTGACTCCCCCTCGAGCGCCGAGGAGGTCCGCGAGCGGGTGCTCTCGGTGCTCGCCGACGAGGCCCGTCGCATGCTCGACGAGGGCGTCGTCGCCGACCCGCGCGACATCGACCTGTGCCTGCAGCTGGGTGCCGGGTGGCCGGCGCACCTCGGCGGGATCCTGCCGCTGCTCGACAGGACCGGTGTGGCCGAGCGCACCACCGGCCAGCGCTTCCTGCCGCGAGGCGCCGCCTCCGTGCCCGCCTGACCGGGCCGCGGGCGGCGCCCCGCGGGCGGGGGGCATGCTGGGCGCGTGGCTGAGGACTTCAACACGCGCGTCATCCGGGAGTTCCGCGAGAACGAGGGCCGCGTCGGCCCGCCCTTCGAGGGGGCGCCGATGATCCTCGTGCACCACCGGGGGCGCAGGACCGGCGCCGGGTTCGTGGCTCCGCTCGTCTACCAGGCCGTGGGTGACGGCTTCGCCGTCTTCGCCAGCAAGGCCGGTGCCCCCACGCACCCGGAGTGGTACGCCAACCTGCTCGCCTCCCCCGAGACCACCGTCGAGGTGGGGGGCGAGCACGGCGGCGCCGAGGTCGCCGTCCGGGTGCGCGAGCTCACCGGCGCCGAGCGCGACGAGGTGTGGGAGGAGCAGAAGCGCCGCTCCCCCGGCTTCGCCGAGTACGAGGTCGAGGCCGCCCCGCGCGTCATCCCCGTGCTGCTGCTCGAGCGGCGCTGATCGCCGTGACCCGCCGCTTCAGCCAGGTCGACGTCTTCACCGGCGAGCTCTCGTACGGCAACGCCGTCGCCGTCGTCCACGACGCCGACGGGCTGGACGACGACGCGCTGCGCGCCTTCGCCCGCTGGACCCAGCTCGCCGAGACGACCTTCCTGCTCGCCCCCACCCCCGAGGGCGCCGCGGGCGGGGCGGACTACCGGGTCCGGATCCTGACGCCCGGGCGCGAGCTGCCCTTCGCCGGGCACCCGACGCTGGGGAGCGCCCGGGCCTGGCTGGCTGCCGGAGGCGTGCCCCGGGCCGACGGCGTCGTCGTGCAGGAGTGCGGCGCCGGGCTCGTGCGCGTGCGCCGCGGCGCCGGTCCCGACGGGGTCGGCGAGGTGCTCGCGTTCGCCGCTCCCCCGCTCCTGCGCAGCGGCCCCGCGCGGCACGCCGACGTCGTGGCGGCTGCGGCCGCCCTCGGGCTGGACGACGGCGCCGTGGTCGACGCCGCCTGGGTCGACAACGGCCCCGGCTGGCTCGGGCTCCTCCTCCGCGACGCCGCCGCGGTGCTCTCGGCCGCACCCCGCCCCGGTGCGGGCGGACCGTCGAACACCGGCCTCGTCGGCCTGCACCCCGGGGGCAGCGGCCCGGACGGAGCGGCGGTCGAGGTGCGGGCGTTCACGCGCGAGGCCGGCCCCGGCGGCTCCGACGACGCTGACGGCCCCTGGCACGAGGACCCGGTCACGGGCAGCCTCAACGCCGGCCTCGGCCAGTGGCTGACCGCGCCGGGCTCCGACCGCCTCGCGGGTGGCGGGGCCGCCGTCCTGCCCGGGCGCTACACCGCGGCCCAGGGCACGGCGCTGGGCCGCCGGGGCCGGGTGCACGTGGAGCGCGACGCCGACGGTCAGGTCTGGGTCGGCGGAGGGACCGTCGTGGGGGTCAGCGGCACCGTCGCCCTCTGAGGCGCGGGCGCGGTGGCCTCGCGGGGTCCGGCCGTGCGACCGACGGCCACCGCCACCTGGTCGCGACCGCCGCGCTTGGCGGCGTAGAGGGCGGCGTCCGCCGCGCGGTACAGCTCCTCGACCCCCGCGGCGTGGGTGGGGCTGTGCGCCACGCCGACGCTGACCGTGAGCGCGAGGCACCCCCCGCCGTCGAGGCCGAGCGGCGCCGAGCGGACGGCCCGGACGACGCGCTGGGCGCAGACCTCGCCGGCCCTGGACGAGGCACCCGGCAGCAGGACGGCGAGCTCGTCGCCCCCGAGGCGGCTCACCACGGCCCCCGGACCGGCCGCGTCCACGAGGAGGCGACCGGTGTGCGCGAGCGCGGCGTCGCCGACGGGGTGCCCGTGGAGGTCGTTGACGGCCTTGAAGTGGTCCACGTCCACGATCACCAGGGCCGTTCCCGCGGCGCCTCCGGCTCGGTCGGTCGTCGCCGCGGTGGCGGCGCGGTCCAGGACGCGGCGCGTGGACAGGCCGGTGACCGCGTCCCGGTCCGCCTGCAGCCGCAGGCCCGCGAGCAGCTCCTCCTGGCGGTCCGCGGCGCGGCTGAGGAGCCCGACGAAGACCGCCGTGAAGGCCGTGACGCTGACCCAGTCGACCAGCGAGGCCGGCAGGTCGAGCATCACCAGCACGTGCGCGAGGTGGCCCAGCGCGCTGGTCCCCGCCACGAGCCAGGCCCCGCGGGGGCGCAGCTGGGAGGCGGAGGCGACGGCCGGCAGCAGGAAGTACGTCTGCGCGGCGGTGGAGGCGTCGTCGGTGACGAGGTTGCTGACGAGCACCATGGCGACCGAGGCGACCATGACCACCAGCCAGGGCACCGCCCCCGGCACCCAGCCGCGGCGGATGGCCACGACGCCCGCCAGCAGGAGGGCGCAGTCCAGGCCCACCACCGCCGCCACCAGCGGCGTCACGACGTCGGTGAGCGGTGTGACCACGAGCAGCAGCGCCACCGCGGCGAGCAGCAGCGCAGCGAGCCACCGGGCGGCCTCCTCGGGCCGCCGCGGGCCGTACGCATCCACGCGGAGGACTTCGGCCGCAAGGGCCGCGCGCTGCAGCCCGGACGGCCACCGTCGCCCGATCGCACGCCGGAGCACCGGTGTCGGTGGCCGGGTCGGCGCGCGCGAGCCAGGATGTCGTGCGTGGCCGTCCCACTGCTGCAGCAGGTCTGGGCCGAGCTCCTCGGAGCCCCGGACGCGGTCGACCGCGTGCGCGCCCGGGGCAGCGCGGGGCTCCCGGGGCCCCTCCCGGTGGGGCAGCTCGCCGTGGGCACGGCCGTCGCGCACCTGCTGGCGGCCCAGGAGCTGCGCTCCCGCGGCGGACCGGGCGAGCTGGCGGACCAGTACCTGCACCTCGACGCCGCCCACGTCGGCGTCGAGTTCGGCAGCGAGCGCCACCTGCGGGTCGACGGCGTCCCCCGCGCCGGTGGCTTCGCCCCCCTGTCACGGGCGTGGCCCACCAGCGACGGCTGGGTGCGCACCCACGCCAACTACCCCCACCACCGCGCAGCGCTGCTGCGGGTGCTCGGCCTCGGGGCGGACGACGACGACGAGGCGGCCTCCCCGCGCCTCGCCGCGGCCCTGGCCGAGCGGTCGGCGCTCGACGTCGAGGAGGCCGTCACCGCCGCCGGGGGGCTGGCCGTCGCGGTCCGCACGCCGCAGGAGTGGTCGGCGACCCCGATGGGCGCCGCCGTGGCGCGGTCACCGCTGGTGTCCCTGCGCCGGGTCGACGACGGCTCCGCACCGGGCAGCAGTGGTTCTGGGGGCGGCTCAGGCGGCGGTTCCGGGGTCGACGGCATCGAGGGCGCCCGGGTGCTGGACCTGACCCGCGTGATCGCGGGCCCCACCGCCACGCGAGCCCTGGCGGCGCACGGCGCCGACGTCCTGCGCGTCGACCCGCCCCAGCTGCCCGAGCTGCCCGAGCAGTGGCTGGAGACGGGTCCGGGCAAGCGCTGCTGCGAGCTCGACCTGACCGCCCCCGGGGGCAGGACCTGCCTGGAGGAGCTGCTGGCGGGCGCCGACGTCCTCGTGCACGGCTACCGGCCCGGTGCGCTCGCGCGGCACGGGCTCGACGAGCGGTCCCTGGCCGAGCGGCACCCCCACCTGGTGGTGGCCTCGCTGTCGGCGTGGGGCGAGCAGGGGCCCTGGGCGCAGCGGCGCGGCTTCGACTCCCTGGTGCAGGCCGCCTCCGGGGTCGCGGTGATGTCCGGGGGCGCCGACGGACGGCCCGGGGCCCTGCCGGTGCAGGCGCTCGACCACGCCGCGGGACAGCTGCTCGCGGCGGCCGTGCTGCGGGCGCTCGCCCTGCGCCGCGACGGCGGCACGTGGCACGCGAGCACCTCCCTCGCGGCCCAGGCGCGCTGGCTGCTGGCCAACGCGGTCGTCTCGGCCTCCGACGCGCCCCAGCCGCCACCGGCCGAGGCGCCGCGGGCCGAGCGCTACCTGGTCGACGTGCCCTCGCCCGACGGCGTGCTCACCGTGGTGCGGCCCCTGGGGGCTGCGCCGTGGGCGTCGGGTCCGGTGCGCACCGCCGCGGAGTGGCTGCCGCGCTGACGGCCGGGGCTCAACCCCTCAGGCCGGCCACCAGCGCGTCCAGCGCACGGTCGGGAAGGAGGCGCGCCAGCCGCACGGCCAGGGCGGCGTCGCGCCCCACCGGGTAGCGGGTCCTCGGGCGGTGCGAGCGCACGGCGCGGACCACCACGTCGGCCACCGCCTGCGCCTCGACGCCGCGGCGGTCCGCTCCCCGCGCAGCCCGCTCCGCAGCGGCCAGGAAGGCTCCGTAGCGGGAGCGCTGGGCGTCGTCGAGCCAGCTGTCGCGCACGGCCCGCGTCGCCAGGCCCTTGGCCCAGATGCCGGTGCGCACGACGCCCGGCTCGACCACGACGACGCGCACGCCCAGCCCGCGGACCTCGCGCCGCAGGGCGTCGCTGGTGGCCTCGAGGGCGTGCTTGGAGGCCGAGTACGGCGCGAACAGCGGCCCGGCGACCCGTCCCGCCATGCTGCTGACGTTGACGACGGCGCCCCTCGCCCCGACCAGGGCGGGGAGCAGCGCCTGGGTGGTCGCGACGGCTCCGAGGAGGTTCACCTCGAGCTGCTCGCGCCAGGCGTCCAGCGGCACGCACTCGACGGGACCGGTGACGGCGAGCCCGGCGTTGTTGACCAGGGCGGCCAGCGGCAGGCCCTGCCGGCCGAGCTCCTCGACGCGGCCGCGCAGCGCGGCGACGTCGGCGGCGGCGGTCACGTCGAGGTGGACGGGCTCGACGCTCAGGTCCTCGGCGGCGGCGGCCCGCGCGGTGCGCTCCGCGGAGGCGGCGTCGCGGACCCCCGCGAGCACGTGGAGCCCGGCGCGGGCCAGCGCCGTCGCGGTCGCGGCGCCGATGCCGGTGGAGGCGCCGGTGACCACGGCGGCCCCCGTGGCGGAGGCGCTCACGCGGGCACCGGCAGCCGGGAGAAGGCCTCGTGCGCGGCGTCGAGGACGCCGGGGGCGAGCTCGCCGAAGGGCTCCACGACCAGCTGGTCGCGCTGGCGTCCGGTCCGCGACCAGGTGCCGACGGCGCGGCCGTCGACCAGGACGACGGGTCGGAACACCCCGTTGCCCCCGGGGACCACGAGCGCCTCGTGCCCCGGGTCGAGCGCGGCGCTGCGGTCGGCGTACCCGAGGACGACCTCGTCGAAGGCGGCGGTCAGCAGCACCCCCGAGGTGCTCTCGCGCACGCCGTCGAGGTCCGCCACGAGCCCGGCCAGCTCGCCACCGCCCACGAGGGTGCGCCCCTCGCACGTCACGGTGACCAGGCGCCCCCGCGCCGCCGCGGCGGTCAGCGCCGCCTTGGCGACGCCGGTGGTCTGGTAGGTCCACCGGACCAGGTCGGCCACCGAGACCGGGCCGTGGCCGGCGGCGTACCGCCCGCCCAGGTCGGCCAGCAGGGCGTCGTCGGGGTCGTCGTCGCGCCGAGCGCCCTCCGGCAGCCAGGTGCTGGCCAGGGCCACGAGCTGCTCGAGCCGGTCGCCCGGGCCGCCGCTGCCCCGCGTGGGGCCGAGCACCAGCTCCCCGCGGGTCGCCAGTCCGTTCAGCAGGCGGTACGTCGTCGCCGTCCCGGGCTCGAAACCGGCAGCCGCCCACGCCTCGCCCAGGGCGTCGCGGGTGGCGGGCCCGTCGGCCAGGCGCTCGGCGGCGACGGCGCTGGCGCGGTCGAAGGCGGCGTCGTCGAGACCGACCTCGAGCCAGCGCCGGGACGCCGCGCGCGCGGCGCGGGGGCCGAGCAGGCGCGTCATCCACGCGGCGTCGGTGGCGGCGAGCAGGTGGAGGGTGCCGCGCATCGGCCAGGTGCGGACCACGGAGCCGCCGTCGAGCGCGGCCCGGACCGCACCGGTGTCGCGGGCCGGCGTCCGGCTGGCCACGGCGACGAGGGAGGCGGGGAGGTCCTGCCCCTGGACGGCGAGCAGGTGCCCCACCGCCGCGGCCGGGTCCTCCGGCAGCCCGGGGCTCCCGCCGTGCCCGGGCGGGGCCGCGAGCCGCTGCGACACCAGGCGCAGGCGCGCGACGTCGTCGGTGGTGAGGTCTGCGACGGGAGCGGGCACCCCGGGGAAGGCCTCAGGCACGGGTGGGCTCCTCGTCGGCGAACTGCGTGCGGTGGAGCTCGGCGTACCGGCCTCCGGCGGCCAGCAGCTCGCCGTGGGTGCCGCGCTCGACGACGCGGCCGCCCTCGACCACGAGGATCAGGTCGGCCTGCCGCACGGTCGAGAGGCGGTGGGCGATCACGAGGGCCGTCCTGCCCGCGAGCGCCTCGGCGAGCGCCGCCTGGACCGCTGCCTCGGAGGTGGAGTCGAGGTGCGCGGTGGCCTCGTCGAGCACGACCACGCGCGGGGAGGCGAGCAGGAGCCGGGCGATGGTGAGGCGCTGGCGCTCGCCACCGGAGAGGCGGTAGCCGCGCTCCCCCACGACGGTGTCGAGGCCGTCGGGCAGCGACTCGACCACCTCGCGCAGCCGCGCCCGGCCGAGGGCGTCCCACACGTCGGCGTCGGTGGCCCCGGGGGCCGCCAGCAGCAGGTTGGAGCGCAGCGTCTCGTGGAAGAGGTGGCCGTCCTGGGTGACGACGCCGACGGCGGAGCGCAGGTCGGCGAAGGACAGGTCGCGCACGTCGACGCCGCCGAGGCGCACCGCGCCGGTGTCGACGTCGTAGAGGCGGGGCAGCAGCGAGGCCGTCGTCGACTTGCCGGCGCCGGAGGAGCCGACGAGGGCGACGACCTGCCCGGGCTCGGCGCGGAAGGAGACGCCGTGGAGCACCTGGGTGCCGCCGCGCGGGTCGAGCACGGCGACGTCCTCGAGGGAGGCGAGCGAGACCTGCTCGGCCGAGGGGTAGGAGAAGCAGACCCTGTCGAGCTCGACGGTGAGCGGGCCCTCGGGCAGCGGGACCGGGTCGGGGCGCTCGCGCACCAGGGGCTCGAGGTCGAGCACCTCGAAGACGCGCTCGAAGCTGACGAGCGCCTGCATGATGTCGAGCCGCGCGCTGGCGAGGGCGGTCAGCGGCGAGTAGAGGCGGGTGAGGAGCAGGGCGAGGCTGACCACGGTGCCGGCCTCGAGGGTCCCGCGCAGGGCGAGGAAGCCGCCCAGGCCGTAGACCAGCGCGAGGGCGAGGGCCGAGACGAGCACCAGGGCGGTGACGAAGGAGTACGACACCATCGCGGTGCGCACGCCGATGTCGCGGACCCGCTCGGCGCGCCCGGCGTACTCGGCGGACTCCCGGGCCGGGTCTCCCATGAGCTTGACCAGGGTGGCGCCCGCGGCCGAGAACCTCTCGGTGGTCTGGTCGGTCATGGCGGCGTTGTGGCCGGCGGCCTCGCGCTGCAGCCCGGCCAGGCGCCGCCCGACCCGGCGGGCGGGCAGCAGGAACAGGGGCAGGAGCACCAGGCTGAGCAGGGTGATCGGCCACGACAGGGCGAGCATCACCCCGAGGGTCAGCAGCAGCGTCACGGTGTTGGAGACGATGCCGACGAGGGTGTCGCTGAAGGCGCGCTGCGCGCCCATCACGTCGCTGTTGAGGCGGCTCACCAGCGCACCGGTGCGGGTGCGGGTGAAGAAGGCGACGGGCATGCGCTGCACGTGGTCGTAGACGGTGGTGCGCAGGTCGAGGATGACCGACTCGCCGAGGTTGGCCGAGAGCCAGCGGCTGAGCATGCTCGCGCCGGCCTCGAGGACGGCGATGACCGCGATCAGCGCCGCCAGGCCCACCACCACCCGGGGTGCGGCGCCGTCGGTGATGGCCTGCACCACCCGGCCGGCCAGCAGCGGGGTGGCCACCGTCAGCACGGCGAGCACGATCCCCACCACGAGGAAGCGGAGGATGCGCGCGCGGTGCGGGCGGGCGAAGGCCATGACCCGGCGCAGGGTCTCCCGGGAGAAGGGGCGCTGGTCCTGCTGGCCGTAGGCCGACTTGTACAGGACGCTCCAGGCGGTCCCCTCGATGCTCACTGCGTCATCACACCGCCCATCATGCGCGTCGGGTCTGACGCTCCCCCCGCTCGCGGGCCCGGCGCCGCCACGGGGCGGTGACCGCGAACAGCGCCAGGAAGACCGCCCAGCTGCCGAGGCTCAGGAGCAGCTGCGTGCGGGTGTCCGCCCCCAGGCCCATCGCCACGAGGATCGCGACGATGGCCGCGATCGTGACGATCGTGAGCACCGGGTACAGCCACATCCTCACGACGAGGCGCTCCGGGTCGGTGCGCCGGCGCAGCACGAGCTGGCTCACGGAGATGAGGAGGTAGACGAACAGGATCACCGCGCCGGAGGAGTTCAGCAGGAACAGGAAGACGCCCTCGGGGTCGATCGCCGCCGCGACGACGCACAGGAAGCCGACCACCGTCGAGGTGAGGATCGCGGCGCGCGGCACCCCGCCGCGGCCCAGGCGCACCAGCGCCTGCGGGGCCTCGTGGCGCTCGGCGAGCACGAAGAGCATCCGCGAGGCGGTGTAGAGGCCGGAGTTGAGGCAGGAGAGCACCGCGGTGAGCACCACGAGGTTCATCACCAGCGGCGCGTACGGGATGCCCATCTCCGCCAGTGCCGAGGCGTACGGAGAGACCCGGAGCTCCTCGGAGTCCCACGGGACGATGCAGACCAGCAGGAAGATCGAACCGACGAAGAAGATGGCCACGCGAACCACGACGCTGCGGGTGGCGCGGGCCACCGCCTTGACGGGGTCCTTGGACTCGGCGGCGGCGATGGTGGCGATCTCGGCGCCCACCATCGAGAAGACCACGACGACGATGCTCGAGAAGACGGCCCCGACACCGAGGGGGAACAGCCCGCTCCCCTCGCCGGCCTCGGTGGAGCCCGCGGCGGTGAGCCCGGAGAAGTCCATCTGCTGCCCCGGCCACAGGCCCAGCACGAAGGCCCCGCCGAGCACGAGGAAGAGCACGATGGCGGCGACCTTGATGCCGGCGAACCAGTACTCGAACTCCCCGAAGGAGCGCACGGAGACCATGTTGGTCACCGTCATCAGGACCATCAGCACCAGCGAGACCAGCCACAGGGGCGCCCCGACGTACTCCTGGATGATGCGCGCGCCGGCCACGGCCTCGAAGCCGACCACGATGACCCAGAAGTACCAGTACAGCCACGCGGTGGAGAAGCCCGCCCAGTCGCCCAGGGCGGAGCGGGCGTAGTCGCTGAAGGAGCCGGTGCCGGGGTTGGCGGTGGCCATCTCGCCCAGCATGCGCATCACCATGATCACCAGGACCCCGGTGAGGGCGTAGGTGAGGAAGGCGCCCGGGCCCGTGGTCCGGATGACCTCCCCGGACCCGACGAACAGGCCCGCTCCGATGACGCCTCCGATGGCGATCATCGTCAGGTGCCGCTGGCTCAGGCCCTTCTGCAGGCCCGGGCTGCCGTGCCCGCCGCGTCCGCCGGCAGCGGCGGCTCCCGGCGGGGTGTCCTCGGTGCGCGTCGTCATCGTCCCGTCCTCTCACGAGCGGTCAGGCCGTTGCCCAGGGTGCTCTCCTCGGGCGTCCCGCGCCCAGGGGGGTGCGGGCGATCCGCCTCCCGCGGGAGACGCGCCGGCGTCAGGGCCGCCGGGTGGAGGGGTCCGGGCGGCCGGTCCGCTCGGGGTGGCCCGCGAGGACGCTGTGCTTGCGGGCGTAGGCGAAGTAGACGACGTAGCCGAGCGCCATCCAGACCAGGAAGCGGATCCAGGTCTCCAGGCTCAGGTTGAGCATGAGGTAGAGGCACGCCAGCACCGACAGCGAGGCGACGACGCCCACGAGCGGCACCCGGAAGGAGCGCTGCAGGTCAGGACGGGTGCGGCGCAGCACCACGACGCCGATGGACACCAGGATGAAGGCGAAGAGGGTGCCGATGTTGACCAGCAGGCTCAGCTCGGACAGCGGCACGAACGCCGCGAGCACCGCGATGGCCACCCCGGTGATGACGGTGATGCGCACCGGGGTGCCGGTGCTGGGGTTGGTGCGGGCCAGCGAGCGCGGGAGCAGCCCGTCGCGCGCCATCGCGAAGGCCACGCGGGTCTGGCCGATGATGAGGATCATCGTGACGGCGACCAGGCCGAGGCAGGCGCCGACCGCCACCACCGAGCCCATCCACCCGACGCCGATGGCGGTGAAGGCGGTGGCCAGGGGCGCGCCGTCCTCGGGGTCGATCTCGGTGTACGGCCGGACCCCGGTGATCACCAGCGACACCGCCACGTAGAGCACGGTGACGACGGCCAGCGAGCCGAGGATGCCGATGGGGACGTCGCGCTGGGGGCGGCGCGTCTCCTCGGCGGTGGTGGCGACGACGTCGAAGCCGATGAAGGCGAAGAAGACCAGCGCCGCCGCGGCGACCACCCCGCCGACCCCGAAGACGGAGGGCTCCAGGCCGAAGAGGGTCTGCACGAGGGGTGCGGTGAGGGTGCTCTCCTCGGCCCCGCCCGCGCCACCGGCGCCCTGCGACGGCGGGACGAACGGCGACCAGTTGGCGGTGGAGACGTAGAAGGCGCCCACCACGATGACGAGGAGCACCACGCCGACCTTGATCGCGGTCAGCACCTGGTTGAGGCGGCTGGAGAGCTTGATGCCGGTGGCGATGACCGCGGTCAGCCCGAGCACGAGGAGCGCCGCCGGGAGGTTCAGCACCCCGTCACCCAGATCCGTGAAGCTGTCACCGACCGTCGTGATCGCTGTCGGAAGCGTGATGCCCACCTGGCCGAGGACCACCTGGAGGTAGGCGGAGAACGACGTCGACACCGCGGCCGCCCCGACCACGAACTCCAGGACGAGGTCCCACCCGATGGTCCAGGCCACCAGCTCGCCGAGGGTGGCGAAGGAGAACGTGTACGCGCTGCCCGCGACCGGCACGGTGCTGGCGAACTCGGCGTAGCAGACCGCCGCCAGCGCGCACGCGACGGCGGCGATGACGAAGGACAGCGCCACCGCCGGGCCGGCGTTGGACGCCGCCGCCTGACCGGTGAGCACGAAGATGCCCGCGCCGACGCTGACGCCCACCCCGAAGACCACGAGGTCGAGGGCACCGAGGCCCTTCTTGAGGGAGTGCTCGGGTTCTTCGGTGTCGGCGATCGACGCCTCGACCGACTTGGTGCGCCACAGGTCCACGGGGGCGGATCCTCGTCGTCGCGCTCCTCCGGCGCCAGCCGGGACGCTGCCCGCGCCGTCACGATCCGGTCACGCCCACCTCCCGGTGGTGACCGCCTGTCACCGGAGGTGTCCGCACCGCCGCGATGGTCCCCGTCCGCACCCCCGGAGCCCCCCCGCCGGCGGACCCGCGGTCGCGACGCTCGGTGAGCCTCTCGTTACGGTCCTGCCATGCTCGACGACGCGGCGACCCGCCCCGGGGCTGCCCCCGAGGAGCCGCCCCGGAGGTCCGACGGGGAGCCCGACCGCGAGGCGCCGCCCGCCTGGCGCCTCGAGCTCCGCCGGGCTCTGCTGGAGGTCTGCGTCCTCGACGAGGTCGACCTGGTGCCCACCGAGAGCGGGCTCAGCCTGCTCACGCCCGACGGTCCGAGGGAGCTGTCGGCTCGCCGGGCCGCCCTGGTGGTCGGTGACCGCCGCGCGGGCGACCCCGAGCTGCGGGTGCGGCTGCGCAGCTGGCTGCGGTGCCACGCCCACGTGAGCGCCGCGCACCTGCGGACGTCGGAGCTGCGGCCGCTGGCCCTCGGGCGCGGGCACGCGCTGCACCCCGGGAGCGGGTGGGTCCGCGAGCGCGTCCCCGGAGGGGTGCTGGACGTCGGCCTCGGCGTCGTGGGGGTGCCCGGCGAGGCCGGGGCGTCCCCGCTGTGGCCCGACGTGGTGGAGGCCGTGGCCGCCGCGACCCCGGCCCCCACCGCGGCGGGTCAGCAGGCCCCCGACACCGACGCCGCCTGGCGGGCCTCGCGCCTGCACCTCGACGCGATGGGCCTGCTGGCGGCCCGCCGCGTGGAGCGCGCGCTGCGGGCCCGGCTCGCGCAGGACGCCGGCGCTGCCAGCGGCGACGCCTCGGGCGGTGGCGAGGGGGTGCCCGACGGGCGCGCTGCCGACGGCCCGGGTCCCGAGCTCACCGTCATCGACCCGGCCGGTGGGTGCGACGCGGTGACGCTGCTGGCCAGCGCCCCGCTGCGCCGCTGGCTCGCCCGCGCCGACGGCACCGGCCTGCGGGCGGTGGCGGTGCCCACCCGGGCCCGCGGCTGGACCGACCTGGCCCGCACCGACTCCACCTTCGTGGCGGCGGCCTGGACGGCGACCGACCCCGATCGCCGCGGCCTGCAGCGTCCCGCCCTGGTGACCGACGAGGAGGTCGTGCTCGCGCCGCACTGGCTGCGCTGACGCGTCAGCCGGTGTGCTGGCGGCGCCGTCCTCGCGCCAGGAGGATCCCGCCGGCCACCACCGACAGGCCGATGAGGGCGAGGGCGGGCGCGAAGAGCAGCGAGTCGCCGAAGACGTCGAACGCGAAGTAGGAGAGCCCGCCGACGAGGTACAGCCCCCCGACCGCGAGGTGCACCCTGCGGTCGAGCCACACGCCGGCGGCGATGGCGGCGGCGCCCAGCACGAGGTAGGCGACCGCGGCGGGGGTGCCGCTGGAGCCCGCGTCCTCCAGCGACAGCAGGACGGCGAGACCGGCGGCGAGCAGGGCTCCCAGGTGCGGCCAGAACCCCTCGCGGCGCATCCGGCGGCGGTCCAGCAGCAGCGCCCCCGCGAACAGGCCCGCGGCCAGCAGCCACGCGGCGACCTGGCGCCCCAGGTCGGAGTCGGTCGCGTCTCCCAGGTCGAGCACCAGCCAGCTCACGGCGGCGGTGCCGGGGGCGAGCACGAAGCTCGCCCGGTGGCGCAGCCAGGCCCCGGCGGCGGCCACGACGGCCGAGACCTCCATGACCACCCAGGCGGAGGTGCCCCAGTCGTCGAAGGCGTCGTAGTCGGCGTACGGCGGCAGGTCGAGCAGGCCCGAGGCGGCGTGGGCGGCGTAGACCACCAGCGGCACCGTCGCCACGGCCACGGCCGCCACGACGCCCGCGGGCTGCGGCTGGCGCCGGCGGAGGAGCTCGGCGAGCAGCACGAACACCAGCAGGTAGCCGGTGACGATGGCGAGCCCGACCCCGGGGCCGTACGCGGCCCAGCCGCTGCCCGCGAAGACCGTCATCGCCAGCAGGGCGATGACGCCGCCGGTGTAGACGGCCACCTCGGCGGCCCGCGAGCGCCGGCCGGGCGGCGGCTCGTCGGTGCGCCGGTCCCGGTGCGCCGGGGGGTCCACCTCGACGGGTCGCGGGTCCGCTCCCCGCTCCAGCGCCGACCACAGGGCCTCTGCGCTGCCCGCGACCCCCGCCTCCCGCGCGGCGCGGTCCAGCGCCGCGCGGGTCACCCTGATCTCGTCCACCCCGACAGGGTGGCGCGGGTCAGCTGCGCTCGGCCAGGGGCGCGCCGGGGCGCTCGCCCGCGTGCTCGACCGGGGGCAGGCCGGAGACCCGCTCCGCGACGCCGCGGGCGATGTCCTGGGCCGTGAGGCCGGCGGCGGCCAGCACCTGGGCGCGGCTGCCGTGCTCCCAGAACCGCACCGGCACCCCGACGACGCTCACCGGAACCTCCACGCCGGCGTCGGCGAGGGCCTGGGTGGTGCAGGAGCCGACGCCGCCGGTGCGCACGCCGTCCTCCAGGGTGAGCACCAGGCGGTGCTCGCGGGCGAGGTCGACGACGGCAGCCGGCACCGGCAGCACCCACCGGGGGTCGACGACGGTCGCGCTGATGCCGTGGGCCGCGAGCCTGTCGGCCACGTCGAGCGCCAGCGGGGCGAAGGCTCCGACGGCCACGACGAGCACGTCGAGCGCGGGCCGGCGGGCGCCCGAGCCGTCGGAGCCGCCCGTGCGGGCCAGCACGTCGACGCCGTGCGGCCCGCCCAGGCGCTCCAGCGCCGGGACCCGCTCGGGGGCGGCGCCCTTGGAGAACCGGACGACCGTGGGGGCGTCGTCGACGTCGAGGGCCTCGGCGAGCTCCTCCCGCAGGGTCTCGGCGTCGCGGGGGGCGGCCAGGCGCAGCCCGGGCACGGGGGCGAGCAGGCTCATGTCCCAGATGCCGTGGTGGCTGGGCCCGTCGTCGCCGGTGACGCCCGCCCTGTCGAGCACGAAGGTGACGCCGGCGCGGTGGAGGGCGACGTCGAGGAGCACCTGGTCGAAGGCGCGGTTGAGGAACGTCGAGTACACCGCGACCACCGGGTGCAGCCCGGTGAAGGCCAGACCCGCCGCGGCCGTGGCCGCGTGCTGCTCGGCGATGCCGACGTCGATGACGCGGTCGGGGTGCTCCGCGGCGAAGCGGTGCAGGCCGACGGGGATGAGCATCGCGGCGGTGATGCCGACGACGTCGGGGCGGCGGCGCCCCACCTGCACCATCTCCTCGGCGAAGACCTTGGTCCACGTCGGGCCGGTGGCGGCCGGGGCCAGGGACTGGCCGGTGTCGGGGTCGATGACGCCGACGGCGTGGAACCTGTCGTCCTCGTGGGCCTCGGCGGCCGAGAAGCCGTTCCCCTTGCGGGTCAGCACGTGGACGATGACGGGCCCGCCGTACGCCTTGGCACGGCGCAGCGCGTGCTCGACGGCGTCGACGTCGTGCCCGTCGACGGGGCCGACGTACTTCAGGCCGAGGTCCTCGAAGAGGCCCTGGGGGGCCACGAAGTCCTTCAGGCCCTTCTTCATGCCGTGGAGGGTGTCGTAGGCCATGCGACCCGGCGCCCCGCCGCGGGTCAGCGTGGCCTTGCCCCACTCCAGGAAGCGCTCGTACCCGCGGGTGGTGCGCAGGGTGGCCAGGTGGTGGGCCATGCCGCCGATGGTCGGGGCGTAGGAGCGGCCGTTGTCGTTGACGACGACGACGAGCTTGCGCTCGACGTCGGCGGCGATGTTGTTCAGCGCCTCCCAGGCCATGCCGCCGGTGAGGGCGCCGTCACCCACGACGGCGACGACGTGGCGGTCGGACTGCCCCTGCTGGGCGAAGCCCCGGGCGATGCCGTGGGCCCAGGACAGCGAGGTGGAGGCGTGGGAGTTCTCGACGACGTCGTGCACCGACTCCTCGCGGCTGGGGTAGCCGGCGAGGCCGCCGCGCTGGCGCAGGTGGGAGAAGTCCTGCCGGCCCGTGAGCAGCTTGTGCACGTACGACTGGTGGCCGGTGTCGAAGACGACCGCGTCGTGCGGGGAGTCGAAGGTGCGGTGGATCGCGAGGGTCAGCTCGACCACGCCCAGGTTGGGCCCCAGGTGGCCCCCGGTGCGGCTCACCTCGCGCACCAGGAAGGCGCGGACCTCCTCGGCCAGCTCACCGACCTCGGCGAGGCTGAGACCGCGCAGGTCGCGCGGGCTGGTGATCTGCGACAGCAGGCCCACCGGCTGCCCCCCTCGGTGCTGGACGATCCTCGGCGGCCGCGCTCGCCGCGACCGCCCGGTGTTCGAGTCTAGGAGTCCACCGGACGGGGTGCGCCGGTGGCGGCCCCACCGCACGCCGTCCGCACCCGGTCTCCACGGGACCTTCACAGGCGGGGGCGGTGCCGCACCCCCCGCAGCGACTCCTCCACCAGGGCCACCCCCCGCACGGCGGCCACCAGCCTGGCCTGCTCGGCGTCGAGGGCGTCGAGGGCGCGGTCGAGCACCCCCGGGGCCACCGCGCCGCCCAGGTCGGTGCGCAGGGTGGCCACCGCCCGGCGCTGGCCCTGGACCTGCGCCGCGACGTGGTGGCCGGCCAGCACCGCCAGGAGCAGCGGGTGTCGCACCAGCACCTCGTGGGCGCGGTACTCCGGCGGGCTCAGGTCGAGCAGCCAGGCGCTCGCCGTCCTCTCGAACCCCTCGGTGCCCGGGGGGTGCACCGCCGCGGGCCAGCCGGGCGGGACGTGCGCGCTCACGCCTCACGCACCACGATGCCGTACAGGTGTTCGACCACGGGTGCATCACACCAGGTCCGGCCGCCCAGCGCCACCGACACCCACCGCCGCCGCGGACGAGGCCCCGAGCGCCACCTCGCGCCCCTCGGGGCCGTCACACGGGGGCGTCGACCGCCAGGCCCTCCAGCGCCGGTCCCGAGACCTCGGCGGCGCCGGATGCGCCGATGACCACGTCGAGGCTCCGCCCGGCCACGCGCAGACCGCTCACCGACGCCGACGGGACCGCCGAGGTCGGGTGCACCGACAGCCGCCCGCCGGGCACGTCGGGCCGCAGGCCCAGGACCGCCCCCAGCAGCGCCACCGACGACGCCGCCGACCACGCCTGCGGCCGGCAGGACGCCGGGTAGGGCACCGGGGCCGGGACGCTCCCCGAACCGGTGCGCGGCTCGCCGCCGTGCAGCTCGGGCACCCGGTACCCGAAGGACTCGGCCGCCTGGAGCAGGCCCTCGCCGAGCACCGCGACCACGTCGTCGTGCCCGTCGCGGGCGGCGCCGGCGACGACGATCGCGGTGTCGTGGGTCCACACCGAGCCGCCGTGGTAGCTCAGCGGCGAGAACCCCGCGGCCAGCGACGACATCGTCCGCAGCCCCCGGCCCTCGGCCAGGTCGGGCTGCACCAGCCGGGCCGCGACCAGCGCCGACTCCGCCGGCGAGAGGATCCCCGTGCCCAGCAGGTGACCGGGGTTGGAGGTCACCGCGTCGACGGCAGCGCCGTCCGCGTCGAGCGCGATCGCGACGTGGGGGCCCCGCCCGGCCCCCTCGCCCGCGGGGTGGACCCAGAAGTGCTCGCGGAAGCGCGCGGCCAGGTCAGCGGCCCACGCCCGCCACCGGTCGCCCCCGGGGCGACCGAGCGCGTCGAGCAGCGCCGCTCCCCCGAGGGCCGCCTCGTGGGCGTAGCCCTGCACCTCGCACAGGGCGATGGGCCCCTGCGCGAGCTGCCCGTCGGACCACTGCACGGCGTCGCCGGAGTCCTTCCAGCCCTGGTTGGACAGCCCCGTGCCCTCGCCGGCCCCGGCGTAGCGCAGGAAGCCCCCGCCGCGCTCGGCGGCGCGGGCGCACCACGCCAGGGCGGCCTCGAGGTGGTCGGCCAGCGGCGCGACGTCGTCCAGCGGCAGGCCCCAGCGCCAGGCGTCGTGCAGCAGGCAGACCCACAGGGGGGTCGCGTCGACGGTGCCGTAGTAGACGGGCGGGAGGAAGGCGGTGCCGCCGGCCTGCTCGGCGGTGCTGGCGGCGCGGCGCAGCTCGTGGAGGACCTTGCCGGGCTCCTCGCCGGTGGCCGGGTCGTCGCGGACGCCCTGGCGGGCCGCCAGCACCCGCAGCGTGGACGCGGCCAGGTCGGTGCCCAGCGGCAGCAGCAGCCGGGCCGCCCACAGGGAGTCGCGGCCGAAGAGCGTGAAGTACCAGGGGGCGCCCGCGGCGAGGAACACGTCGTCGCTGTCGGCGGGGCGCATGCGCAGGGCCTCGAGGTCGGCCAGGGAGCGCTCCACCCAGCGGGCCAGGCGCAGGTCACCGCCGGAGACGGCCACCTGCCCGACCCACCCCGCGGGCGGGGCACCGCTGACGACGGCGGACGCGTCCGAGGCCTCCACCGACCAGGAGCCCGTCCACCGCTGGCCGGGGGCCAGCTCGACGCGCCAGGTGAGGACCAGCCCGTCCGCCGATGTCGCCACGACGGCCCCGGGGGCGGAGACGGCGGAGCGAACGCCGTCGCGCTCCCACACCGCCGGGGCGCCGTCGGGCCCGGCGGCTGCGCCGGTCGTGGGCGCGACGGGCCCGCCGGTGCGGCCCGACTTCACCGCGTCCATGGCGAGCAGGTCGGCGGCCAGGTGCACGGCCACCTCGGTCAGCACCGGCTCGTGCGCGGCCGAGACGAGCACCAGCTCCTCCACCAGCCCGTGGGCGCTGACGCGGCGGCGCTGCTCGAGGCGGACGGTCGGGTCGGGGGCGTCGTCACCCAGCTGGCGCGCGACGGAGACGACCAGCTGGCCGTCGGCGCCGTCGGGCGCGGCGAGCACCGGTGAGGTCACCGCGCCGCCGACCGTCGCGACCAGCCGCGAGAGCACGCGCACGTCACCGCACCACAGGCCCTGGGCGCCCAGCGGGGCCTCCACCCGGCCCTGCGGGCCGCACCACAGCTGCACCGGGGGCGCGAGGGCCGCCACGAGGTCGTGCAGCCAGGGCTGCAGCAGGCGGGTCGGCGGGTGGGTCGGCGGGTGGGGCGCGGGGCTGGAGTGCACCGGTGGACTCCCTCGGTTTGACAGCGAGATCAACGGCAACGACAGTACCGACCACTGGTTTGAACGATCAAACCGAGGCCGGGCTCGACGACGAGGAGGCAGCGTGGACACCGGTGACGTCCCCTCCGAGGTGCTCCCCGGGCGCGCGACGCTCGTGAGCGTCGCGGAGGCCGCGGGGGTCTCGCGGCAGACGGTCAGCAACGCCCTCCGCGCCCCCGGCAAGGTGGCTCCCGACACCCTCGAGCGAGTCCTCGCGGCCGTCGAGGAGCTCGGCTACCGCCCCTCGCTGGCCGCGCGACAGCTGCGCACCCGCCGCTCCCGCACCCTCGGGCTGCGCCTGGAGCACTGGGGCGGGGGCATCAGCGGCTCGGTGCTCGACAGGTTCCTCCACGCCCTCGTCGACGAGGCGCAGGACCGCGAGCACCGCGTGGTCCTCTTCACCGCGGACGACGACGCCGGCGAGGTCGCCGGGTACGACGAGCTGCTCACGACGGCGCAGGTCGACGGGTTCGTGCTCACCAGCACCCACGCCGGTGACGGCCGCACGGCCTGGCTCGCCGGCCGCGGGGTGCCCTTCGCCACCTTCGGGCGGCCCTGGCCCGACGACGACGCGCCGGCGGGTCCCGCGGAGGCCGCCCACTGCTGGGTGGACGTCGACGGCGCCGCCGGCACGCGGGCCGCCACCGAGCACCTCCTCGCCACCGGCCACCGGGCGCCGGCGTTCCTGGGCTGGCCCGCGGGGTCCGGCACCGGCGAGGACCGCCGCCGCGGCTGGGCCGAGGCCCTCGACGCCGCCGGCGTCCCCGCCCGCGAGCGCCGCGAGCTGGCGGTGCCGGAGTCGACGGCGGCCGCCGCCTCGGCCGTGGCCGCCGCGCTGGAGGCGCCGGGCGCGCCGTCCGCGGTGGTGTGCGCCAGCGACACCCTCGCGCTGGGCGCCCGGGGTGCGGCGGCCCGGCACCGCGCCGCCCTCGAGGTCGTCGGCTTCGACGACACCCCCGTCGCCGCGGCGATCGGGATGAGCAGCGTCGCCCAGCCGCTGGCGGAGGCCGCGCACCTGGTCGTCGACCTGCTCGTGGCGCAGGTCGAGACCGGTGGCGCCGGCCCGCCGCAGACCTGCCAGCACCTGCTCGCACCGCGGCTCGTGGTGCGCAGCTCCCCCGCCTGACGACCGACCCGCAGCACCGGACCGCACCACCAGACCGCACCACCAGACCGCACCACCCCCGGTCCGGCAGACCCGACCGGGCGTCCCTCGACGACGAAGGAGACCCCCTGTGTCCCGCACCCGCACCCGTTCCCTCGCCGTGGCCGCCTCGCTGGCCTCGGCGACCCTGCTCCTGTCCGCCTGCGGCGGCAGCGGCTTCGACGACGCGCCCGCCGCCGGGGGCACCGGCAGCGGCAGCGCGGGCACGGGTCAGCTGCAGGTGCTCATCGGCTCCTCGGGTCAGGCCGAGACGGCCGCCGTCACCGAGGCCGTCTCCGCCTGGAGCCAGGAGTCGGGGACGCAGGCCACGGTCACCGCGGCCTCCGACCTCGCCCAGGAGCTGAGCCAGGGCTTCGCCGCCCAGACCCCGCCGGACGTCTTCTACGTCTCGGCCGACCTGTTCAACTCCTACGCCGCCAGCGGTGCGCTGGAGCCCTACGGCGACCAGCTCAGCAACGCCGACGACTTCTACCCGGTGCTGAAGGAGGCCTTCACCCGCGACGGGCAGCTCTACTGCGCCCCGAAGGACTTCTCCACGCTCGCGCTGGTCATCAACACCGACCTGTGGGCACAGGCCGGCCTGACCGACGCCGACGTCCCCACCACGTGGGACCAGCTGAGGACCGTCGCGCAGCGCCTCACCGCGAACGGGGTGACCGGCCTGTCGACGTCGGCCGAGTACTCGCGCCTCGGGGCGTTCATGGCCGAGGCCGGCGGCGGTCTCGTCACGGACGGCGAGGCCACCGCCGACAGCCAGCAGAACGTCGAGGCGCTGCAGTACGTGCAGTCGCTCATGGCCGACGGGTCCTACGCCTTCGCCGCCGACCTCGGCGCGGGCTGGGGCGGTGAGGCCTTCGGCACCGGCAAGGCGGCCATGACCATCGAGGGCAACTGGCTGGTGGGCGCGATGGCGTCGGACTACCCGGACGTGCAGTACCGGGTCGTCGAGCTGCCCGCGGGCCCCGCCGGCAAGGGTACGCTCACGTTCACCAACTGCTGGGGCATCGCTGCGGACTCCCAGAACAAGGAGGCCGCGGTCGCGCTCGTCGAGGACCTCACCTCCTCCGACCAGCAGCTGGCCTTCGCTCGCGGCTTCGGGGTCATGCCGTCGCTGCAGAGCGCGGCGCAGCCGTTCTCCCAGGAGTTCCCCGCCCAGGCGGCGTTCCTCGCCGGCGCGGACTACGCGACCGCCGTCCCCAACGCCGAGGGCGTGAGCGACGTCATCACCGACCTGAACTCCCAGCTCGAAGGGCTGGAGGGCGGCGACCCGCAGGCGGTCCTGCAGCGCACGCAGACCAACCTCGAGGCCGCGCTGCAGAGCTCGGGGAGCTGACCCGTGGCCGCTCTCACCACCCCGAGCGCGGCCGCACCCCCCACCCCGCGGCGGCGCTCCGGTCAGGCGCGCCGCCGCGAGGCCGGGGCCGGGTGGCTCTTCACCGCCCCCGCGCTCGCGCTCGTGCTGCTGTTCATCGCCCTGCCGGTGCTCATGGCGCTGTGGGTGTCCATCACCGACTGGCGCGGCCGCGGCAGCCCCTTCGAGCCCGGTGTGCCCGTCGTCGGCCTCGACAACTACCGCCAGCTCCTGGCCGGCGGCGGCCTGCCCACGCAGGACCTCGGGACGGCGCTGCGCAACAACCTCTGGTACGTCCTGCTCGTCGTCCCGACGCAGACCGTGGTGGCGCTCCTGCTCGCCACGGCCGTCAACGACAGGCTGCTGCGCGGCCGGGGGTTCTTCCGCACGGCGTTCTACTTCCCGTCGGTGACCAGCTCGGTCGCCATCACCGTGCTGTTCCTGTTCCTCTTCGGCGCGTCCGGCGCGGTGAACCAGGTGCTGGGGTGGCTCGGCGTCAACGGGCCCAACTGGTTCGCCGACCCCGACGGGGTGCTGCACCTGCTGTTCGGGGTGGTCGGCGTGGACACCGCTCCGGCGCTGCTGGCCGGCCACGGGCTCCTGGGCGTCTCCTGGTGGGACTGGCTCGCCGGCCCCAGCGTGGCGATGTCCGCGCTGATCATCATGGCGGTCTTCACCACGTCGGGGACCTTCATGCTGCTGTTCCTCGCGGCGCTGCAGAACATCGCCGGCGAGGTCTCCGAGGCCGCCACGATGGACGGCGCGAACGCCTGGCAGAGGTTCGTCTTCGTCACGGTGCCGATGCTGCGCCCGACGCTCTTCACCGTGCTGACCCTCGGCCTGGTGGGCACGTGGCAGGTCTTCGACCAGATCTACACCCTCGGCAACCAGGGCGGACCCGCCAAGACCACCGTCACGCCGGCGTTCCTCAGCTACACGACGTCGTTCACCAACGGCCAGTGGGGCCAGGGCGCGGCCATCGCCTTCATCCTCTTCGCGATCATCATCGTGCTGACCCTCGTGCAGCGCGCCGTCCTGAGGGAGCGCTGATGGGCACCACCACCGCCGAGCGGCCGGCCACCACCTCCCCCGCCCCGGAGCCGGAGCGCCGAGCCCGGAAGCGGTTCCGCTGGACGACGGCGACCTCCTACACCGTCCTGTCGGTGCTGGCGCTGGTCTACGTGCTGCCCTTCCTCGTGCAGCTGGCGAACAGCTTCAAGACCGACGCCGCCGCCACCGCCGACCCGCTCGACCTCGTCCCGTCGCCGGTGACCACAGGCTCCTACGTGCAGCTCTTCACCGGTCTGCCCTTCGGGCTCGCCGCGACCAACAGCGTCGTCGTGGCCCTGTCGGTGACCGCGGGGCGGGTCTTCTTCAGCTCGCTGGCCGGGTACGCCCTGGCGCGGCTGCGCTTCCGCGGGTCGTCGCTGGTGATGGCGGCGTTCCTGGCCGTCATCGCGGTGCCCCCGGTCGTGCTGCTGATCCCGAAGTTCCTGGTGCTGAACCAGCTGGGGATCTACAACTCCTACGCCGGGCTGATCATCCCGCTGATGGCCGACGCCGCCGGCGTCTTCATCATGCGGAACTTCTTCGCGAGCATCCCCACCAGCGTGGAGGAGGCCGCCAAGCTCGACGGCGCCGGGGCCTTCCGCACGTTCTGGTCGGTGGTGCTGCCGATGGCCCGCCCCGCGGTCATCACGATCACGATCCTCAGCTTCCAGGCGTCGTGGAACGAGCTGAGCCACTTCATCGTGGCGTCGAACTCCCCCGACCTCATCACGCTGACCAAGCTGGTGGCCCAGCTGGCCTCGGGCGGTCAGGGGCAGTCGAACCAGTACCCGCTGAAGCTGGCGGCGGCGCTGCTCATGACCGTCCCGGTGGCGGTCCTGTTCTTCGCCTTCCAGAAGAAGATCATGTCCACCGCCGAGGGCGCCGTGAAGGAGTAGCCCCTGCTCGTCCGACCCCGCCACGACACCAGGACCCCCAGGCCGGCTCCGGCCTGGGGGTCCTGGTGGTTCGCGAGGAGCGCTGGTCAGGCGCTCAGCAGGCTCCGCAGGACGTACTGCAGGATGCCGCCGTTGCGGTAGTAGTCGGCCTCACCCGGGGTGTCGATGCGCAGGCGCGCGTCGAACTCGACGACGGAGCCGTCGGCCTTGGTGGCCCTGACCGCGAGGGTGCGCGGCGTCGTTCCGGCGTTGAGCTCGGTGACGCCGGAGATGTCGAAGACCTCCGTGCCGTCCAGGCCCAGGGAGTCGGCCGACTGGCCCTCGGGGAACTGCAGCGGCAGCACGCCCATGCCGATGAGGTTCGAGCGGTGGATGCGCTCGAAGCTCTCGGTGATGACGGCCTTGACGCCCAGCAGCGTGGTGCCCTTGGCGGCCCAGTCGCGCGAGGAGCCCGAGCCGTACTCCTTGCCGCCGAGCACCACGAGCGGGGTGCCCTGCGCGGCGTAGTGCTGCGCGGCGTCGTAGATGGTCTCCTGCGGCGCGCCCTCGACGGTGAAGTCGCGGGTGAAGCCGCCGGCGACGTCGTCGAGGAGCTGGTTGCGCAGGCGGATGTTCGCGAACGTGCCGCGGATCATGACCTCGTGGTTGCCGCGGCGGGAGCCGTAGGAGTTGAAGTCCTTGCGGTCCACGCCGTGCTCGGCGAGGTAGCGGCCCGCGGGGCTGTCGGCCTTGATGGACCCGGCCGGGCTGATGTGGTCGGTCGTCACCGAGTCGCCCAGCTTCGCCAGCACGCGCGCACCGGAGATGTCCGAGACCGGCGACGGCTCGGTCTGCATGCCCTCGAAGTACGGGGGCTTGCGGACGTAGGTCGACTCGCCGTCCCAGCTGAAGACGTCGCCGTCGGGCGTGGGCAGCGACTGCCAGCGCTCGTCACCGGCGAAGACGTCGGCGTAGCCGCGGTCGAACATCTCCTGGGTGATGGAGGTGCCCACCACCTCGGCCACCTCGGCCGCGGAGGGCCAGATGTCCTTGAGGAAGACCTGCTGGCCGTCGGAGCCGGTGCCGATCGGGTCGGTCTCCGGGTCCCAGTCCATCGTGCCGGCGAGCGCGTAGGCGATCACCAGGGGCGGGGAGGCCAGGTAGTTCAGCTGGACGTCGGGGTTGATGCGGCCCTCGAAGTTGCGGTTGCCCGAGAGGACCGCGGCGACGGCGAGGCCACCCTCGGCCACGCCGGCGGAGATCTCCTCCGGCAGCGGCCCGGAGTTGCCGATGCACGTGGTGCAGCCGTAGCCCACCAGGTGGTAGCCGAGCTTCTCGAGGTACGGCGTGAGGCCGGCGCGCTCGTAGTACTCGGTGACGACCTTGGAGCCGGGCGCCATGGAGGTCTTCACCCAGGGGCGGACCGACAGGCCCTTCTCCACGGCGTTGCGGGCCAGCAGGCCGGCGCCGACCATGACGAACGGGTTCGACGTGTTGGTGCACGAGGTGATCGCGGCGATGACCACGTGGCCGTGGTCGAGGTCGAAGCTCGACCCGCCGCCGACGCTGACGGACACCTTCTTGGAGGGGCGGCCGGCCGGGGTGGGCAGGTCGTGGCCCACGACGGCGGGCGCCTCGCCGTTCCCGCCCGAGCCCGAGGGGGCGTCGGAGGCGGGGAACGTCTCCTCCAGGGCCTCGTCCTGCGAGGTCCCGGCGGTGGCGTCCACGGCGTCCTCGGCCGCCGCGTCGTCGGCACCGACGTAGGTCGGCAGCACCTGGCGGAACGCCGCCTTGGACGAGGACAGCTCGATGCGGTCCTGCGGGCGCTTGGGGCCGGCGATGGAGGGCACCACCGTCGACAGGTCGAGCTCGAGGCGCTCGGAGAAGCGGGGCTCGGCCGACGGGTCGTGCCAGAGGCCCTGCTCCTTGCAGTACGCCTCGACCAGCGCGACCTGCTCGTCCGACCGGCCGGTGAGGCGCAGGTAGTCGAGCGTGATGTCGTCGACCGGGAAGATCGCGCAGGTGGAGCCGAACTCCGGGCTCATGTTGCCGATGGTGGCGCGGTTGGCCAGCGGCACCGCGCCGACGCCCTCGCCGTAGAACTCCACGAACTTGCCGACCACGCCGTGCTTGCGCAGCTGCTCGGTGATGGTGAGGACGACGTCGGTCGCCGTGGCGCCGGCCGGGATCTCACCGGTGAGCTTGAAGCCCACGACGCGCGGGATGAGCATCGAGACGGGCTGGCCGAGCATCGCGGCCTCGGCCTCGATGCCGCCGACGCCCCAGCCGAGCACGCCCAGGCCGTTGACCATCGTGGTGTGGGAGTCGGTGCCGACGCAGGTGTCGGGGTAGACGACCCCGCCGCGGTCGTACACCACGCGGGCCAGGTGCTCGATGTTGACCTGGTGGACGATGCCGGTGCCCGGGGGGACGACCTTGAAGTCGTCGAAGGCGCCCTGGCCCCAGCGCAGGAACTGGTAGCGCTCGCCGTTGCGCTCGTACTCGATCTCGACGTTGCGCTCGAAGGCGTC
>JAKONK010000166.1 GCA_022701985.1 Actinomycetales bacterium
CGGCGAGGTCGTCGAAGGCCCGCAGGCCGTCGGCGACCGGGACCACCTCGTCGCCGGCGCCGTGGGTGACGAGCACCGGGATCCCGGCATCGCGCACGGCCGCGGCCACCGAGGCGGGACTCCTCGACGTGCACTCCTGCGCGGCGGCCGGGTCGGCCGTGGGGTCGCCGCCGCAGGCCGCCTCGATGTCGGCGGTGTACCGGGCCTCGGGCTGGGCCTCGCGGGAGTACGCGTACCAGCTGACGAGGTCGTACACGGGCACCTGGGCGGCCGCGGCCGCCACGCGGTCGGGGTGGCGGCCCGCGAGCAGCAGCGAGGCCATGCCGCCGCCGGAGTACCCGGTGACGTACACCCGCTCGGGGTCGGCGCCGCCCTCGGCGACCGCCAGGTCGATGGCGTCGACCACGTCCTGGCTGGTCAGCTCCGAACCGGTGGAGTCGGGGCCGGCGTTGTCACCGCGGAAGTCGGGTTGGACGAAGCCCCACCCCTCCTGCTCCGCCCACCGCGCCAGCGGGATGCCGACCTCCTGCGTGTAGTCGTCGCTCCAGGAGTGCACGTGGACGAGCAGCGGCCCTCCCGGCTCGGCCGGCGGGAACCACAGCACGTCCTGCACCGCGCCGTCAGCGGTGGAGGTCACCTGCGCCGGCTCCGCGGCCGTCTGCTCGGCCCAGGCGGCGAGCGGGTCGTCGGTGGTGGCGACGTCGTCGCTGCTCACGACCCCGGGCAGGCGCTCTGGGGCTGAGACCTCGACGTCGGGGCCACCCGCTCCGGTCTCGGCGCCGCCGCTCCGCGCGCCGGCGGGCGGGGCGTCCTCAGCCGCAGGAGCGCTGCAGCCTGCCAGGAGCAGCGCGAGGGCGATCCCCCCGGCGGACAGGGCGGAAGGACGCGGGAGGAGTCGGGCGGCTCGGCCCCTCCCCGGGGCGCGGGTCGTCATGCGGGGTCACCTACCCCGTCTGGATCACCCCATGCGGACGGACCGGGCGGGCCTCACACGTGCTGGGCGGTCCACGCCCGGTGGAGCCGGGAGTACGGGCCACCGGCGCCGGCCAGCTCCGCCGCGGACCCGACCTCGACGACGCGGCCCGCGTCGACCACGACGACGACGTCGGCCGCCTCCGCCGTCGACAGGCGGTGGGCGATCGCGACGGAGGTCCGCCCGCTCAGCACGTGCTCGAGCGCCCGCTGCAGCCGCACCTCGGTGGCCGGGTCGACCGAGGACGTCGCCTCGTCGAGCACCAGCAGGTCGGGGTCGGCCAGGTGGGCGCGCGCCAGCGCCACGAGCTGGCGCTCCCCCGCGCTGAGGCGCTCACCGCGCTGCCCGACGGCGGTCGCGAGCCCGTCGGGCAGGTCGTCGAGCCACGCCCCGAGGCCCAGCTCGCGCAGGGCGGCGGCCGCGTCGTCGTCGGTGGCGCCGGGGCGGCCCGTCCTCACGTTCTCGCCGACGGTGGTGTCGAAGAGGAACCCCTCCTGGGGCACGGTGACGACGCGGCGGTGCAGCGCGACCTCGCGGATGCGGCGGGCGTCGACGCCGGAGAGCAGCACGCGGCCGGCGTCGGGGTCGACCAGGCGCGTCACCAGGCGGGCCAGCGTGGTCTTGCCCGAGCCGGTCTCCCCGACGACGGCGATGCGGCTGCCCGCGGGCAGGTGCAGGTCGACGCCCCGGAGCACCTGCCTCGAGGTGCCGGGGTAGGTGTAGCCCACGCCCTCCAGGCGCACCTCGACCGGGCCCGGGGGCAGGTCGAGCGCGTCGCGCTCGTCGGGGTCGGGCACGACGACGGGGGTGTCGATCAGCTCGACCACCCGGTGCCAGCCGGCGAGGGCGTTCTGCAGCTCGTTGAGCACCTCGGTCGCGGCCTGCACCGGCATGACGAACAGCCCGATGATGAACAGGAACGCGAGCATCCGGCCGAGGGTGATGTCGCCGTCGATGCCGAGCAGCGTGCCGGCGACCACCACCAGCGCCAGCACCAGGCCTGAGACGAAGACGCCGACGGAGAAGGTGGCCGCGGTGGCCACCTGGGCCTTCACCGCCTGCTGGCGGTGGGCCTCCACCGCGGCGTCGACGGCGCGCCAGGTGCGCGCCGACGCGGCGTGCGCGCGGATGACGTCAGCGCCCACGACGGTCTCCGAGACCGACCCGAGCAGCTCGCCCATGCGGAGGCGGACCCCCTGGTAGGCCCGCGCCACCGGCCGCTGCAGCCGGTGGCGGAGCAGGATCACCGGGACGAAGCACGCCAGCACCAGCAGGGCCAGCTGCCAGGAGTAGACGAACATCAGCACGGTCGCGAGGGCCAGCTGCCCCACGGCGAGCACCAGCACGACCATGCCGGTCTGCAGGAACGTGGAGATGGTGTCGACGTCGCTGGTGACGCGGCTGACCAGCGACCCGCGCCGCTCCGCGCCCTGGGTGAGCACGGCCAGGCGGTGCACGTGCGCGAACGCCCGGGTGCGCAGGCTCGCGAGACCCGCCTCCGTGGCCCGGAACAGCCGGTAGTTGACCAGCCACGACGTGCCGGCGGTGACGAGGACGACGACGGCCGCCGCCCCGGCGACCAGCTCGACGCGGCCGACGTCCGGGCCACCGGGGCCGCGGATGCCGGTGTCGACGGTCTGCTGGACGGCGACCGGCACCACGATGCGGCCCAGCGTGGTGATGCTCGCGAGGACCAGGGTCATCCTCAGGCCGCGGGCGACCTCGGGGGCCAGCTCCCGGGCGCGCGCGATGACGCCCCGGGGCTTCGCGGGCGCGGGCGGGGCGGGTGCGGCGGCGCTCATGCGCGGGCCCCCTGCTCGGTGGCGGCCGCGGCCCGCTCCCGCGCGGCACGGGCGTAGGCGGTGACCAGCTCCCGGTAGCCCTCGTCGCGCTCGGCGAGCTCGGCGGCGGTGCCCCGGTCGACGACGCGGCCGTGCTCGAGGTGGACCACCTCGTCGGCCAGGGAGATGGTCGCCGGGCGGGAGGCGACGACGACCACGGTGGTGCCGAGTCCCTGGGCGCCGAGGCCGTCGAGCACGGCGCGCTCCACGGCCGGGTCGAGGGCGGAGGTCGCGTCGTCGAGGACGAGCAGCCGGGGGCGGCGCACCAGGGCCCGGGCGAGCGCGAGCCTCTGGCGCTGGCCGCCGGACAGCGACGCGCCGCGCTCCCCCACGCGGGTGTCGAGGCCGTCGGGCAGCGCGGCGACGAACCCGTCGGCCTGGGCCAGCCGCAGGGCCGCCCACACGTCGTCGTCGCTGGTGCGGCGCTCGGCGGGCACCTCGTCGGCGTCGAGGCCGAGCGCCACGTTGCCGCGGACGGTGTCGTCGAAGACGAACGTCGACTGGGGCACCAGAGCGGCCACGCCGGCGAGCTCGCCCTCGGCCAGCTCGCGGACGTCGACGCCGTCGAGCAGCACGGTGCCGGTGGTCGGGTCGACCAGGCGCACCAGCAGCCCGGCCAGCGTCGACTTGCCCGAGCCGGTGCCGCCGACGACGGCCGTGGTGGTGCCGGCGGTGACCTCGAGGTCGACGTCGCGCAGCACCGGCCGGGGTGCGCGGGCCGGCTGCGCCGCAGGTGGGACGGCTGCGGTGGTCTCGGCCGCGGCGCCGGGCGCGGCGTCGTCCTCGTCGGTGGGGTCGGGCACGGGGGCGGGGTGGTGGTAGCCGACGCCGCGGCCCTGGGGACGGGCGGGCGCCCGACCGGGCCCCGCGGCGCGCGAGCCCCAGGGGGTGGTCGCGTCCTCGGTGAGGACCGCCTGCAGCCGCGCGTCGCCCGCGACGGTGCGGGGCAGCTCGGCGAGGGTCCACCCGATGGCCCGGACCGGGAAGGCGAGCAGGCTCAGCATGTAGGCGACCTGGACGACGTCGCCGACGCCCACGTCGCCCGAGGCCGTGCGCGCCGCTCCCACCGCGAGGACCAGCAGGGTGCCCAGCTGCGGCAGCGCCTCGATGACCGGGTCGAAGGCGCCGCGGGTGCGTCCGGCGGCGACGTTGGCGTCGCGCAGGCGGTCGGCCTCGCGGGCGAAGCGGGTGACCTCACCGCCGGCGAGGCCGAGGGTCTTGACCACCAGGGCGCCCTCGAAGCTCTCGTGGGCGACGGTCGAGACCTCGCCGCGCAGGCGCTGCACCCTCCGGACCCGTGGCGACATCCGCCGCGAGTACAGGGCGTTGACGACCACGAGCGCCGGCACCACGAGCAGCCCGATGCCGCCGAGCACCGGGTCGGCCGCGACCATCGCGACGCCCGCGATGACGATGAGCACGACGACGCCCATCGCGAACGGCAGGATCGCCATGGCCTGCCAGGTGGCCTCGACGTCGGACGCGGCGGTGGCGAGCAGGCGGCCCGCGGGGTGGGAGTGGTGCCACGCGAGCGGGAGGTCGAGGTAGCGGCGCGCCAGTGCCCGCCGGTAGCGGGCCTGCAGGGCGTACATGGTCGCGCCGGCGGCGATGCGGCGCAGGAGCACCCCGGCGACGGTGACGACCCCGACGGCGAGCAGCGCGGCGCCCGCCAGCCAGACGTCGGCGGCGGTGACGGCAGCGTCTCCGGACAGGGCGGGGACCACGACGTCCTGCGTGACCCTGCCGACCAGCCAGCCGCTGCCGGCGGTGCCCGCCCCGTAGACGGCGCTGCCGAGCACGGCCCAGGCGAACAGACGCGGCTCCTCGCGGGCACCGCGGGCGAGGACCCGCATGCCGCGGAGGAACGTGCCGCGCTGCACCCGGGGGCGGGCCGTGCGGCGGGGGTCGGGCTGGTTCACCGGGGCATCACTCGATGTATCGAAACACGCGGCACCGACAGCCGCCCACCACGTGCGCGCGGACGAGGCCGGCGCGGCCGGCGCGACGCCGTCGGGGGGCGGGGACAGGATGGGCGCATGACCAGCCCCGACCGCGCGCGGCTCGCGGACCTGCTCGACCTGGCCGGCCCCGACGCCCCGACCCTGTGCGCGGGCTGGGACGCCCGTGACCTCGCCGTCCACCTGCTCGTGCGGGAGGGCCGGCCCGACGCGTTCGCGGCCCGCGAGCTGGGCTCCCGGGTGCCGTCGCTGGCACGGCTCGCGGCGCACGGGCGGCGCGTGGAGGAGCGGTTCGAGGCGCTGCCGTTCGCCGAGCTGGTCCAGCGCTTCCGCAGCGGCCCGCCCCGGTGGACCCCGTTCGCCGTCCCGCAGGTCGAGGCCCTCGCCAACGGGCTGGAGTTCTACGTGCACGGCCAGGACGTGCGCCGCGCGGACCCGGCGTGGGACCCCGCCGACCCGGCCTCCCACGAGGAGCTGCGCCCCGGTCAGCGCGAGGCCCTGTGGAGCTCGCTGCGCCGCACGGCGAAGCTCGCCTACCGCCGTTCGCCGGTCGGGGTGGTGCTCGTGGTGCCCGCCGGGCCGCGGGTGGTGGCGCTGCGCCGGGAGCGGTCCGTCGTCGTCACCGGGCGGGTCGAGGAGCTGGTGCTGCACGCCACCGGGCGGCGGGGCGCGGCCGTCGTGGAGGTCACCGGCGACGACGACGCCGTTGCGAGCTTCTCCGGGGTGCCGCTGGGGATGTGACGCACCCGGCGCCAGCGGTCAGCGGACGGGGTGGCCGGCCGCGGCGAGCGAGGCCTTGACGTCCCCGACGGTCATCTGGCCGAAGTGGAAGACGCTGGCGGCGAGCACCGCGTCGGCCCCGGCGGCCACGGCGGGGGCGAAGTGCTCGACGGCGCCCGCGCCACCGCTGGCGATGACGGGCACGGCGACCCTGGCGCGCACCGCGGAGAGCATGTCCAGGTCGAAGCCGGCCTTGGTGCCGTCGGCGTCCATCGAGTTCAGCAGCAGCTCGCCGGCGCCCAGCTCGGCGACGCGCTCGGCCCACTCGACGGCGTCGATCCCGGTGCCGCGGCGACCGCCGTGGGTCGTCACCTCGTAGCCGGACGCCGTCGGCGCCTCGCCCTGGGGCGTGCGCCGCGCGTCGAGGGAGACCACGAGCACCTGGTTGCCGAAGCGCTCGGCGATCTCGCGGACCAGCTCGGGGCGGGCGATCGCCGCGGTGTTCACCCCGACCTTGTCGGCGCCCGCCCGCAGGAGCCTGTCGACGTCGTCGGTCGTGCGGACGCCGCCGCCCACGGTCAGGGGGATGAACACCTGCTCGGCGGTGCGGCGGACGACGTCGTAGGTGGTCTCGCGGTCGCCGGAGGACGCGGTGACGTCCAGGAAGACCAGCTCGTCGGCGCCCTGGGCGTCGTAGCGGGCGGCCAGCTCGACCGGGTCGCCGGCGTCGCGCAGCTCGCGGAAGTTCACGCCCTTGACGACGCGCCCGGCGTCGACGTCGAGGCAGGGGATCACGCGCACGGCCAGGCTCACGTCGGACGAGCCTAGGCGGCCCCCGGACTCCCCTCCACCCCCTCCCCGAGGTCGGGGAGCGCGCCGGAGGTCCATGATCACGGAAGGGGCGGGTGGGGTGGCTAGCGTTCACCGGGTGCAGCAGGAGACTCCCACGACCGCCCAGGCGGCCGCCGACCTCGTGCTCCACCGCCCCGCAGGACCGGGCGGGGTGCGCGTCGTCGCCGTCGACGGTCCCAGCGGCTCGGGCAAGACGACGCTGGCGGCAGCCGTGGCGGCGGCGCTGCGAGCCCGGGGGGCGAGCACCACCGAGGTGCACATGGACGACCTCTACCCCGGGTGGGACGGCCTCGCCGACGCCGTCGGCCTGGTCACCACCCAGGTGCTCGAGCCGCTCACCGCGGGTGCGCCGGCGGCGTTCCGCCGCTGGGACTGGGTCGCGCACACGTGGGCGGAGCGGGTGCCGGTGGAGGCGGCCGACGTCGTCGTCCTGGAGGGGGTGGGGTGCGCGTCGCGGCCCTGCGCGCCGCACCTGACGGCCCTGGTCTGGGTCGAGGCCGACGACCACGAGCGCATGCGGCGCGGCATCGAGCGCGACGGCGAGGCGTACCGCCCCCACTGGGAGCGCTGGGCGGCGCAGGAGCGGGCGCTGTTCGCCGCCGAGGGGACGCGCGGGCGCGCCGACCTCGTGCTGCGCACCTGACGCCGCAGGACCACCGCCTGTCGACCGGCAGGATGGTGCCCGTGAGCCGGTTGGAGCTGCGGGCGCGCGCCGAGCGGCTGCGGGCCCACGCGCCGCACGTCGTGCTGTGCGCCAGCGGCGCCGGCATCGCCTACCTCGTCGCCCGCCACGTGCTCGGCCACGAGCAGCCGATCTTCGCGCCGATCGCGGCCGTGCTCGGGCTGGGCATCTCCTACGGGCAGCGGCTGCGGCGCGTGGGCGAGGTGGTCGTCGGGGTGGCCATCGGCGTCCTCGTCGGCGACCTGCTGGTTCGGGCCTTCGGCACCGGGGCGTGGCAGATCGCGCTGGTGGTGGGGCTGGGCATGTCGGTGGCCATCCTGCTCCGCGCCGGCACGCTGATGATCAACCAGATCGCCATCCAGGGCGTCTTCGTCACGCTGTACGCCCAGACCTCCACCGGGGCGATCATCGGCCGCTGGTCCGACGCGGCCACCGGCGGGGCGGTGGCCCTCCTGCTGGCCACGCTCGTGCCCCGCCAGCAGCTGCGGCGGCCGCTGGTGCTGGCGCGCGAGGTGCTCTCCACCGTCGCGGACCTGCTCCTGGAGGCCTCGTCCGCCGCGAAGGACGGGGACGTCGAGCGCGGCCACGACGCCCTCGCGCACGCCCGCGGCACCCAGGGCCGCCTCGACCTGCTCCGCGCCGCGGCCAGCGAGGGCGTCGACGTGGCGCGGCTGACGCCGTTCCGCGGGCCCCACGCCGCGCAGGCCCGCGCGGTGGGCGCGCTCGCGGTGCCGCTGGACCGCGCGGTCCGCAACGTGCGGGTGCTCTCGCGGCGGCTGTCGGTGGCCACCGACCGCAGCGAGGTGGTCCCGGAGGAGCTCCTCGCGCTGGTCGACGAGCTGGCCGGCGCCACCCTGCACCTCGCCGAGGACCTGGGCTCGGGCCGCAGGCTCGACGACGCCGTCGACGCCCTGGCCGCCGTCGGTCTGGCTTCGACGCTCGTGCCGCGCTCCTCGCTGTCGGCCGACGTGGTGCTCGCGCAGGTGCGCTCGGCGACCGTCGACCTGCTCATGGTCGCCGGCCTCGACGACGCAGCGGCCCACGAGAGGGTGCCGCCGCGGCCGGGCGAGCACTTCGGCTGACCCGCCCAGCACGCACCTCGAGCCGCAGACCGGCTCCCACGGCCTGCTCGCTGACCCGACCGCTGCGGGGCGGTGGCGCGCCGTCGCCGCCCTCAGCCGGCAGACGGGGTCACCAGCCCCCCGCCCGGTCCCGACCCGCGCTCCTCGAGGGCGCCGTTGACGTCTACCAGCTCGCGGTCGCCCAGGGGCTGCCCGAGGTCGACCACCAGCGGGGACGTGCCGTGCCCGAGGCAGGCCTGAGCCCCCTTGCGGATGTACGTCGCCACGGCGATCCGCACCTGGCCGTCGGTGACCTGCACCTGCGGCGGCGCCATCCGGTCACCGGGGGCGACCCCGCTGGCGCACTGCGGGGAGTCGACGACCACCTCGATGCTCGTGGCCGCCGGGTCCGCGACCCACCCGGCGGGCAGGTACCAGAACGCCGGCTGGGTGGTCGCGGGGTCGCGGTCGTCGGCCTGCAGGTCCACCGACAGGGGCGCCTCCCACCCGAGCGCGCCCTGGGCCGCGGCGATGACGGCCTCCTCGGTGCTCGCACCGGGGCGGCGCGAGAGCAGGTCGGTGGAGTACTCGATGGTCACCACCCCGGTGGTGGCGTCGAAGCGCCCTCCGAGCGCCACGCCGTGCTCGGGGGCCCCGAGATCGGCGAGGAAGGCCTGCGTCGCCTGGTCGATGACCACGCCGTTGCGGTGGCTGGACACGAGCGCGCCGCCGCGCAGCTCGACGGGGAAGGGCAGCTGCTGCTCCGCCATCGCCACGACCTCCGGCGGCACGGTGCCGGTGAAGGCCGCCCACGGGCGGCCCTGCGACGACTCGTCACCCGCGTGCGACGTGGAGAACGAGTCCCGGAACCGCTCCTGGACGTCGTAGAGGAAGACCCCCATCAGCTCCTGGTCCTGGACGGTGCGCGCGCCCTCCTCCAGCGAGATCCCCTCCTCCTGGGCGATCTGGTCCTGCAGCGACCCGGGGGTCGCCCACGTGAGGTCCAGGGGTGGGCGCTCGCCGCGCGGCGTCGTGACCACCACCAGCGCAGGATCCGGCCACGCGAAGGTCGGCCGCGGTGAGGGCGCGGCTGAGGACGACGCGGACGCCCCATCCGCGAGCGGCGCCGGCGGTGCGGCGCCCCCGCACCCGCCCAGCACCGCTGACGCCGCCAGCGCCACCGCTGCCAGCCCCACAGCCCCCGCTCTGGACCGCTGCACGTCGCACCCCCGCCGCCCGGGCCGCCCGGTGGCGGCGCTCACCGGTGCAGACGCTGGCGCACGCGGTGCCGTTGCAGGCCGCGCCGCACCGTCGTCGTCCTCATCCGGCAGACGGGACGACGAGGTCACCGCTGGGCGGCCACCCGCGCTCGTCATCTCCGCCGTTGACGTCGACCAGGGTCCGGTCTCCGAGCGGCTGCCCGAGGTCGACCACGAGCGCAGCCGTGCCGTGTCCGGGGCAGGTCTGCGGTCCCTTGACGATGTAGGTCGACACGGCGATCCGCACCTGGGTGTCCGTGACCTCCACCCGGGGCGGGGCCATCCGCTCAGCCGGGTCGGTCCCGCTGGCGCACCCCGGGGAGTCGACGACCACCTCGACGCTCGTCGCCGCTGGGTCGGCGACGAAGCCGGCGGGCAGGTACCAGTGGGCCGGCTCGGTGGTCGCCGGGTCGCGGTCGTCCGGCTGGAGGTCGACGCGGAACGGCGCGTCACGACCCAGGACGCGGCTGGCCTCGGCGACGACGCGGGCGAGCAGCGCGTCATCGGGCTGCCACTCCTCCGCCGGGTAGCCCGCGAAGACGAAGGTGGCCGTCGGGGTGTCCAGGTGGGCGCTCCAGCTGAACGTCTTCGGCGCGGCGGCTGCGAAGACGTCGGTCCCGGTGTTCCGGACGGCGTCGGCCTCCGCCTCGGTGAGCAGCGCACCGCCCCGCAGCTCCAGCGGGAGGTAGAAGGCCTCGGCCGCTGTGACGAGCTCGGGCGGAACGTCACCGGTGAACCCGACCCAGGCCGGCTCTCCCTCCATCTCCGGGCGGGCCTCGGAGAACCGGTCGCCGAGGACCGGCCTCACCGTCGCCGCGACCCAGTCGTGGAAGGCGGTGACGTCCTGCTGCTGGCGGACCACCGCCTCCACCGCCATCCCCTCCTGCTCGGCGAAGGTCGTGAGGTCCTGCAGCTCGGCCTCCTGGGGCACGGGGAAGGTGGGCCGCTCCCCCCGAGGAGCGACCACCACGGTGCGCGCGGCGTCCGGCCAGAGCTGGCCCGGGTCGGTGTACGCCGGTGACGACGACGCCGGGGCGGGCTCACCGCCACCGCCTGCCGCCGGCGGCACGGCGTTCCCGCACGCCGACAGCGCCAGGACCGCCGACAGCCCGAGCCCGAGCCCGACCAGTGCCACCGCCGTGGTCCCCCTGCTGGAACGTCGCACGCCGCACCTCCCCCGTCCGCGCCGCGCGGTGCGGCGCTCGTGGGGGAAGACGCTGCCGCAGCCACCGGCGTTGCACGGCTGCGCCGCGCCAGAGCCGGGTGACGTCGGACGGGCAGAACCCGGCCCGCGGGACTCCGGAGGGTTCCTGGGCGGACGTCTGACCGTCGGCTGTCACCGCGGGGGCGGCCTGCCGTTCCGGACGTCCATGATCACGGCCGGAAGGTGCTCCGGAGGTCCATGATCACGGGGAGGGGTGGGGTCAGCGGCGCTCGGGGACGGCGGGGAAGACGGAGGTCCTCGTCTCGACGTCGTCGCGCTCCCGGCGGGCCCGCTCGGCGGCGGCGCGCTCCTCGGACTCGAGGCGCTCCGCCTCCTCGCGCAGCATCCGCTCGACGCGGTCGGCCTGCTCGGCCTCGCTCGGGCCGGCGAAGGCCCGCGAGCGCTCGAGCGCGTCCATGCTGCCGGTGAAGAGGGAGTCGTCGCGGCCGGAGTGGTTCTGCAGCGGGGGCAGGACCACGGTGGCGTCCGTCGGCGGCGACGCGGGCGGACGGGCCGGGGTCGCTCCGCCGTGGGCGGGCACGCGCGCCGCCGAGGCCCGCACGGGCTCGCTCGGTGAGGTGGCGGCGTCGAGGCCGGCGACCCGCACCCGCGGCAGGCCCTCGGGGTTGGCCGCCACCAGCCAGCGGACCATCGCCTCGCGGACGTGGCAGCGCAGGTCGAACAGGGTGGGCCCGTCGGCGGCGGAGACGAGGATCCGGACGGTGACGAAGCTGTCGACGGCGTCGGTCACCTGGAGCACGCTGACGCGGCGGTCCCACAGCTCGTCGGCGTCGAGGACGCGGTGCATCTCCTCGCGCATGGCGTCGAAGTCGGTGCGCCAGTCGACCTCCATGAGCACCATGCCGAGCAGCTGGGAGTCCTTGCGGGTCCAGTGCTCGAACGGGGTGGAGGTGAAGTAGGTGGAGGGCAGCACCAGGCGGCGGTCGTCCCAGATGTGGACGACGACGTAGGTGAGGGTGATCTCCTCGATGCGCCCCCACTCCCCCTCGACGACGACCACGTCGTCGACGCGCAGCGCGTCGGTGAAGGCCAGCTGGAGCCCGGCGAAGACGTTGCTGAGGGAGCTCTGCGCGGCGAGGCCGGCGACGACGGACAGCAGGCCCGCCGAGGCGAAGATGCCGGTGCCGACCACGCGGGCCTCGGGGAAGGTCCAGAGCATCGCACCGGCGGTGAGCAGGGCGATGAGCAGCAGCGCGATCCGCCGCAGGAACTGGATCTGCGTGCGCACGCGGCGGGCGTGGCGGTTGTCGGCGACGTCGACGCGGTACTTCTCGAGGACCAGGTCCTCCGCGACCAGCACCGCCTTGGCCAGCAGCCAGCCGACGCAGGCGATCAGGGCGAGCAGCACCGCGGTGCGCGCGACGCCGAGCCAGGCGTCGCTGCCGGTGGACCTCACGAGCACCTGCTGGACGGCGAGGGTCACGAGGATCCAGCGGAACGGCCCCTTGAGGCGGGCTGCGAGGGTGCGCGCGACGACGGACCTGCGTCCGATGCGCAGCACGACGGCGTGGACCACCATCCCCACGACCAGGGCTCCCACCGCCGCGCCCGCCGCCACGGCGACGAGCTGCAGCGCCTGGGCCCCGGTGAGGGGAGCGGTCGCTGCGGCGTCGTTGCCGTCGAACAGGTCGAAGAGGGCGTCGAGCATGGCTGGGGAGGGCCTCCGGGTCTGGGGCGGGTGGTGCAGGCGGTGCGTCCACTGTCGCAGAAGATCCCGGGGTGCTGCACGCTCGCTGCGTGGCACCCCGGCGCCGGCTGGCGATCATCCTGCTCGTGCTCGCACTGGTCGCGGCGCTGGTCGCCGTGGTCGTCCTGGTGCGCCCGGGCGGGAGTGGCGGTGTGACCGGCGCCACGGACGGCGGTGGGGTCGAGTCGGCCGACCAGTCCGTCCAGGGGACCGTGCTGCTGGTCCCCGGGTACGGCGGCTCGACCGGAGGGCTGCAGGTGCTGGCCGGGGCGCTGGAAGCGGCCGGGCGCCAGGTGCGCGTGGTCCAGGCCGCCGGCGACGGCACGGGTGACCCCGCCGACCAGGTCGCGCCGCTGCAGCGGGCGGTGCAGGAGGCGCTGGAGGGCGGGGCGCCGTCGGTCGACGTGGTCGGCTACTCGGCGGGCGGTGTGGTCGTGCGGCTGTGGCTGGCGGGCGAGGGCGCTGGCGAGCCCGTGCGCCGCGTGGTGACGCTCGGCACGCCCCACCAGGGCACCGACCTGGCGCGCTTCGCCGCGGTGAACGCCCCGCAGGACTGCCCCCTCGCGTGCCAGCAGCTGGAGCCCGGCAGCGAGCTGCTGGCCTCCCTGCCGCAGGTGCCGGGCGCCGACGACGGCGTGCGGTGGACCAGCGCGTGGTCGACCAGCGACCAGGTGGTCGTGCCGCCCGCCGACGCCTCGTCGCTGCGCGGCGCCGTCGACGTGGAGCTGCAGCAGGTGTGCCCCGGGGCCGCCGTCGACCACGGCGGGCTGGTCACCGACCCGCTCCCCGTGGGGCTCGTCGACGCGGCGCTGGACGGCGCCGTGCTGGAAGCGGCGCCGCCGTCGTCGTCCTGCGGAGACCTCGTCGCTCGCGGCCAGGCCCTCCTCGCCGGGTAGCGGCGGGTCAGCTGGTGACGTCGCGGGTGGTGAACGAGGCCCAGGCCGCCGCGAGGAGCACGCCGGCCCACGCCAGCTGCACGAGCACGCCGCGCTGCACGTCGGTCCACAGGATCGGGTCGCGGAACAGGTCGACCCAGGCCAGCCAGTACCGGGTGGGCAGCAGGTCGTGCACGGCGGAGGCCGCGTCGAGCCCCACCAGCACCGTGCTCGCCACCAGCAGCGCGAGCCCGCCGAGGGCGGCGACGAGCGGTGAGTCGACGAGCGTGGACAGCAGCAGCGCGAGGGCCGCCACCCCCAGCATCGACACCGAGACGTAGGCCATCACCAGCAGCGTGCGGACGAGCAGCTCCTGCGGCGACAGGGACGTGCCCGACAGCGACGCCGTCGTCGTCCCGAGCGCGTCGGGCCGGGTGCCGAGCAGCTGGGTCCCCGCCACGAACGACACCAGGGCGACGGCGATGACCGCGCCGAACGTGAACGCGAGCACCGCGAAGAGCTTGGCCACGAGCAGCCGGGTCCGGCCCACGGGGCGCACCAGCAGGTAGCGCAGGGTGCCCGCCTGGGCCTCCCCCGCCACGGCGTCGCCGGCGACCACGCAGACGGCCACCGGCAGGAAGATGGGCACGACGATCCCCAGCGCCGCCGCCGGGTAGAGCTGGCCGTTGCCGAGCACCGCCGACAGGAACGCCGGCCCCTGCCCGGGGCGCGGCGCGAGCTCGCTCGTGGCCAGGAACGCAGCGACCACCACGGGCAGTGCGCACAGCAGCGCCACCGACACCCAGGTCCGCGGCCGCAGGGCCAGCTTGTGCAGTTCCACCCAGGTCAGCGCCGCCAGCTTCACCGCGCCACCCCCGCGCCCTCTCCGACGGCGGTGGTCCGCGCCAGGACGACGTCGGTCAGGGTGCGGCGCTCCACCACGGCCTCCCGGACCGCCAGGCCGCCGCGCACCAGGTCCCCGACCACGTCGCCGTCGTCGGCGGCCACCAGGCGGTCGCCGTCGGGCGGCTCCAGGAGGCGCCGGCCGAGCAGGGTCGCGGCGGCGCCGGGCGCACCGCCCGCCAGCGTCACGAGCAGGCGCCCGGTGGGGGCGCGCAGCGCGTCGACGTCGTCCTGGACCACGAGGTGTCCCCGGTCCATCACGCCCACGCGCGTGCACAGGTGCTCGACCTCGGACAGCAGGTGGCTGGAGACGAGCAGCGTGGTGCCCTGCGCCGACAGCTGCAGGAGCAGGTCGGTGACCAGGGCGATGCCCTGCGGGTCGAGGCCGTTGGTCGGCTCGTCGAGCACCAGCAGGCGCGGGCGCCGCACCAGCGCCGACGCGATGCCGAGGCGCTGGCGCATGCCCAGGGAGTACGCCCTCACCGGCCGGCGGCCCACATGGGCCAGACCGAGGGCCTCCAGGGCGTCCTCGACGCGGCGGCGCCGCGTGCGCCGGCCGCCGGGCGTCGGGACGGCGGCGTCGAGCAGGCGCAGGTTCGCGCGCCCCGACAGGTGCCCGATCGCCGCCGGCCCCTCGACCATCGCCCCGACCTGCGGCAGGACGCGCGCCGCGTCGCCGGGGACGCGGCCGCCCAGCACCCGCACCAGCCCGGACGTGGGCAGCACCAGACCCAGCAGCATCCGGACCGTGGTGGTCTTGCCGGACCCGTTGGGGCCGAGGAAGCCGTACCGGTCGCCCTCGGCCACGCGCAGGTCGACGTCGGTGACCGCCTGCACCCGGCCGAAGCGCTTGGTCAGGCCGGTGGTCTCGACGGCCATCTCGCCGTCGGCGCTCACGTGCGGCTCACGGGTGGATCACGGGCGGCGCTCCGGTGGGTCGGTGGTCAGCTGCTCAGCGGCGCGGCTGAGCAGCTCGGGCTGCACCGCCCCGGAGACGAGGTACGCGCGGCCCCCGCCGTCGTCGCGCGAGCCGGGGACCACGACGACGGCGGCGCTCAGCGCCCCGGCGCGCACGAGAGCCGTCTCGGCGCCGCCCGTCGGCTCGTCAGCGGCCCCGGCCGGCGACTGCGCTGAGGGCTCGAGCGGGTCGGCGCCCGCGGCCCCGGCGGCGCGCAGCGCCTGGCGGCCCTGGTCGACGGGCAGGGAGACCACGGCGAGGCGCAGCAGCCCGGTGCCGTAGGCGACGGCCCCGGCCGAGCTCGGGTCCTGCAGGGCCGGCAGCCCGGCGAGCTCGCTCGGCAGCAGCCACGGAGCAGCGGTCGCGGCGCCGGCGGCGACGTCGGTCTCGGCGCTCCGGACGGTGGCGCCCTGCGGGGCGGGCACGGCGAGGGCCGCACGATCGGGGTCGCCGAGGACCACCCGGTCGAAGGAGCTCGCGGCGACCGGGCCGCCCACCACGTCGACCACGTCGACGGCCAGCGGCAGCCCGGTGGCCCTGTCGACCCAGAGGTCGGCGTGGTCGACCGTCGACAGGTCGGCCTCCTGCGCGTCGGGGCGCAGGCGCACGCCGTCGGCCAGCCGGCCCGCCACGACGCGCTCGCCGAGGCCACCGGCTCTGCTCGCGGCGGCGTCGGGCGTCGACCCCGCGAGCAGCGAGCGCGCCAGCGCCGGGGGCAGCAGGTCGGAGGCGCGGGGCAACCGGGCACCCGTGAGGGGTGCGCCGGTGGTGAGCGCGTCGCGCTCGTAGTCCCACCCGGTCAGCTGCCCGCCGGAGGCGTACAGGCCGCGCTCACCCGTCGCGGTGAGGACGTCGGTGCGCCAGATCTGCTCGCTCTGCCACCAGGTGCGGGTGCGGGTGCTCTCGCCCACCAGGGCGGCGACGTCGCCGAGGCGCGGCAGGTCGGGCAGGCCGAGGGCGCCGCTGCTGGTGGCGGTGCCGGTGAAGGGGACGTCGGCGGACGCGGCCGCGCGGGCCAGGACCTGCTGGACGTCCTCACCGGGGCTCGACGAGCCCCCGGCGCTCCACGCAGGCCTTCCGGTCAGCGCGGCGGTGACCAGCAGGGCCGTGCCGGCGACGACGGCCGCCCAGCGCAGGGCGGCGGCCCGGCGGTGCGGGACGGCGGGCACCCAGTCACGGTACGTCGCGTCCCTGGGAGCCCCCTCCCCGCGTGACGACCCCCCGCGCAGGGGAAGGGGTCAGCGGGTGTGGAGGGCCACGAGCGTGGCCAGGCGCTGCGCCTCGGCGTCGCCGCGGGCGCCGTCGGCCCGCTGGACGCCCATCACGGCGAGGGTGTCGCCGTCGGACAGGTCGAGCTGGACCCACGGGCGTCCGCCGCCGAAGGAGACGCCCACGACCTCGGCCCACTCGAGCCGCCGGCGCTTCACGAGGTTGCGCACCGACAGCCCCTCGCGGTCGGGGACGGCCGCCACCCGCGCCTGCATCTCGCAGAAGACCATCACCAGCAGGCCCGTGACCACGAACGCGATGCGGTCGCCCGGGGTCTGCCCGAAGACGAACAGCGCCAGGCCCAGGCCCCAGGCCACGGCGACCACGCCGATGGCGCGCGCCACGCGCCGTCCGCGCACCGGGCGGAACGGCGCGTAGAGGTCCGCACCGGGCGTGCTCACGGCCGGGTCACCGCAGACGTCACAGGCGGCAGGCGTGGATGGTGGTGACGAGGATGGCCCGGGCGCCCAGGTCGTACAGGTCGTCCATCACCTTGTTGGTGCCCGAGCGCGGCACCATCGCGCGCACCGCGGCCCAGGACGGGTCGGCCAGCGGGGCGACCGTCGGCGACTCCAGCCCCGGCGTGAGGGCGCAGGCGGCGTCGAGGTGCTCGCGCGGCACGTCGTAGTCGACCATCACGTACTGGCGGGCCACGAGCACGCCCTGGATGCGGCGCAGCAGCACCTCCAGCCCCGCGGGCCGGTGAGCACCGCCCTCAGCACCGGCGTCGCGGCGCGTGATGACCACGGCCTCGGAGCGCAGGATCGGCTCGCCGAAGACCGCCAGGCCCGCCGAGCGCAGCGTGGACCCCGTCTCGACGACGTCGGCGATGGCGTCGGCCACGCCCAGCTGCACGGCCGTCTCGACGGCGCCGTCGAGCCTGACGACGGCGGACGCGCTGACCCCGGCGGCGGCCAGGTGGTCCTCCACGAGGCCGGCGTAGCTGGTCGCGATGCGCTGGCCCGCGAGCCCGGTGACGTCGAGGCCGTCGCCGACCTGCGCGGCGGGACCCGCGAAGCGGAACGTCGAGGCGCCGAAGCCCAGCGTCATGTTCTCGGCGGCGTGGGCGCCGGAGTCGAGCAGCAGGTCACGGCCCGTGACACCGACGTCGAGGGTTCCCTCCCCCACGTAGATCGCGATGTCGCGCGGTCGCAGGTAGAAGAACTCGACGTCGTTGTCGGGGTCGAGCGTGACGAGGTCCTTGGGGTTGCGACGCTGGCGGTAGCCCGCCTCGGTCAGCATCAGGGCGGCGGCCTCGGCCAGCGCGCCCTTGTTGGGGACGGCGATCTTGAGCATCAGATTCTCTTCTCAGGGGGGCTGTGACGGACGGCGCGGGGCTCCGTCACAGATGCGCGTAGACGTCGTCGAGCGTCAGCCCGGAGGCGATCATCATGACCTGCGCGTGGTACAGCAGCTGGCTGATCTCCTCGGCGGTGCGCTCGGGGCCCTCGTGCTCGGCGGCCATCCACGACTCGGCGGCCTCCTCGACGAGCTTCTTGCCGATCGAGTGCACGCCGGCATCGAGCTCGGCGACGGTGCGCGAGCCCTCGGGGCGTCGAGCTGCCTTGTCGGCGAGCTCGGCGAACAGGTCGTCGAAGGTCTTCATCGCGGACGAGTCTATCGGTGCGTCAGCCGAGGGTGCGCAGCACGTTCCAGGTGGACAGGGCGGCCTCGACGGCCTCGCGTCCCTTGTCCTCCCGGCTGTCGGCCAGACCCGCCCGGTCGAGCGCCTGCGCCTCGTCGTCGGTCGTCAGCAGACCGAAGCCGATCGGCACGCCGGTGTCGATCGCGACGCGGCTCAGCCCGTCGGTCGCGGCCGCCGAGACGTACTCGAAGTGCGGTGTGCCGCCGCGGATGATGACGCCCAGGGCGATGACGGCGTCGAAGCCCTGCCGGGCGTACGCCTGGCACAGGATCGGCAGCTCGAACGAGCCGGGGGCGCGGGCGAGCGT
>JAKONK010000230.1 GCA_022701985.1 Actinomycetales bacterium
GCCTCGGCGGTCCTGGGCACGGCCACCGCGCTGGCGCTCCTGCTGCACCGGCGGGGCGGCCTGGCGGTGCGCGCCATGGGGGCCGCCGTCGCCCTCTGGGCGGCCGGGCAGACCTGGATCGCCGCCCTCGTGCTGCGCACCCCGGGGCTCGAGCAGCAGCCGACGTCCGGAGACGTCCTCCAGACCGCGGCGGCCCCCCTGGCCCTGCTCGCGGTGCTCGCCCTGCCCCGGCCCACCGGCTTCGCCGGCCGCCGCCGCCAGCTGGTGCTCGACGCCGCCGTCGTGGCCGCCGCCGGCGCCGCCGTGCTCTGGCGCGTCGCGTTCGTCCCCCTCCAGCCCGCCGGTGACGAGGCGGTCACCGCCGCCGTCGTCGTCCTGGCGGACCTGGCCGTGCTGGCGCTGTGCGTGCAGCTCGCCGTCGCCGGGCTCGACCGCGGCGCGACCCTCGCCGCCGGCGGTGTCGCCCTCTTCGTCGTCACCGACCTCGCCAACACCCACGAGCTGGTGCAGCCGGGAGGCACCTGGACGTGGGTGGGCGCCGCCGCGGCGTGCGCCGCCTGGCCGCTGGTCGGCGCCGGGTTCCTCAGCGCCGGCCGCCACCGGCTGACCCGCCGCGGCACCACGCCGCGCTCCGCCGACCTGCGCACCGGCGTGCTGACCGGCGGCGTGCTCGTCACGGCCCTGGTCTTCACCCTGGTCTCGGCCACCGTCGACCCCCGGCCCCTCGACCCCGTCTCCGGCGCCCTCGCCAGCCTCGTGCTGGTGGCGCTGGTGGTCCGCGAGCTGGTGCACCGCCGCCACCGCGACAGGTTCCTCGACGACCTGCGCCAGCAGGCCCTGCACGACCCGCTGACCGGGCTGGCCAACCGCTCGGCCCTGGTCGCGGCGCTGGGCGGGCACGCACGGGAGCAGCGCGAGGTGGCCGTCGTGGTCCTCGACGTCGACGGGTTCAAGGAGCTCAACCAGCAGCTGGGCCACGCCGCGGGCGACGCCCTGCTGCAGGTGCTGGGCGCCCGGCTGCAGGGCGCGCTGCCTCCGGGGTGGCTGGCCCACCACCTGGGGGGCGACGACTTCGCCGTCGCCGGGCCCGGTGACCTGGAGCGCGGCACCGAGGTGGCGGAGGTGGTCTGCCGGGCCCTCCGCGAGCCCGTCGAGCTCCCCGCCGGGCCGGACGCGGGGCTCCTGCCGGGCCCCGCCGCGGACCACCGCGCCGTGGTGGCCGTGATCGTGACCACCACCGCGGGCGTCGCCAGCACCACGCCGTCGCTGCTCGACCCCGCCAGCTGCGTCGCCGAGGCCACCGCGGCGATGCGCACCGCGAAGACCACCGGCCGAGGCCGCACCGGCGTGCACGACGCCGCCGCCCGCGAGCGCAGCGCCCGGCGCGCGCTGGTGGGCGAGCGGCTGCAGGTGGCACTGCGCTCGGGTGCGGTGACCGCGGCCCTGCAGCCCCTGGTCGACATCACCACCGGACGCACCACCGGCTTCGAGGCCCTGGCCCGGTGGGACGACGACGTGCTCGGCACCGTCAGGCCCGACGAGTTCGTGCCGGTGGCCGAGGAGGGCGGACTCGTCCCCGCGCTCGGTGCCGCCGTGCTGCGCTCCGGGCTGGAGTCGCTCGTGGCCGTCGGCGGCGTGGAGCGGCGGCTGCGGATGTCGGTCAACGCCTCACCCGTGGAGCTCCGGGCCCCCGGCTACGTCGACGGCGTGCTGTGCGCCGTCGCGCAGGCCGGGGTGCCGGTCGACCTGCTCACCGTCGAGGTCACCGAGGGCGTCTTCATGACCGCCGACGACCCGGCCGTCACCGCGCTCACCGCGCTGGGCGCCGCCGGGGCCCGCGTGGCCGTCGACGACTTCGGCACCGGCTACTCCTCGCTGTCGTACCTGGAGCGCCTCCCCGTCCACGTGGTCAAGATCGACAGGTCTCTGGTGTGCGGGCTCGACCGGCCCCGGCCCCGCGCGGTGCTCCGCGCGGTGGTCGAGCTGTGCGTCGCCCTCGACCTGCACGTCGTGGCCGAGGGCGTGGAGACCCGCGACCAGGCCGACGTGCTGGCCGACCTCGGCGTCGTCACCGGCCAGGGGTGGCTGTGGGCCCGGGCCCTCGACACCGCGCAGGTCCGCGAGCTGCTGGCCGCCGAGGACGGCGCCGCGGCGCACGCGGCCCCCGAGGCGCACCTGCCCTGACGGGGCTCCGCCGTCCGGGTGCTCCGGCGGCTGGCGCGTCCAGCGGGACCGCCCCGGCGTCGATGACGCCGTGTGACCCGACGCGCGCGCCGAACGACGACGACCGCGACCGCGCTGACCGCTGCAGCGCTCCTCGCCCTCGCCGTCCCCGCCCCGGCGCTCGCCGCCGGAGGGACCGGTGAGCCGCTCGCCACGTACGTCGTCGCCGTCGACGACGCCGGTGGCGCCTCCGCCGTCACCGGCACCGCCGCGGCCGTCGACCGCCTCGGGGACGTCGTCGCCGTCCACCCCGAGACCGGCACCGTGGTCGTCCGCGCCACCCCTGCCCAGGCCCGGGCGATCGACCGCCTCGCCGGCACCGACGCCGTCGACCGCGACGTCTGGCTCACCCCCTCCGCCGTCCCGTGGCACCTCGACCGCGTCGACCAGGCCTCCCTCCCGCTCGACGGCCGCTTCAGCCCCGGCGGCGACGGCACCGGCGTGACCGCCTACGTCGTCGACTCCGGGGTGCGCGCCAGCCACGCCGCGTTCTCCGGCCGCGTGCGCGCCGGCGCCGACTTCTCCGGCAGCGGCTCCACCGACGACTGCCGGGGCCACGGCACCGGCGTCGCCAGCGCGCTCGCGGGCCGCCTCGTCGGCGTCGCCCCGGGGGCGGAGGTGGTGCCCCTGCGCGTCAGCGCCTGCTCCGGCGGGGCCCTGAGCAGCACGATCATCGCGGCGGTGGAGTGGGCGGTTCGCGACCACGCCGCCGGTGCCCCCGCCGTCCTCAACCTCAGCATGGGCGGCCCGCCGTCCAGCGCGCTCGACCAGTCGCTGCGCGCGGCCGTCGCCGACGGCATCACCGTGGTGGTCGCGGCCGGCAACGAGACCGCCGACGCCTGCGGGACCAGCCCCGCCCGCGAGCCGCAGCTCATCACCGTCGGCGCGAGCACCTCCGACGACGGCGTGGCGTCCTTCTCCAACCGCGGCAGCTGCGTCGACCTGCTCGCGCCGGGCGCGGGCGTGGTGGTGGCCGCCTCGACCGGCGACACCCTCGTGACGGTGTCCGACGGCACGTCGTTCTCGGCGCCGCTGGTCGCCGGTGCGGCGGCCGTGCTGCTGGGGGCGAACCCGGCGCTGACCCCGGCGCAGGTGGCCGCCGCGCTGCAGAGCGGCGCGTCGCGGGTGGCGCGGCCCGTGGCCGGGACCACCGACCGCCTGCTCCGCGCCACCGCGGCGCTGCCCGGCGTCCCTTCCAGCTCACCTCCCGCCACTCCCGCCACCCCGTCCACCGGGCCGGCCGACCTCAGCGGCGCGGCCCTCGTGGTGGTCGGAGACCGGGCGTCCGTCAGCGACGCCGCCGCGACCGCCGTCGCCGCTGGGCGTCCGGCGGCCCGCATCTCCGGGGGTGACCCGTACGCCACCAGCGCCGCCGTCTCGGCCAGCGCCTTCCCGGGCGGGGCCGGGCACGCCTACCTCGCCGTGGGCGCCACCTTCCCCGACGCGCTCGGGGCCGCGGCCGCGGCGGGCGGACGCTCCGCCCCGGTGCTGCTCGTGCGCCCCGACGGGCTGCCCGACCCGGTGGCCGCCGAGCTGCGCCGCCTGGCCCCCGCCGCCGTGACCGTGGTCGGCGGCCCGAGCGCCGTCAGCGACGCCGTGCTCGACCAGGCACGCGCCGCCACCGCCGGCACCGGGGCCGCCGTGACCCGTGCGGCCGGGGCCGACCGCTACGCCACGGCCGCCGCGCTGGCCCTCGACGCTGCAGGCACCCCCTCCGCCGCGCCACCGGTGGTCTACCTCGCCTCCGGCCAGGTCTTCGCCGACGCGCTCAGCGCCTCCAGCGCCGCCGGCCGCAGCGGCGCACCGCTGCTCCTCACCACCGCCGGCTCCCTGCCCGAGGCGACGACGGCGCTGCTGCGCACCTGGAGGCCCGCGCGCGTCGTCGTGGTCGGCGGCACCGCCGTCGTCACCGACGCCGTGCTCGACCAGGTGCGCGCCGTGACGGGCGGGTCCGTCGAGCGCCTCGCCGGCCCGACCAGGTACGAGACGGCCGCCGCCGTCCTCGAGGCCGACCTCGGCGCCGGCCGCGCCCCGCGGGCGCTGTGGGTCGCCAGCGGGGAGGCGTTCTCGGACGCCCTCGTGGGGGCCGCCGCGGCCGCCGCCGGCGGGGGAGCGCTCGCCATCGTCCCGCCGGGCGGACCCACCGGGCGCCTCGCCGACGGCCTGCGGGCGGCTCTGCCCCGCTGAGGCCGGCCGGTGCGTCCCGGGGGTGTTCTGGCGCGTTCTCCCTCGCCCGGTCCTCCCCGTCTGGCACGGTGTGGATCTCCCCCTTTCCCTCGGTGACCGAGATGGAGTTCCGCCGTGCGTGCCCGCAGCCGCCGAGCCACCGCGACCGCCCTGCTGGCGGCCCTGGCCGCACTCGTGCCGGCCGGCACCGCGAGCGCCGCGACGTCGCCCTCGCCGTCGTCGAGCGCCTCGGTCAGCCCCTCTGCTAGCCCCTCCGCGAGCGCGGCGGTGAGTGCGCCGGAGAGTCCTGCTGAGTCACCGAGCGCGACCCCGTCGGCGACGGCCACCGCCGCCACCGAGGTGGGAGGGGCTCGTCCCACCAGCGTGCTGTACGTGGTCCTGCCCCACCCGGACGACGAGTTCGAGGTGTGGTCGCAGGTCCAGGACACCCCTGACGCCTACAAGGTGTTCGTGCTCCTCACCCACGGCGAGGAGTCGGCCAACTGCCTCCCGACCATGCCGGGGTACGACCCGGCCGTCGAGCCGGCGCCCTCCCCGCTGCCGCTGGGCCCGTGGACGACGACGTGCGAGGAGGCGCGCCTCAACAGCTGGCGCGACTTCCTCTCCGACATGAGCGACACCGATCCCTCGGTGCCCGGGACCTTCCGCGACCGCGGCCGCGTCGAGAGGCTCGCCAGCCGCTCCGCGCCCGTGTGCCGCCGCGACGCCGACACCAGCACCTGCGCCCGCCGCGACCGCGGCGCCCGCCTGTGGACCGACACCGCGGGCCACGGCTCGCTGGTCGTGTTCGACCTCGGTGACCGCGACCTCACGTCCCAGGAGGTGGTCTGGGCGATGCGCACCGTCCGCGACAACCCCACCAAGCTCGGCATCGACCCGTCGCTGCCCAGCCGAGGGGTGGTCGGCTCCTACGCGAACACCGACCACGCCGGCTGCTTCACCTACGGGCACCCCGACCACCTCGCTGTGTCCGAGGCGCTCATCGGCACCGACCTGGGCCTCGGCCCGCAGCTGGCCGCCACCGCCAAGGACGACCCCCGCGCCACCGTCACCGGCACCGTCTCGACCGGACCGCTGGTCGCCGCCTTCGGGTGGGACGGCAGCACCGGGGCTCACGCCCGCCGCTACGGCTGGCTGTGGCGCGAGGACGCCGACGCCCTGACCTCCGGGCGCGTCGACGCCTACCAGGTGGACCGCGAGGGCCAGCGCCGCCTCTTCCACGTGCGCCAGCACTTCCGGGTCGCCTTCGGCCCGCCGCCGCCGACCGCCGTCTGACCCGCCACCCGGGTGCGGTCGCGCAGCCGCGCGGGTGAAGGGCCGCCGCGGGGGCGAAGCGCCAGACGCGAGGTGCCGACAGCCGTGGCGTGAAGAAGATCGTCCTCGCGCGCCGCGGGAAGATCGTCGCCTCGGTGCTCTCCGGCGCGCTGGTCGTCGGCGGCTGCGGCGGCGCCGCACTGGCCCTCACGTCCGGGCCCGGTCCGCTGCTGACGGACTGGGGCCCCGCCGGTGACGGCCTCGACCGCTACCTGCTGACCATGCAGGCGGGCGCCGACGCCTCGGTGCTCGCTGACGCGGCCCTCGCCTCCGCCGTCGTCCCGCTGTCCGGAGCGCTGACCACGGCGGCGACGCCGCAGCCCCCCGCCGGAGCCGGAGCACTGGGCCCTGGCGGCAGGATCGTCCAGATCGCGGGCACGGCGTACTACGTCACGGACCTCGGCGGTGTCGCCGTCACCCCTGGGGCCTCCACCGCGGTGCTCAGCCCCGTGGACCTCGCCCAGTGGGCCAGCCAGAACGGCGTGCACCTCGACCTCCCGGCGAGCAGCTCTCCGTCGTCCCGCCCGGCTCCCTCCCCGGTGCCCGCAGCGCCGGCCTCACCGCCCTCATCCGGTGCCCGCGCCACCGATGAGCAGCTAGCGGACCTCGCCGCCGCCCCCGGGGTGGTCTCGGCCCAGCGCGTGGTCGACGTCGTGCTGGTCGCCGGGGACCTCACCCTCGCGCAGGCCCGCGACCTGCCGGGTGTCGTCGACGCGCGGCCGTCGCTGCAGGGCGAGCTCTTCGGCGAGCTGGCTGTCGACGACCCCTGGGCCCTCCGATGGGGCTACCACCTGGAGAACACGGGCAACAGCTACCAGCCGCCGATCGCCAGCGGCGCCGACATCGACGCCGCGGACGGGTGGGCCGCCAGCGAGGGCGCGGGCGCCGTGATCGCCGTCATCGACTCGGGGTTCGACGTCGACCACCCCGACATGCAGGGGGCTCTGTGGACGAACCCCGACCCGGCGTGCGCCACCGCGGACACCGACCGCGACGGCATCGTCGGCGACTGCCACGGCTGGAACTTCTACAAGAACTCCGCTGACCTGCTGAACGGCGACACCGGCTCCCACGGCGTCGCGGTCAGCGGCATCGCCGCCGCCCGCAAGGGCAACGGCCTCGGCAGCGCCGGCGTCGCGCCGAGGGCCACGATCATGCCCCTGGTCGCCGGGTACGGGCGCTCGCTCGACATGAGCGCTGCCGTCCGTGCGATCTACTACGCGGCCGACCACGGGGCCACCGTGATCAACGCCTCGTGGGGCACCAACGGCGACGACGCCCTCACGCGGCGGATGCTGACGGACGCGATCCGGTACGCGGGCAGCAAGGGCGTGCTCGTGGTCGCTGCGGCGGGCAACGACTCGCGCGACCGGGACCAGGTCGTCTCGCTGCCCGCGTCCATCGACGACCCGAACCTCATCACCGTCGGCAGCTCCAACTCCGCCGACACGATGTCGCCGTTCACCGCGTGGGGTGCGCGCTCGGTCGACCTGTTCGCCCCCGGCAGCTGGGTGCCCGTCACCCGGTCCGGCGGCTACGACTGGATCAACGGCACCTCGTTCTCGAGCCCGATCGTCGCTTCTGCCGTCGCGCTCTACCGGACCGCCCGCCCCGACCTCACATCGCAGCAGGTGAAGGAGCAGCTCCTGGCCGACGCGACGCGCCTGCCGGCGTTCGCCGGCAGATCCGTCACCGGCGGACGGCTGGACCTCGCGAACCTCGGTGCCAGCGCGAGTGGTGCCCAGTACGCGTTCTCGGGGATGACCGGCACCGCGGGCGCGCTCGCGCCGCAGGTGGCGGTCACTGCGAAGACGGGGGCCGGCGACTACGCGCTGTCCCTCGGCCTCGCGATGCAGGTCGACGGCGAGCCGTGGGCCGTGGCCGGAGCACCGATCACCCTCGGCGGGCAGACCGCGACCACGGACGACGACGGCTTCGCCACCTACCCGCTGGGCGTCCTGGGGGACTTCGGCACCCGGACCTTCGCCCCCGAGCTGTCGCTCGGTGACGGCACCTACGCCCTCGTGGCGCAGCTGCTCGAGGACGGTTCGCCGGTCGGCCGTCCCTTCGCGGCGCCCCTGCTCGTCGGCCCGGTGGCGGAGCAGGCGCCGGGCGGCTCGACCCCGGGCGGTTCGACCCCGGGCGGCTCGACCCCAGGCGGCGGGTCCGACCCCGGTCCCGGTGGTGGCCCGAACCCCAGCGGTCCTGACCCGGGCGCCTCCGACCCGGGCGGTGGGTCCGGCCCCGGGATCGGTGACCGGCCTGCAGACGGCTCCGCCCCCGGTGGCGGGTCGAACCCCGGCGGCGGTGACCAGCCCGGGACCAGCATCCCGGACGACCGCGGCGGTTCCGGTGACGGCTCTGCTCCCGGCGGGAGCTCCAACCCCGGCGGAGGCTCCAACCCGGGGGGCGGCGTCGCTCCAGGAGGAACGTCACCTGTCGACCGCGACGGCTCGGGCGGCACCGGTGGTGGCTCGGACCCCGGTCCTGGTGCGCCTGCGCCGGAGCCGTCTCGCTCCACCCGTCCCGACGCGCCCTCGAGCGACCCGACGCCGACCGCTCCCGGCGGGGGCGGTGGTGGGTCGGACCCCGGTGGCGGCTCACCCGCGCCGTCGTCCACCCCCTCGCCCAGTGGCACCCGGAGCTACGACAGCGCCGGCGACTTCGACATCACGTCACTGACCCCGACGGTCGTGGGAACCGCCGGCGGGACGACCGTCAGGGCCTCCGGCCGCGGCTTCTCCTACCGCGTTTCCGTACGGGTGGGTGACGCCGCCGCACAGGTCGTCTCGGCCCAGGACGGCGAGCTGACCTTCGTGGTGCCGGCTCGCTCCGCTGGCACGTACGACCTCGTCGTCTTCGCCCCCGGTCGGGAGTCGAAGCTGCCGGGCGCGATCACCTACCGCGACAGCGACTCCGGAGCCGGCTCGAACCCCGGCGGGGGTGGTGGGACCAACCCGGGCACCTCCAATCCCGGTACCTCCAACCCGGGCACCTCCAACCCCGGCACCTCCAACCCCGGCGGCGGTGGTGGATCCGACCCCGGCACCTCCAACCCCGGTGGCAGCGCCTCCCCGGCGCCGACCACCCGCACCGGGCCGAACGGGGAGCGGCTGACGAAGTCGGCCAAGCTCAGCGGTGTGGGCCACGTCTGGTCGACGCAGTGCCGCTCCACCTGCACCGGGACGCGCCTCTGACGGCGTGAGCACCACGAGGGCCGAGGTGGTTCGTCCGCCTCGGCCTTCGTGCGTTCTCCCGGGTGTCGATCTTGGCGTTGCTTCCGCCTGTGAGTGCTCTCAAGCGGAAGCAACGCCAAGGTCGTCTCCGCCACGGCCCCGGGCACACCCCTGGTGGTGCAGATCTTGGCGATCGGTGGGCCGATAGCCCCTCGGTGGGCCACCGATCGCCAAGATCTGCCGAGCAGCGTCCAGCACCTGTTCGCAACGCCCATGATCACGGCGGTGCCTGTGCGCAACGTCCATGATCACGGCGGGGGGAGGGGGTTGTCGGGGTGGCCGCCCGCCCCTACTGTCCGGAGCGCTCGACGGGGGTGACGAGCGAAGGCCACCGGTCCGGGGCCAGCAGGAGGCGTGCGTGCGCACGGGGTTCGTCTGGGAAGAGCTGTACGGCTGGCACGACACCGGCACCCACGCCGCGTTCGTGCCGCCCGGAGGGCTCGTGCAGCCCCACCACCACGTCGAGTCGGCGGAGTCCAAGACGCGGTTCGCGTCGCTGGTCGAGGTCAGCGGCCTGGGGGCGAGGCTCGACAGGATCCGCGCGGTCGCCGCCACCGACGACGACGTCCTCGCCGTCCACACCCCCGAGCACCTCGAGCGCATCCGCACCGGCAGCGCCGCGCTGCGCGGTGGTGACGCCGGTGACGGCACCTCACCGTTCGGGCCCGGCGGCCTCGACATCGCCCTGCTCGCGGCGGGCGGCGCCATCGAGGCGGCGAAGGCCGTGGTCACCGGCAGGGTCACCAACGCCTACGCGCTGGTCCGCCCCCCGGGGCACCACGCCCGTCCCGAGACCGGCATGGGCTTCTGCGTCTTCGCCAACGCCGCGATCGCGATCCAGCACGTGCGCCGCCACCACGGGGTGGAGCGCGTGGCCGTCGTCGACTGGGACGTGCACCACGGCAACGGCACCGAGGAGGTCTTCGCCGAGGACCCCGACGTGCTGACGGTCTCGGTGCACCAGGACCAGCTGTACCCCAAGGGCACCGGCCGCCTGGCCGACCGCGGCCGCGGTGCGGGGGAGGGCAGCGCCGTCAACGTGCCGCTGCCGGCGGGCACCGGCAACGACGGGTACCTGCACGCCGTCGAGCAGGTGGTGCTGCCGGCGCTGGAGCGCCACCGCCCCGACCTCGTCGTCGTCACCTCCGGGTTCGACGCCGGCGCCCTCGACCCGCTCGGCGGCATGGTGGTCACCACCACCGGGTTCCGGCGGATGGCCCGCGCAGTGCTCGACGCCGCGGAGCGGCTCTGCGACGGCCGCGTGGTGATGACCCACGAGGGCGGGTACAGCCCCGTCTACGCCCCGCTGTGCGGCGTCGCCGTGCTGGAGGAGATGTCGGGGGAGCGCACCGCCGTCACCGACTTCCTCGCCGACGAGTACGAGGACCTGCCCGACCAGGCGCTGCGCCCGCACCAGGCCGACGCCGTGCGCGCGGCTGCCGAGGCCGCCGGCCTGCTCCCCGTGGGGGCTGCGCTGTGAGCACGGTCGACCGCAGGTCCTCCGGCGTCGTCGTCGACGGGGTGCTCCGGCGGGTGCTCGGCACCCCGTCGCTGGTGCTCTTCGGCCTCGCCTACCTGGTGCCGCTGACCGTCTTCACCACCTACGGCATCGTGACCACCAGCACCAGCGGGCACCTGGCCGCCGCCTACGTGGTCACCACGGTCGTCATGGCGTTCACGGCCGTCAGCTACGCCCTCAACGTCAGGGCGCACCCCTCGGCGGGCTCGGCGTACACCTTCGTGCAGCGCACCTTCGGCGCGAGGGCCGGGTTCCTCACCGGCTGGGTGCTGATGCTCGACTACCTGCTGCTCCCGATGATCAACTACCTCGTCATCGGGCTGTACGTCCACGCGCAGTTCCCCGCGGTGCCGGCCTGGCTCGTGGTGGTCGTGGCGATCGCCCTGGTGACGACGCTGACCGTGGTCGGCATCACCGTCGTCGACAAGGCCAACGTCGTGCTGGTGGGCGTGCAGCTGGTGTTCGCCGTCGTCTTCGTGGCCGTGGTGGTGGCGCAGCTCGGCGGGGCCGACGCCCCGTCGCTGACCGCGCCGTTCGTCTCCGACGAGCTGCAGTGGGGCACCGTCTTCTCCGGCGCCGCGCTGCTCGCGCTGTCCTTCCTCGGGTTCGACGCCATCTCCACGCTGTCGGAGGAGGCCCACGAGCCGCGCCGCACCGTGCCGCTCGCGATCATCCTGACGACGGCGCTCGGCGGGGTCATCTTCATCGTGCTGTCGTGGGCGTCGCAGACCGCGCTGCCCGACTGGACCGCCATCACCGACCCCGACTCCGCCGGGCTGCAGGTCATGACCGAGGCCGGCGGACGGGTGCTCGCCTCGGCGTTCCTCGCCGCGTACGTCGCCGGCTGCGTGGCCTCCGCGACGGCCAGCCAGGTCTCCGTGGCGCGGATCCTGTTCGCCATGGGCCGCGACGGCGTGCTGCCCCGCCGCCTCTTCGGCAGCCTCAGCGCGCGCTTCCTCACCCCCGTCGGCGCGACGCTCGTGGTCGC
>JAKONK010000234.1 GCA_022701985.1 Actinomycetales bacterium
GCACCTGCTCCTTGACGCTGTCGAGCCCGACGAGGGCGTCGAGGTCCGCCTGCACCAGCGCCAGCGGGCGGGCCGGGGGCAGGCGGGGGCGGAAGAGCTCGCCGAGGCGGTCCTCACCACCCTGGCCCGGGCGGGGGAGGTGCTCGCCGACGCGTTCGCCGAGGCGGCCAGCCGCCTGGCGCAGGTCGTCGAGGGGACGGCGGCGGGGAGCCATGCCCGGAGCGTAGGTCGACTCCGGCCGCACGGCTCCCCGCGACCTCAGGCAGCTCGGGTGGAGCTCACTCGGCGAGCAGCGCCCTCCCCGCACGCTCGACGATGCGGGCCAGCTCGCTGCGGGCGTCCGCACCGATGCTGGTCTCGACCGGGGTGCCGTCGACGGCGCCCTCCACGAGGTGCTGCAGGGCCGCGGGAGCGACGTCCCACACCCGCATCCAGGTCTGCAGCTCCAGGGCCAGCCGGCCCTCGGCGTCCACGTGGAGGCTGGGGGCCGCGGAGGCGTCGCCGGGCGCCAGGAGGGCGGCGAGCGAGGGGGTCATCAGCCGATCACCGGAGCCAGGTGGTCCTCGAACGTGTCGGCCGTGAACGGCTTGGCGATCAGGAACAGCGCACCGGCCGCGGACGCGGTCGAGCGCATGTCGTCCGAGCCCTCGGAGGTGACGAACCCGAACGGCACCTGCGAGCCGGAGGCGCGCAGCGCCCGCAGGCACTCGATGCCGGTCATCTCGGGCATGTTCCAGTCCGACAGGACCAGGTCGGGGGCCTCGGAGGCCACCTTGTCGAGGGCTTCGCGGCCGTTCTCGGCCTCGACCACCTCGTGGGAGTCGTACCCGGCCTGGCGCAGGGTGCGGATGACGATCTGCCGCATGACGCGGCTGTCGTCGGCGACGAGGATCTTCACGGGCTTCCTTCCTTCATCGAGGGGGCAGGGGGTGGGTCAGCAGGTGTCAGTGCGGCAGCGGGACGCTGCAGATGACGATGTCGATGCGCTCGCCGCGCCAGAGGCTGGTCACGACGTGCTCGTCGGTGCCGTTGGAGGGCGGGGTGGCGCCGACCATGGGCAGCGTCAGGGACGACGCCTCCGGCAGCAGGGCCTTCAGGCCGCCGCCGAGCACGTTGGCGAGTTCGCCGAAGCCGTCCTCGACGTCCTCGGCGTCCAGCACGGCCGGGGCGCGGCCGCGCAGCAGGGCGCGGGTCAGCTCCTCGGCGGCGCTGGTGGAGCACGTCAGCACGACGCGCCCGCGCCAGGGGCCGTCGATGCCGACCCAGGCGCTGACGGTCTCGGAGGGCAGGTCGCCGTCCAGGGGCACGAGGACCTCGTCCTCGCCGATGAACGACGCCCAGATCTCGTCGGCGATGGCGCGGACGGTCTCCTCGGGCAGCAGCTCGGCGGCGGTGGCGCCGTCGACCTCGGGGCTCAGGAGCTCGCTCACGGCACCTCCACCGGGACCAGGCCCAGCAGCGACAGCTTGTCGCGCAGGGCGTCGGGGGTGAACGGCTTGATGAGGTACTCGTGGGCGCCCGCGGCGAGGGCGCGCACGATCTGGCCGTGCTCGCTCTCCGTGGTCACCATCATGAGCGTCACGTCGCGCCACTGCGGGTTGTCGCGGACGGCGTTGACGAAGCTCAGGCCGTCCATGACGGGCATGTTCCAGTCGATGCAGGCGAGGTCGGGCACGAAGCCCGCCTCGAGCTTGTCGAGGGCCTCCTGGCCGTCGCCGGCCTGCGTGATCTCGTAGCCGAGGTCCTCGAGGATCCCTCCGACGATCCGCCGCATGGCGCGGGAGTCGTCGATCACCAGTGCGTGCACTTCACTCTCCGTTTCTTGAAGGTGGATCAGCCGATGGGGCGGTAGGCGGAGGTGCGGCCGAGCGCCACGCGCTCCCACCCGGGGTCGACCCCGAGGGTGGTCTCCGCGGCCCCCAGGAACAGCCAGCCGTCGGGGCGCATCTGGGCGCGCACCTTGCGGAGGATGTCCTGCTTGGTGGGGACGTCGAAGTAGATGAGCACGTTCCGCAGGAAGACCACGTCGAACGGGCCCATCCGCGGGTACGGCTGCGCGAGGTTGAGCGTGCTGGTGGTGACCATCGACCGCAGGGCCGGGGACACCTCCCACTCGGTGCCGGCGCGCGTGAAGTGGCGCACGAGCATCGGGGCGGGCAGACCGCGGTTGACCTCGAGCTGGCTGAAGCGACCGGCCCTGGTGCGGTCGACCATCTCCTGGGAGAGGTCGGTGGCGGTGATGGCCACCCGCGACGTCCCGGCGGGGACGACCTCGGAGGCGACCATGCCGATCGTGTAGGGCTCCTGGCCGCTGGAGCAGGCCGCCGACCAGACCCGGAGCTTCTCCCCCGCGCTGCGCTGCGCCAGCAGCTGCGGGAAGACGGTGGTGCCGAGCTGGGAGAACGGGTCCCCGTCGCGGTACCAGGAGGTCTCGTTGGTGGTGAGCGCCTCGACGATCGACTGGGTGGTCGCCTTGTCGGGACGGCGGCGCGAGCGCTCCACCAGCTGCGCCACACCGGCGTCGCCGGAGCGGCGGGCGACGGGCAGCAGGCGCGCCTCGACGAGGTACTCCTTGCCGGGGCTCAGCACGATGGCGCTCTCGCGGCGGACCAGGTCGGCCACGTAGGTGAAGTCGGCGGAGGCGAGGCTCATCGGGCCACCCCCGCGGCGAGGCCCGTGCGCGCGGCGGCGGCGAACGCGCCGGCGGCAGGGGCGGAGGCGGCGGGGGCGCCCGGGCGGGGCACGCGCCTCAGGACGGCGTCGGCGACGGCGTCCAGCGGGAGCACCTCGTCGGCGTGGCCGGCGGTCGCGACGGCGCCCGGCATCCCCCAGACCACCGAGGTGGCCTTGTCCTGGGCGATCACGTAGCCGCCGGCGGCGCGCACGGCCTGGGCGCCGAGCTTGCCGTCCGACCCCATGCCCGTCAGGACGACGGCGAGGACGGCGCCGTCGAACGCCTCCACGGCGGAGCGGAACAGCGGGTCGACCGCTGGCCGGCAGAAGTTCTCGGGTGGTGACTGGGTGAGCACTGTCCGACGCTCCCGGTTCTGGTTGGTGACGCTGAGGTGCCAGTCCCCGGGCGCCAGGTGGGCGGTGCCGGGCCGCAGGACGGACCCGGCGGTCGCCTCGACCACCTGCAGGGCGCAGAGCTTGTCGAGGCGGGCGGCGAAGTGGGTGGTGAACAGCGGCGGCATGTGCTGCACCAGCAGCACCGGCAGCGGGAAGGAGGCCGGCAGGCGCGGCAGGAAGCTCGCGAGGGCCTCGGGGCCGCCGGTCGACGAGCCGACGACCAGCACCGCGGGGGCGCGGACCGGGCCGGAGCGCGGCGACGGCGGTGCGGGGGCGGCGTGGCTGGCGGCCGGGGCGACGGCGGCCAGGCGGGGCGACGCGGCGGCGGACGCCGGCGTGGGGTGGCGGCCGGTGAGGGCCAGGAGCTTGGGCAGCAGCTGCTCGCGCACCTGGGCCATCGAGGCCTGCACGCTGCCGACGTTGGCGGGCTTGGTGACGTAGTCGGACGCCCCGGCCGTCAGCGCCTCCATCGTCGCGGACGCGCCGCGCTCGGTGAGGGTGCTGAACATGATGATCGGGAGGCGGCGGTCCGTCTTCCGGATCTCGCGGACGGCCTCGATGCCGTTCATCTCCGGCATCTCGATGTCCATCGTGACCACATCGGGCTTCAGCGCGGCGATCTTGCCCTGCGCGAGGCGCCCGTTGGAGGCGGTGCCGACGACCTGGACCTGCGGGTCACCGGACAGGCAGTCCGTGACGATCTTGCGGACGACGACGGAGTCGTCGACCACCAGCACCCTGACCGGATCCACCCGGACCTCCCGACCTGTCGTGCGGCGCGCCCTCTGGCGCAGCCGCACTCTCTGGATCGGTGGGTGGGGGCTCCGGGTTGAGCCCCGGAGCCGTGCGAGTCGATCAGGGCCCCGGAAGACCCCGTTCGGGTCAGTCCGAGGTCAGCAGCGGGGTCGGCAGCGGGGTCAGCCGGCGAGGAGCCCGGCCCCGGTGGCCAGCGCCCACGGCTCGGTGAGGACGGCGAGGGCGTCCTCCCCCAGCAGGTCGGCCACCACCAGGCCCTGGACGCAGCCGCTGACCGCGTTCCAGACGCCGGTGGCGCCGTCACCGGCGTCGAAGCCGGCGTCGGCGAAGGCCTGGACGGCGAGCAGCTGCGCGGCGGCCGCGGCCGGGACGCGCCCGGAGGCGTGCGCGGCCCAGCACGCGTCGTGCATCGTCGCGGCCCAGGGCCGGCGGTCGGCGCGGGTGGCGTCGACGGCGCGGCGCCAGTGCTCGCGCCCGGGCGCGTCCAGGTCGCGCAGTGCGGCGAGCAGGGAGCGCAGCTGGGTGCCCCAGGGGGTCCGGGGGTCGGGGGCGAGGTCGAAGGTGCCCGGCACCGACCCGGCGACGGCGCGCTCGTAGGGCTCGGAGAGCCGGCGGCGCAGGGCGCGGGGCAGCTGGCGGGCGGCGTAGGCGGCGACGGCGGCGTCGGCGAGCACGTCGGCGGCCAGGGCGCGGTCGACGTGGGCCGGGTCCTCGAGGTCGGGGAGCGCGCTCGGCTCAGCCGCGCCGGCGTCCATCGCCTCGTGGCGCACCAGGCGGTCCAGGGCGGAGGCGCTGCCGACCATCGAGGTGCGCAGCTGCTCGGCGAGGGCGGCCACGGACGTGGGTGCCCCGCCCGCAGCGGCAGCGGCACCGGCGGCGTCCGTCCCGGCGGGGGTCCCGGTGGCCTGCGACAGCCGGGGGGCGGTCTCGGCGAGCTCGCGGGCGCGGGCGGCGTCCTCACCGGCGAGGAACGGGTCGGCCGCGGGGTCGGAGGTGCGCAGGGGGTGGTGGGCCGCCAGCAGCGCCCACTCCGCGGGCCCGCTGCGCAGCGCGGAGACGAGCACCCCGGCCGCCTGCCGGCCGCCCGGGAGGCGCACGAGGTCGTAGCCGAGCGTGGCGGCGCTGGTCAGGGTGTAGGGCACGGGGACCTCGCTCGGGGTGGTGGTCGGACCACCCAGGGTGCCGGTCACGCAGAGACACGGCGAACCCCGCTCACCCGTCCGCCGTAACGGAGGGTGAGCGGGGTCTGGTCGCGCCGGGTGTCAGCCGGTGACGGCGCGGTCGACGTCGAGCGCCAGGAGCAGGCGGCCCTGCGTCTTGTAGGCGCCGCGCAGCAGCTCGCGGACGTCACCGTCGAGGGTGTCGGGGACGGGCTCGAAGGAGCGGTCGTCGACCTCCAGGACGTCGGCGATGGAGTCGACCAGCAGGCTGATCGACTCGCCCCGCAGGCGGACCACGATGTTCACCGCGTCCTGGCCCTCCGGGCGCGCCGGGAGCGACAGGCGGGCGCGCAGGTCGATCGCCGTGACGACCTCGCCGCGCAGGTTGATCAGCCCGGCGATCGCGTCGGTGTGCAGCGGCACCCGCGTGACCTTCTGGCTGCGCAGCACCTCCTGCACCTGGTCGACCTCGATGCCGTAGAGGTGGTCGGCCAGCTCGAAGGTGAGCAGCTGCGTGGTGGGCACCGCCGCTGCGGCGGCCTTGCGGCTGGGGGCCACCGCCGTCGTCGTCGTCATGTCAGACCTCCGTCAGGGTCGAGGCGTACGGGTCGGCGGCGAGGTCCGCCTCGATGTGGGAGAAGAACGACGGGTCGGCGGACAGGATCGCCGCGCGGACGTCGAGCATCTCGGTGACGCGGTCGCCGATGACGGCCGAGCCGAGCAGGCCGTGGTCGTCGATGTCGGAGTGGACGACCGTGCTGGCGTCGACGACGTCCACGATCTCCTCGACCACGATGGCGACGCTGCGGCCGCCCTGGCGCTGGTCGGCGTAGACGACGACCTCCAGGTCGGTGCGGGTGGCGTCGGCGTAGGCGCCGAGGTAGCGGTCGAGGCGGATGATCGGGAGGATCTCGCCGCGGTACTGGACCACCTCGCGGGAGCCCACCACCTCCACCGTCGAGGCCGGCACGCGCTCCAGGCGCGTGACCATGTCGAGCGGGATGGCGATCTGGCGCTTGACCTCGCCGGAGCCGCCGATGCCCGCGACGAGCAGGCGCTCGCCGGTGCCGGTGGTGTCGCCGTCGCGCTGGCCGCTGCCGGACAGGTCCAGGCGCTCCGCGGCCAGGGAGCGCAGGGCGCGCCGGGCCAGGGCCTGCACGTCGAGGATCAGCGCCACGGCGCCGTCGCCCAGGATGGTCGCGCCGGAGAACAGCCCGACCGACTTCAGCTGGTTGCCCAGCGCCTTGACGACGATCTCCTCGGTGTTGAGGACGCGGTCGACCACGAGGCCGAAGCGGCGGCCCTCGGAGGCGAGGACGGCGACGGTGAGGCGGCCGGCGGCGGCCTCGCTCCTCACGCCCATGACCTCGGACAGGTGCACCAGCGGGAGCAGCTCGCCGCGCAGGCGGTAGACCGGCGCGCCGCCGACGTCCTCCACCAGTCCCGGGTCGGCGTCGACGTCGAGGGCCACGAGCTCCTGCAGGTTGACCTGCGGGACGGCGTAGCGCTCACCGCCGCACGTGACCGTGAGCGCCGGCATGATCGCCAGGGTCAGCGGGATGCGCAGGCGGCAGGTGGTGCCCTTGCCGGTCACCGACTCCACCTCGATGGTGCCGCCGATGGCCTCGACGTTGGTCTTCACCACGTCCATGCCGACGCCGCGCCCGGAGACGTTGGTGACGGCCGCGGCGGTGGAGAAGCCCGGCGCGAAGATCAGCTGCAGGACGTCGGTGGGCGACATGCGGTCCAGCGCCGCCTGCGTGACGACGCCCTTGCGGACGGCCGAGGCGCCGATGACGGCGGGGTCGATGCCCTTGCCGTCGTCGGAGACCTCCACGACGACCTGGCCGCTCTCGTGGCGGGCCGCCAGGCGCAGGACGCCCTCGCGGGGCTTGCCGGCGGCGACGCGGTCGGCGGGGGCCTCGATGCCGTGGTCGACGGCGTTGCGCACCAGGTGCGTCAGCGGGTCCTTCACGGCCTCGAGCAGGGTGCGGTCGAGCTCGGTCTCGCGGCCGACCATGTCGAGGCGGACCTGGCGGCCGCACGTGGCGCCCAGGTCGCGGACGACGCGGGGCAGCTTGGCCCACAGCGCGTCGATGGGCTGCATGCGCGTCTTCATGACGCCCTCCTGCAGCTCCCCGGCGATGAGGTTGAGGCGCTGGGCGGCGCGCGTGAGGTCGAGGTCGTCGGTGAGCGAGCCCACCTGCTGCAGGATCTGGTTGCGGGCGAGCACCAGCTCGCCGGTGAGGCGCATCAGGTCGTCGAGGACGTCGACGTCGACGCGGATCGAGGAGTCCGCCGCGCTGCGGCGGTGGGTGTCGGGGTCGGCGCCGCCGCGGGGCGCCGGGACGGCGGGGGCCGCAGCGGCGGCCGGGGCCGCAGCGGGGGCGGGCTCGTGCGCGTCCTCGGCGTGGTCGGCCGCGACCTCGTCGTGGGCGGTCTCGACGGGCTCGACGGCGGCGGGGGCCGCGGCCTTCGCCGCGGCGGGCTTCGCGGCCCGGCGGCGCTTGGCGGGCGCGGGCGCGGGCGCCGCGACCGCGACGGGGGCCTCGACCACCGGCTCGGCGGCGGGCTCCGGGGCGGCGGGGGCGGCGGCGGCCTTCGCGGTGCCGTCCAGGACGGCCTTGATCTGCGCCACCGTCGGGTCGACGTCGAGGTCGCCCTCGGCGCCGTCGCGCTCGAGGTTGCCGAGCAGGGCGCGGATGGTGTCGACCATCGCGAGCAGCGCGTCGGCCGTGACCGGGTCCATCGCCATGACGCCGTCGCGCAGCTTCGCCAGCAGGTTCTCGCCGACGTGCGCCACGCTCTCGAGCTTGCTGAGGGCCAGGAAGCCGCTCGTGCCCTTGATGGTGTGGATGGTGCGGAACACGCTGGCGAGCAGCTCGCGGGAGCCCGGGGCCTGCTCGAGCGCGACCAGGTCGCGGTCGAGCTGGTCCAGGTTCTCGTAGCTCTCCACCAGGAACTCGCTGATGATGTCGTCCATGCCGTCCATGTCGGCTCCTCTCGGCTCGTTCTTCAGTCGTTCGGTGGGACGGGCGTCAGAGCCGGAAGGCGGAGACGACCTGGCGGAGCTCGCGCGCCGTGCTGAGGAGCTCGGCGGCGGTGGTGGTGGTCTGCGAGGCGCCCGACGTGGTCTGGGCGGCTGCGGCGGCGACGCCCTGGATGTTGTCGCTGATCTCCTGCGTGCCGGAGGAGACCTCGGTGACCGAGCGGACCATCTCCGCCGTCGTCGCCGACTGCTCCTCCACCGCCGAGGCCACCGTCGCCTGCAGCGCGTCGATGCGGGAGATGACCTCGCTGATCTGCTCGATCGCGCTGCGCGCC
>JAKONK010000255.1 GCA_022701985.1 Actinomycetales bacterium
CTTCTCGGCGAACTCGCGCACCGCGGGGGTGCCGTCGAGCTTGCCGCGGTGGTCCAGACCGCGCGTCCACGCGTAGATCGAGGCGATCGGGTTGGTGGACGTCGGCTTGCCCGCCTGGTGCTGGCGGTAGTGGCGGGTGACCGTGCCGTGCGCGGCCTCGGCCTCCACCGTGCGCCCGTCCGGCGTGGCCAGGACGGAGGTCATGAGGCCGAGGGAGCCGAAGCCCTGCGCGACGGTGTCGGACTGGACGTCGCCGTCGTAGTTCTTGGTGGCCCAGACGTACCCGCCCTCCCACTTCAGGGCGGAGGCGACCATGTCGTCGATGAGGCGGTGCTCGTAGGTGATGCCCGCCGCCGCGAACTCCTCCTTGAACTCGTTCTCGAACACCTCCTCGAAGATGTCCTTGAAGCGGCCGTCGTAGGCCTTGAGGATCGTGTTCTTCGTCGACAGGTACACCGGGTACTGGCGGGCCAGGCCGTAGTTCAGCGAGGCGCGCGCGAAGTCCTGGATCGAGGCGTCGAGGTTGTACATCGACAGGCTGACGCCGGCGCCGGGGGCCTGGAAGACCTCGTGCTCGATCGGCTGCGAGCCGTCGGTCGGGGTGAAGGTGACGGTCAGCGTGCCCGCGGAGGGGAACGTGAAGTCGGTGGCGCGGTACTGGTCGCCGAAGGCGGCGGCCGACGATGATCGGCTTGGTCCAGCCCGGGACGAGCCGCGGGATATTGCTGATGATGATCGGCTCGCGGAAGATCACGCCGCCGAGGATGTTGCGGATGGTCCCGTTCGGGGAGCGCCACATCTTCTTGAGGCCGAACTCCTCCACCCGCGCCTCGTCGGGCGTGATGGTGGCGCACTTGACGCCGACGCCGTGCTTCTTGATGGCGTTGGCGGAGTCGACCGTCACCTGGTCGTCGGTGGCGTCGCGGTGCTCGATGCCGAGGTCGTAGTACTCGAGGTCGACGTCGAGGTAGGGGTGGATCAGGCGGTCCTTGATGAACTGCCAGATGATCCGGGTCATCTCGTCGCCGTCGAGCTCGACGACCTTGCCCTCGACCTTGATCTTCGCCATGCGCGTCCCTGTCCTCCGTCGGAGCAGTAGGTGTCCCTCCCGAACCTACCCAGGTCCCGGCGGCGGGCCGCGTCCAGGTGCGCCCGGGCGGGGGTCCTGGACCGCAGCCGGGCGCTCGGCTGCGCGTCCTGCGGGGTCGCGGACCGCAGCCGGGCGCTCGGCTGCGCCGGGGTGGAGCGCGGGCCGGGGGTGCGAGAGGGTTGCCCCGTGTTCCACGTCGTCCTCGTCGAGCCGGAGATCCCCGGCAACGCCGGCGCCGCCATCCGCCTCTCGGCCACCACCGGCGCCCACCTGCACCTCGTGCGCCCGCTGGGCTTCGACCTGGAGGACGCCAAGCTCCGCCGCGCGGGGCTGGACTACCACGACCTGGCCCGCACCGCGGTCCACGACGACGTCGAGGCCCTCTGGGCGCACCTGGCGTCGCACGGCGCCGGGAGGGCCTACGCCCTGACCGCCTCCGCGACCCGCCTGTACTCGGACGTCGCGTACGCCCCCGGAGACGTGCTGCTCTTCGGCCGCGAGTCGGTCGGGCTCGCCGAGGACGTGCTGGCCGACCCCCGGGTCAGCGACCGGCTGCGCATCCCGATGCTGCCCCAGCGCCGCTCGCTGAACGCCTCCAACGCGGTGGCCGTCGTCGTCCACGAGGCCTGGCGCCAGCACGGGTTCGCCGGAGCGGGCGGGGCGGGCCGGGGGTAGCGTCGAGGAGGTGCTGCCCACCGACCTGTCCCTGCTCGCCGGCTGCTCCTCCCCCGCCCTCGCCCCCGACGGGTCCGTCGCGGTGGTGTCCGTGACCGCCCCGGACCTCGCCACCGACGAGGAGCGCGGCTCGCTGTGGGCGGTGGCCGCCGGAGGCGGGACGGACGGCGTCGAGCCCCGCCGCCTGACCCGCGGGCACCGCGACACCGCGGCCGCCACCAGCCCCGACGGCCGCTGGGTGGCCTTCCTGCGCGCCGAGCCCGGCGGCCGCCCGCAGCTGCACCTCGTGGAGCTGGCCGGGGGCGAGCCGGTGGCGCTGACCACGGACTCCCAGCTCCCCCTGGGCGCCGGTGCCCCGCGCTGGTCGCCCGACGGCTCGGCCCTGGCCTTCGCGGCGCGCGTGCCCGAGCCGGGCCGCTACGGCACGGCCACCGGTCCCGCCCACCTGCGGGGACCCGACGCCGAGCCGCCGCGCCTGATCACCGCGCCGGCGCACCGGGTCGACGGGGTCGGGCACCTCACCGACCGGCGCCACCACGCCTTCGTCCTGGACGTCACCGCCGCCACCTCCGGCGCAGGTGACGCAGGTGACGCAGGTGACCTGCCGGCCCCGCGGCAGGTCACCGACGGCGACGCCGACGACACCTCCCCCACCTGGACCGCCGACGGCTCCTCCCTCCTCGTGCTGTCCGCACGGCACGACGGCGCCGGCCGCGACCTGCGCCGCGGGGTCCACCGCGTCGACGCCTCCGCGGAGCGGGCCACCGAGCTGGAGCCCGTCGTCGTCGGCGACCTCGCGGTCGGCGCGCTCGCCGTCGACCCCGACGGCGGCCGCCTGTGGCTGCTGGCGACGTCCCTCGACGAGCGCGGCCTCGGGGCCGTGGCCCAGCCGGAGTCGCTGTGGACCGCTCCGCTCCCGGCGCGCGGTGGGGGTCCGCTCGCCGGGACCGCGGCGGGCGGGCTGGAGCGCCTCACCGGGCCCGACGTGGACCTCGGCGACCCGGCCGGGTCCCTCGTGGCCGACGCCCTCGGGGCGCTCGTGGTCGAGCGCTCCCGCGGGGCGCTGCGCCTGCTGCGCGTGCGCCCCGACGGGTCCCGCGAGGTGCTGCTCGACGGCCACCTGCAGGTGGTGGGCGTCGCCAGCACGCCCGACGGGGCCACGACCGTCGGCGTGGTGGCCGACGGGACCAGCCGCGGCGAGCTGGTGCGGGTGGTCCCCGGGGGCCCCGTGCGCCTGACCGACGTCGGTGCGCCGCTGCGCGCCACCGGGCGCCTGCGTCCGCTGGTGGAGGTGGAGCACCCCAGCCGCGACGGCCACCCCGTGCACGGCTGGGTGGTGCTGCCCGACCCGGGGCTCCACGGCGCGGGACCGCACCCGGTGCTGCTGCTCGTCCACGGCGGCCCCCACGCCCAGTACGGCTGGGCGCTGTTCGACGAGGCGCAGGTCGCCGCCGGTGCGGGGTACGCCGTCGTCATGGGCAACCCCCGCGGCTCGGCCGGCTACGGCCTGGCGCACGGCGAGGCGGTGCTCGGGGCGCTCGGCACCGTCGACGCCGACGACGTGACCGCGCTCCTCGACGGCGCCCTCGCCGACACCTCCCTGCCGCTCGACCCCGAGCGGGTGGGGGTGATGGGGGGCAGCTACGGCGGCTACATGACGGCGCTGCTCACCACCCGCACGCAGCGGTTCGCCGCGGCGGTGGTCGAGCGCGGCTACCTCGACGCGACGAGCTTCGTCGGGTCCGCCGACATCGGCTGGTACTTCCCCGACCAGCTGCACGGCTCGGAGGAGGCGATGCGGGAGCAGTCGCCGATGACTCACGTCGCCTCGGTGCGGACGCCGACCCTCGTGGTGCACTCCGAGCAGGACTGGCGCTGCCCCGTGGAGCAGGGCCAGCGGTGGTGGACCGCGCTGCGCCGGCAGGGCGTGGAGTCGGAGCTGCTGCTGTTCCCCGGCGAGGGCCACGAGCTGACGCGGTCGGGCCGGCCGTCGCACCGGGTGGCGCGCTTCGAGCACCTCCAGCGGTGGTGGGACCGCCACCTGCCGGTCTGAGCCGCCCGCAGGACCACCGCGGGACACCGCAAGGTCCCCCGCAGGGCGGATCTTCGTCACGGTATGGGCTCAGTCCCAGCGGGATGTCAGTCCCGGGCGCCATGATCTGGCCATGACCTCCCAGGGGTCCGGCCCAGTGCCGGCGCAGCGCCGCAGCCGCTCGCTGACCGACGAGCTCGCGCTCCAGGCGCAGACCGTCGACCTGCTCGCGCTGCGCGTGGCCGTCTCCGGAGAGCTGGCCTCCGACCTGCGCGCCCGCGCGCTCGGGCTGCACCTGTCGGTGACGGCCTCGGCGGTGCGCGAGCACGTCAGCCGGCGCCGCGACGTCGTCGTCCCCGTCCTGGCGGCCGGAGAGGCGGGTGAGCCACTGGCGGCCTGCCTGCACTCCGCGGAGCGCGTCCTCGCGGTCGTCCCGGGGCTGGCGCCGGGGGTGGCGGCCCTGCTCTGCCAGACCGCGGGCGTCAGCTCCCTGCAGGAGCTCGGCATCGCCGTGCGCGTCCTGTGGTCGGCCCTGGTCGACCACGAGCGCCTCTGGACGGCCTCCGCCGCCCCCCTGGCCCGCCGCCAGCTGGTGGAGCGCAGCACGACGGGCGCCGCCCCCTCCCTCAGCTGACCTCAGCTGAGGAGCAGCACCACGGCCGTGAGCGCCGGCACGCTCATGAGGGTGCTGAGGAGCACGCTGTCGCGGGCGAGGCGCTCGGCCGCCCCGAAGCGGGTGGCGTAGACGAAGACGTTCTGCGCGGTGGGCAGCGCGGCCACGAGCACCACGGCCAGCAGGGCGTCTCCGGTGAGGCCGAGCAGCGGCCCCCCGACGACCCAGGCCACCAGCGGTGACAGCACCAGCTTGAGGCTGACCGCCGTCCATGCGTCGCGGTCGGCCCAGCGCGGGCCGGGTCCCGCCGACAGCGAGATGCCGAACGCGAGCAGGGCGCACGGCACCGCCACGCCGGCGAGCAGCTCGAGCACCGAGGCGACGGGCTCGGGCGGGGGCAGACGGAGCAGCCCGAGCCCCAGCCCGACGGCCGCACCCAGCAGCAGCGGGTTGCGCAGCAGGCCCACCGCCGTGCGCGCCCACCGGGCCGCGGCCGGCACCGGCGCCGCCCCACCGCGCTCCCGGTCGGCCCGAGCGCGGCGGCGGGAGTCGAGCACCCCCACCGCCACCGGCGCGAGCACCACCAGCTGGAAGAGCAGCGCGGGGGCGACGATGGCGCCGTCGCCCAGCACGAAGACGGCGATGGGCAGGCCCAGGTTCACGGCGTTGACGTAGCTGGCCGAGAGCGCCGCGACCACGGCCTCCTCGGCGTCGTGCCGCCGCAGCCGCGAGAGCACCAGCGAGCAGACGACCGCTGCGAGCGCGGCGGCGGCCGTCACCAGCAGCGGCGACCCGAGCACCGCGGTGACGTCGGTGGTGGACAGGGTGCGCACCAGCAGCGCGGGGGTGCCGACGGCGTAGACCAGGCGCGCCAGCACGCGCTGCCCCTCCGGGCCGAGCGTGCCCCGGCGCCCGAGCACCCAGCCCACCAGGACGACGGCCCCGACCACGGCGAAACCCTCGAGCACGCCGCTGATCCGTCAGCCCTCCGGGTGGTGCGCCAGGGCGCTGCAGCGCCTGCTGGCGCGGCGGAGCCCGCCCGGTGCAGCGCACCGGACGGGCACCATCATGCGGCCGAGCGCCTCCCCGCGGACGCGCGGGCGGGCGGTGCGGGCCCGGCGGTCAGACCGGGACGACGGCGCCCGGGCGCGCGAGCACCTCGCGGGCGGCGGCCAGCTCCTCGGTGAGGCCCAGGTGCTCGACCGGGTCGGTGCCCGCCGGCAGGGCCGCGAGCTCGGCCTCGAGCTCGCGCACCCGCGGGATGACGGTCCGCCCGAACGCCTCGACCTCCTCCTTGACGTGCAGGAAGCCCAGGAGCACCAGGTCGACGCCGATGAGGCGGAAGGCGAGCACGCGGCGGGCGACCTGCTCGGGGGTGCCGATGAGGCCGGTGCGGAAGCCGTCGTTGTACTGGACGAGGTCCTTGAACTCGCTGTCGGCCCACATGCCCTTGCCGTCCTTGGCGGCCGCACCGGCCTCCTTGACGGCGCTGCCGAAGTCGTTGACCTTGTCGGCGTCGGCGTTGGCGATGATCGCGTCGAGCACCTCGACGGCCTCGGCCTCGGTGTCGCGGACGACGGCGAAGGCGTTCAGCCCGAACCTGATCCTCCGGCCGTTCTCGGCGGCGTACCCACCGACCTGGGCCACCTGCTCGGCGACGCCCTCGGGGGTGTTGCCGTTCATGAAGTACCAGTCCGAGACGCGGCCGGCCATCTGCCGGGCGGCGGTGGAGTTGCCGCCCTGGAAGACCTCGGGCAGCACGTCGGGCTGGGGGCGGAAGTTCACGTCGCCGACCTGGAAGTGCTTGCCCTGGAAGGCGAAGTGGTCGGTGGTCCAGGCGCCGCGGAGGACCTCGATGAACTCCTCGGACTGCTCGTAGCGCTCGTCGTGCTCGAGCCACTGCGCGCCCAGGTCGAGCGCCTCCTTCTTGAACCACCCCGACACGACGTTGAGGCAGAGGCGGTCCCCCGTCAGCGCCTGCGCGGTGGCCGCCCACTTGGCCAGCACCACCGGCGGCCAGAAGTACGGGTGCACGGCCGCGATGACCTTGAGCTTCTCCGTGGCCAGCAGCAGCGCGAGGGAGAACGAGGTCGACTCGTGCTGCGCGTCGGCGCCGTAGGAGGCGGCGTAGCGCACCTGGGACAGGGCGTAGGTGAAGCCGGCGGCCTCGGCGGCCCGGGCGGTCTCGATGTTGTAGGCCGGCTCGTGCGAGGTGCGCTGCGGCAGGTTCGAGACGACCAGGCCGCCGGAGACGTTGGGCACCCAGTAGGCGAACTCGACGGGCTCGCGCTCGGCGGCGGTGGCGTCGGGCAGGGCTGCGCTCATGGCGGTGATCGACTCCTCATCGGTCCTGGCGGGAGCACCGCACCCCGACGTGGTCGGGGCGGGTTGCTGCGGCGTCGACGAGCCAGGTCTCTCGGCCGCTCTGGATGGGCGAGGGGCAGTCCACCCCGCGCAGGGCGTCTTCGTCAACTCCCCGGCGGGCCGGCCGGCCGTCAGCCGCGCAGGCCGCCCGGGGCGACGACGGCGAGCACGGCGGTGCTCACGCCCAGCACCAGGCAGGTGAGCACGTCGACCCAGCGCGAGCGCACCGCCAGCGGACCCAGCACCGACACCGGCAGGGCGGCGCGCGCCGCGGCGAGCCCGAGGAGCACGACGGCCAGCAGCAGCCCCGCCGCCCCGAACGACCGGAGCGCGGCGACCGCGAGGACGGCGGCCAGGCAGACGCCGACGAGGCCCACGAGCAGCCCGCCGGGCGCGCGCCGGCCGGCCGCGCCGCGTGCTCGTCCCACCTGGCCAGGCTAACCGGGGGTCCGCCGTCCGGGGGGTGGAGACGGGTCTCACACGCCGGCGGGGGCGTGCCGGGCCGCGCCGGGGGTAGCACTGGGCGGTGACCAGCACCAGCACCGGCTCCGGGGACCGTCCCTCGCGAGCGGACGTCGAGCGGACGGCGCGGGAGCGCTTCGGGTTCTCGGGCCTGCGGCCCGGCCAGGGCGAGGCCGTCGACGCGCTGCTCGCGGGCCGCGACGTGCTCGCGGTGATGCCCACCGGTCGCGGCAAGTCGGCCGTGTACCAGCTGGCCGCGCTGTGGATGCCGGGCCCCACGGTGGTGGTGTCCCCGCTGATCGCCCTCCAGCGCGACCAGGTGGAGGCCCTGGCGCGGACCGGCGTGCGCGACGCGGTGGCCGTGAACTCCTCCCAGTCGGCGCGGGAGAACGGCGCGGCGTGGGAGGCCCTGAGCACCGGTGGGGCGGAGTTCGTGTTCCTGGCCCCCGAGCAGCTGGCGCGCGACGACGTGCGCGAGCGGCTGCGGGCGCTCGGGCCCAGCCTGTTCGTGGTCGACGAGGCGCACTGCGTGTCGTCCTGGGGGCACGACTTCCGCCCCGACTACCTGCGCCTGGGCGACGTCGTGACCGACCTCGTGGCCCCCGGCGGGAGCCGCCCCGTGGTGTGCGCCCTGACGGCGACGGCGGCTCCGCCGGTGCGCCGCGAGGTGCTGTCGCGGCTCGGCATCCCGGGCGCCGACGTCGTCGTCCAGGGCTTCGACAGGCCGAACATCCACCTCGAGGTGCTGCACGAGACCGACGGCGAGGCCGCCAAGCGGGCCGTCGTCGTCGAGCGCGCCGCGACGGCCGCCAAGCCCGGCATCGTCTACGTGGCCACCCGCAAGGACGCCGAGGCCTACGCCGACGACCTGTCCCACCTCGGCCTGGACGTCGAGGCGTACCACGCGGGCCTGTCGGCGGACGACCGCACGTGGGTGCACGAGGCGTTCACCTGCGGGGACCTCGACGTCGTCGTGGCCACCTCGGCGTTCGGCATGGGCATCGACAAGCCCGACGTGCGCTTCGTGCTGCACGCCTCGGTCCCCGACTCCCTCGACTCCTACTACCAGGAGGTCGGGCGGGCCGGGCGCGACGGCGGCCCGGGCCTGGCGACGCTGTGCTACCGGCCGGAGGACCTGGGCCTGCAGCGCTTCCACGCGGGGGGCGGTCCCGACGTCGAGGCGCTCGCCGCGGTGGCCGGCGCCGTCCACGACGCCGGGTCCGGTGGCGGGGAGGCCGCCGTCGCCCCCGCCCGCGAGGTGCGCGACGCCGCGGGGCTGTCGGCGTCCCGCACCACGAGCCTGCTGAACCTGCTGGAGCAGGCCGGTGCGGTGCGCGTCACCCGCGGGGGTGCGAGCTGGGTCGACGCGTCCGTGCCCGTGGGCGCGGCCGTCCAGCGGGCCCTCGACCTGGCGGCGGAGCGGCGGCGCACCGACAGGTCGCGGCTGGAGATGCTCCGCGGGTACGCCGAGACCACCGGCTGCCGCCGGCAGTTCCTGCTGGGCTACTTCGGGGAGCGGCTGGAGGAGCCGTGCGGGAGCTGCGACACCTGCACGTCGGGGTCGGCGGCGCGCGTCCACGCCCAGAAGGAGGCCGCTGCCGCCTCGGAGGGCGCGGACGGCGGCTGGGCCGTCGACGACGCCGTGGAGCACGCCTCCTGGGGCCCGGGCGTGGTCATGAGCACCGACGGCGACCGCATCACCGTGCTGTTCGAGCGCGAGGGCTACAAGACCCTGGCGCTGGCCGCGGTCACCGCCGGCGGTCTCCTCACCGCCGCCTGACCCCTCCCCGTGGTCGTGGGCGTCCGGCCACCCGAGCGACCTCACGGCTACCGTGCGCTGCGTGCCTGCTGACGCGCCCACGATCGTCGCGACCTCCGGCGGGGTGCGCCCCGGCCGCCGCAGCCGTGTGGCCTTCGCGCCGCTGGTCGAGCACGCCGTGGAGCTGTCGGGAACGACCCGCCGTCCGCGGCTCGTGCACCTCGGGACCGCCTCCGGCGACCAGCGCTGGTGGAACGCCGAGCTCGACGAGGCCGCCGCGGTGGCCGGCTGGGACCTGCGACACCTGAACCTGTTCACGATGCCGAGCGTCGACGACCCGGAGGCGCTGCTGCTCGACGCCGACGTCGTCTGGGTGGGCGGCGGGTCGGTGGTCAACCTGCTCGCGGTCTGGCGGGCCCACGGCCTCGACGAGGTCTTCCGCCGGGTCTGGCAGGCGGGCGTGGTGCTCGGCGGGGTGAGCGCCGGCTCGATCTGCTGGCACGTCGGCGGCACCACCGACTCCTTCGGCCCGTCGCTGCGCCCGGTGACGGACGGGCTCGCCCTGCTCCCCTTCGGCAACGGTGTGCACTACGACTCCGAGGCCGAGCGCCGCCCCCTCGTCCAGCGGCTCGTGGCCGAGGGCGTGCTGCCGACGACGCACTGCACCGACGACGGCGTCGGCCTGGTCTACCGCGGCACGGACCTGGTGGAGGCGGTGACCGAGGTCCGCGGCAGGGGCGCCTTCACCGTCACCCGGTCCTCGGACGGGACGGCGGTCGAGGAGCTCCTCGAGCCGCGCGTGCTCCCCGGCGCCCGCTGACCGTCCACCCCACCGGACCGCAGCCGAGCGCCTCGTCGCGGTTCCCACGCCCCTCCGAACCGCAGCCGAGCGACCGGCTGCGGTTCGGGAGGACGCGACCTCAGTGCGTGAAGTGCCGGGCCCCGGTGAGGTACATGGTCACGCCGGCGGCCGCGGCCGCCGCGACGACCTCGTCGTCGCGCACCGACCCGCCGGGCTGCACCACGGCGCGCACACCCGCGTCGAGCAGCACCTGCAGGCCGTCGGCGAAGGGGAAGAACGCGTCGGAGGCGGCGACGGCGCCGCGCGCCCGCTCCTCGCCGTGGGCGTTGGCCCGCTCCACCGCCAGGCGGCAGGAGTCGACGCGGTTCACCTGGCCCATGCCCACGCCCACCGACGCGCCACCGCGCGCCAGGAGGATGGCGTTCGACTTCACGGCCCGGATGGCGCGCCACGCGAAGGCGAGGTCGGCCAGGACCTCCGGCGAAGCCGCCTCGCCCGTGGCCAGCGTCCAGCCGGACGGGTCGTCGCCGGGGGCGTCGAGCACGTCGGCGTCCTGCAGCAGCAGCCCGCCGGAGACCGCCCGGAACTCCGGCCGGCCCTCGCCGACCGGAGGGAGCGGTGCGCGCAGGAGGCGCACGTTCTTCTTGCGGCGCAGCACCTCGAGGGCGTCGTCGTCGAAGTCGGGGGCCACCACGACCTCGGTGAACACCTCGGCCACCTGCTCGGCCATCGCCAGCGTCACCGGGCGGTTGGTGGCGATGACGCCGCCGAAGGCGGAGACCGGGTCGCAGGCGTGGGCGGCGGCGTGGGCGGCGGCCACGTCGGCCCCGACGGCGATGCCGCACGGGTTGGCGTGCTTGATGACCGCGACAGCCGGCTCTGCGAAGTCGGCGGCGGCACGGCGCGCGGCATCGGCGTCGACGTAGTTGTTGTAGCTCATCGCCTTGCCGTGCAGCTGCTCCGCGGCCGCCAGGCCGCTGTCACCACCGGCCAGCGCGCCCGTGCGCGCGGTGTAGACCGCGGCGCTCTGGTGGGGGTTCTCGCCGTACCGCAGCACCTGCGAGCGGGTCCAGGTCGCGCCGACGAAGGCGGGCGCGCCGCCGTCCTCGTCGGCGGCGAGGGTCGAGGCCCACCAGGAGGCCACGGCGACGTCGTAGGCGGCGGTGGTGGCGAAGGCCTTGCCCGCGAGGCGGCGGCGCAGCCCCGCGGTGGTGCCGCCGGCGCCCACCTCGGCGAGCACGGCGTCGTAGTCGGAGGGGTCGACGACGACGGCGACGGACGCGGAGTTCTTGGCGCTGGCGCGGACCATGGCCGGCCCGCCGATGTCGATCTGCTCGACGCAGTCCTCAGGGCCGGCGCCGGAGGCGACGGTCTGCTCGAACGGGTAGAGGTTCACCACCACCAGCTCGAACGCCTCGATGCCCAGCTCCTCGAGCTGGCGGCGGTGGTCGGGGTCGCGGACGTCGGCGAGCAGGCCCGCGTGGACGCTCGGGTGCAGCGTCTTGACGCGGCCGCCGAGGCTCTCGGGGAACCCGGTGATGCGCTCGACGGGGGTCACCGGCAGGCCGGCCGCCGCGATCCGGTGGGCCGTGGAGCCGGTGGAGACGATGTCGACGCCGGCCTCGTGGAGCCCGCGCGCTAGCTCCACCAGCCCCTGCTTGTCCGAGACGCTGACGAGCGCGCGCCGGACCGGCGTGCGGTCGCCGCCGGGGCTCGCGGGAGTGGTGGGGGTGCTGGTCATGAGAGCCGGGCCTTCCTTCCCTCGACGGTCCAGCCGCCGGTGGTCATGCGGGTCACGACGTCGACGAGCAGCGCTCGCTCGACGGTCTTGATGCGCTCGTGGAGCGCGGCCTCGTCGTCGTCGTCGAGCACCTCGACGGCGCGCTGGGCGAGCACCGGTCCGGTGTCGACGCCGGCGTCGACGAGGTGGACGGTGCTGCCGGTGAGCTTCACGCCGTGGGCGAGGGCGTCGCGGACGCCGTGCGCCCCGGGGAAGGAGGGCAGCAGGGCGGGGTGGGTGTTGACCACGCGCCCGCCGAACGCGTCGAGCACGGAGGCGCCCAGCACGCGCATGAAGCCGGCGCTGACCACCAGGTCGGGGCGGTGGCGGGCGAGCTCGGCGGCGAGGGCGGCGTCCCAGGCGGTGCGGTCGGGGTGGTCGCGCACCTCCACCACGAAGGTCCCGGTGCCGGCGCGCTCGGCGCGGGCCAGGGCGGGGGCCGCGCGGTGCGCCGAGTCGGTGCCGACCGCGACCACGGCGTAGGGGGCTCCGGGCACCGCCGCGGCGTCGAGCAGGGCCTGCAGGAGGGTGCCGGAGCCGGAGACCAGGACCACGACCCGGGCCAGGGCCGGGCGGGGGGGTGCGCTGGGGCCGGTCACGGTCGGAGACGATAGCGAGGTCGGCCGGTCACCCCGGTCCGGCCGGCGCCGCAGCCGCCGGCGCCCAGCGGCCCGAGAGCAGGAGCACCCCGATGAGCGACCCGTACGCGCCGCCCGGCTCGCGGCGCGAGCCGGACCGCGACCAGCACGCGCGGACGGACGACGGCGCCTGGCGCCCCCCGGGCGCACCCCACGACGGCGCGCGCCCGGGCGGGGGTGCCGGGCGGGCGCCCGCGGGCCGCACGCCGCCGGACCCGGCGGGGGCCCTGCGGACGGCGCGCCTGGGGCTGCGCTTCCTGCTGCTGGTGCTGGCGGGCCTGGTGGCCATGTCGCTGCCGTGGCCGTGGAGCCTGGGGGCGCTGGGCTTCCTGCTGGCCGGCGCGGTGGTGGGCGTCATCGCCCTGGTGGTGGCGGCGCAGGCGCACCTGCGCGCCAGCCAGCTGGTCGCGCTGAGCATCGGGCTCGCCATGACCGGCGTCATCGTGGTGCTCCAGCTCGCGACCCTCGTCTTCTGGCAGCAGACCGCCGAGCGCGACGAGTGCCGCCGCAGCGCCGTCACCGACACCTCGCTGCGCGCCTGCGAGACCACCTACCTGGACCAGATCCGGAGCTTCAACCCCCTGGCGCCGTCCTCGCCCTGAGCGCCGGGCGCCAGGAGGGCCCGGCGCGCCCGGGACCCCCGTGACGCGGACGACCCCGCCGGTGCGCACCGGCGGGGTCGTCACGTGGGGTCGAGCGGTGCTCAGGCCAGGGACTGCATGACCTCGCGGGCCAGCGCCGCGGTCTCGGACGGCGTGCGGCCGACCTTCACCCCGGCGGCCTCGAGGGCCTCCTTCTTGGCCTGCGCGGTGCCCGCGGAGCCGGAGACGATGGCGCCGGCGTGGCCCATGGTCTTGCCCTCGGGGGCGGTGAACCCGGCGACGTAGCCGACGACCGGCTTCGTCACGTGCGCCTTGATGTAGTCGGCCGCGCGCTCCTCGGCGTCGCCGCCGATCTCGCCGATCATCACGATGGCCTTCGTGTAGGGGTCGGCCTCGAACGCCTCGAGGGCGTCGATGTGCGTCGTGCCGATGACCGGGTCGCCGCCGATGCCCACGGCGGTGGAGATGCCGATGTCGGACAGCTCGTACATCATCTGGTAGGTCAGGGTGCCCGACTTCGACACCAGCCCGATCGGGCCGAGCCCGGTGATCGTGGCCGGGATGATGCCCGCGTTCGACTTGCCGGGGCTGATCACGCCGGGGCAGTTCGGGCCGATGATGCGCGTCGCGCCGCCCTTCTGCTTCGCCAGCGCCCAGAACTCGGCCGAGTCCTTCACCGGGATGCCCTCGGTGATGACCACGGCCAGCGGGATGCCCGCCTCGACGGCCTCGACGACCGCCGCCTTGGCGAAGGCCGGCGGCACGAAGATCACCGAGGTGT
>JAKONK010000271.1 GCA_022701985.1 Actinomycetales bacterium
CCCAGCTCGGCGGCCATGTCGGCCACGGAGCGGTCCTCGAGGTACAGGCCGGCGACGACAACGCGCAGCCGCTCGGGCAGCGCGTTCACCGCGGCCTTGAGGTACCGGATCTGCTCGTTCTGGAGCAGCGCCTCCTCAGGGCCGGGGCCGGTCTGGGGCAGGACGTCGGCGAGGGTGCCGTCGTAGGCGTCGATGCTGACGACGGCGCGCTGCACGTCGCCCTTGACGGCGTCGACCTCCTCGGGCGCGACGCCCATGGCGGCGGCCAGCTCGTCGCGGGAGGGCTTGCGGCCCAGCTCGACGGTGAGCCGCTCCTCGACGCCCTCCATCGCCCGCGCCCTGGCGCGCGCGCCACGGGGTGCCCAGTCCATGCCGCGCAGCTCGTCGAGCAGCGCGCCGCGGATGCGCAGCGTGGCGTACCGGGCGAACGGCACCCCCGTCGAGGCGTCGAACCCGGTCGCGGCGGCGGCGAGGGCCGCCATGCCCGCGGAGACCAGGTCGTCGCGCAGCACGTGGCCCGGCAGGCGCACGAGCATCTCGTTCACCTGGTAGCCGACGATCGGCAGGTGGGAGGTCACGAGCTCCTCGACGGCGCTGCGCGAGAGCGGCGTCCGGGAGGAGGGCGATGACGTCGGTGCGGTCACGAAGGAGGTGTCGGCACAGCGGCGTGTCGGCTTGAGCCGAGCGGGTGGTCCTCCCCCGGTTGCGCTCAGGCCGCCGGTCGGAGCGGCCGTTCTCCTCGCAGCTTCTCCTCAGCAGACCGCCCCGGCCGTCGATGGACAGCGTGATGGACCGCACCGCCGTGGTGGGGTCGAGCACCGTAGAGGAGGGCGCGTGGGCGTCGCCGAGGTCTCCAACGTGCTGTGGCGCGAGCGCGAGCAGCTGGAGCTGCTCCTGTTCAAGCTGGAGGAGGAGAGGCTGATCCTCACCAGCGGGGGCACCCGGTGGGTGGCGCACGCCTCCCACGAGGTGCAGCTCGTCGTCGACCAGCTGCGCGAGACCGAGCTGCTCCGCAGCGTCGAGGTCGACGGCTACGCCGCGTCGATCGGGATGCCGCCGTCGTCGTCCCTGAAGGACCTGGCCACCGCCTCCGACGGCCCGTGGGCCTCGATCCTCACGTCGCACCGCGACGCGCTGCTGGAGCTGACCACCGAGATCGCCCGCGTCGCCGCCCACAACCGCGAGGTGCTGGCCCTGGCCGCCCGCACCACCCGCGAGACGCTGCTGAGCCTCACCGGCTCGCTCGAGACCTACGCCCCCACCGGCCGCACCACCTCGCCGGCGCCCGCGCACCTCTTCGACCGAGCGCTCTGACGCTCCCACCCTGAAGACCCCGAGGACGAGACCATGAGCACCTTCTCCGGCATCAACGCCTCGGTGACGGCTCTGCGCGCGCACCGCAGCGCGATGGACGTCATCGGGCAGAACATCGCCAACGTCAACACCCCCGGGTACACGCGCCAGCGCGCCGACCTGGAGATGCTGAACGCCCCCGGCGGCTCGGGGATGCTCACCGGCAGCCCCGTCACCGGCGGCGGCGTGCACATCGTCGGCATCAGCCGCGCCTTCGACGCCGTGCAGTCGGCCCGGGTCAACGTGCAGACCGGTGACCACGCCCTGCAGCAGGAGCGCGCCGCCACCCTGAGCGACCTCGAGGCGCTGACGCAGGAGCCGAGCGACGCCGGCCTGTCCAAGCAGCTCAACAAGATGTGGGCGGCCTACGCCGACGCCGCGACCAAGGTCGGCTCCACCAACGCCGACGGCGCCGCCCGCCAGTCCGTGCTGGGCGCCGCGCGCAACGTCGTCGCCACCCTCAACGCGGCGTGGAACACCGTCGACCAGCAGTGGTCGACCACCCGCACGCAGGTCGCCGCCGACGTCGACGAGGTCAACTCGATGGCCTCGAGCGTCGCGGTGCTGAACGAGCAGATCCAGAAGGCGACGACGACGGGCGGCGCCCCCAACGAGCTGATGGACAAGCGCGACCAGCTGGTCACGCGCATCGTCGAGCTCACCGGGGCGACGACGCAGGCCGGCCGCAACGGCCAGGTCGACCTCTACCTGGGTGGCGGGCTGCTGGTGCAGGGCAACCTCGCCAACAAGCTCTCGGTGAGCGAGAACCCGAACACCATGAGCGACGTCGTGAACGGCCAGCTGGCCGCCGAGAAGATCGCCTCGACGCCGGCTCCCACCGGCAGCGACCTGGTCGCGCTGCAGGCGCTCGTCGCCAAGGGCACGATCACCGTCAAGGTCGGCGAGAACACCGCGACCCCGCTCAGCGGCAAGCTCGCCGGCCAGGTGGAGGCGCTGAGCAAGACGCTGCCGAAGGCCTCGCGCGACTACGACGCCGTCGCCACCTCCCTGGCGCAGAAGGTCAACGCGCTGCAGACGACGGTCGGAGGCATCGACGGCAACGGGAACACCATCGTCGCCGCCTCCCCCACGGGTGCCCAGGCACTGGGGACCAAGCTCTTCACGAGCAACACCCCCAGTCCCTTCACCGACCGCGTCACCGCTGGTGGGCTGGCGCTCAACGAGGCCATGACCTCCAACGCGCTGGTGCTGGGCATGGCCGTCAACGGCGCCAAGGACGGCTCGGTCGCCGTGAAGATCGCCGCGATCGGGACGAGCAAGGCCGACCCGACCAGCTCCGACGCCCTCGCCAGGATGGACCCCCCGGACCGCATGTGGGCCAGCTACGTCGCCGACCTCGGCGCCCGCAGCAGCTCCGCGGAGTCTCGGACCAGCGCCGCCCAGGCGGTGCTGACCTCCTCCATCGCGACGCAGCAGGGCGCGGCCGGCGTCTCGCTCGACGAGGAGAGCGC
>JAKONK010000053.1 GCA_022701985.1 Actinomycetales bacterium
GACGCCCTGCTGCTCGTCTCCGGCAGCGACATCGGGCAGCGCGAGCGCCAGCACCGCGCCGTCGTCGACGCCGCCGTCGCCGCGGGCGTGCAGCGCGTCGTCTACACCTCGGTGCTCCGCGCCGACAGCACCGACCTGCCCGTGGCCCCCGAGCACGTGGTGACCGAGGAGCTGCTGCGCGCCTCCGGCCTGCCCGCCACCGTGCTGCGCAACGGCTGGTACACCGAGAACTACGCCTCGACCCTCGAGCAGGCCCGGGCCACCGGCGCCGTGACCAGCGCCACCGAGGGCGCACCGATCGCCGCCGCCGCCCGCGCCGACTACGCCGCGGCCGCGGCCGGGGCACTGCTCGACCCGTCGACGGCGGGCCGCACGTACGAGCTGGGCGGCACCCCGTTCACCTACGACGACCTCGCCGCCGCCCTCTCGGAGGTTCTGGGTCGCGAGGTCCGGCACCAGCGCGTGAGCGCCGACGAGCTGGCCGCCGGCCTGCGCGCCGCGGGGCTCGACGAGGGCCTGGTCGGCTTCCTCGTGGCCGTCGACACCGCGACCGCCCGCGGCGCGCTCGACACCGACCCGGCCCCCCTGGCCGAGCTGGCCGGGCGCCCCAGCACCCCGCTGGTCGACGTCCTCCGGGCCGCCGCACAGGGCTGACCCCGGGCGGGCACCTCAGGTGCTGGTCGCCCTCAGGTAGGTGACGGCGGCCAGCACCCGGCGGTGGTCGGAGGTCGAGGGCGGCAGGCCGAGCTTGGCGAAGATGTTCGCCACGTGCTTCTCCACCGCCCCCTCGCTCACCACGAGGGCCTCGCGGATCGCGGTGTTGGAGCGTCCCTCGGCCACCAGCGCCAGCACCTCGCGCTCGCGCGGGGTCAGGGCCGCGAGGGGGTCGTCGGGGCGCCGGCGCGCCAGCAGCTGCGCGACCACTTCTGGGTCGAGGGCCGTCCCACCACCGGCGACGGCGTCCAGCGCCCGCGCCAGCGCGTCGAGGTCGGCCACCCGGTCCTTGAGGAGGTAGGCCACCCCGCCGCGCCCGTCGCCGAGGAGGTCGGCCGCGTAGGAGGCCTCCACGTACTGCGACAGGACGACGACGGCCAGCCCCGGCTGGCGGCGCCGGGCCTCCACGGCGGCGCGGAGCCCGTCGTCGGTGTGGTCGGGGGGCATCCGGACGTCGACGACGGCGACGTCGGGGACGTGCTCGGCGACCGCGACGAGCAGCGACGGGGCGTCGCCCACGGCCGCCACCACCTCGTGGCCGGCCTCGGCGAGCAGCCGCACCAGGCCCTCGCGCAGGAGCACCGAGTCCTCGGCGAGCACCACCCTCACGCCCCCGATGCTCCCAGACCCCTCCCACCCCCTCCGTGATCATGGGCTCCACGCACGCGGACGACCGTGATCATGGGACCTGTGCACGGCGCTCGTGCGTGGATCCCATGATCACGGTCGGGAGGGGGTCAGCGCAGGGGCAGGCGGGCCTCCACCACGGTCGGGCCTCCGGCGGGGCTGGCCACGGTGAGCGCGCCGTCCACCGACTCCGCACGGGCCTTCAGACCCCTCAGCCCGGTGCCCGCGGCGCCGGCCGGATCGGCGCCCCCGATGCCGTCGTCCTCCACGCGCACGACGAGCCACGTCGCCTCGGGCTGCGGCTCGCCGCGCAGGTCGACGACCACGGCGCGCGCCCCGCTGTGCTTGGCGGCGTTGGTCAGCGCCTCCGCGACCACGAAGTAGGCGGTGCGCTCGACGGCGCTGGGCAGGCGGCGCCCCGCCAGTGACGGTCCCAGGTCGGCGCGGACCACCGCGGGGACGGCGCTGCGGGAGGCCAGCGACTCCACCGCCGCCACCAGGCCGCGGTCGACCAGGACCGGCGGGGCGATCCCGCGGGAGAGGGCGCGCAGCTCGGCCAGGGCCTCCTGCGCCTGCTGCCGGGCCTCGCCGAGCGCGGCGGTGGCGGCCTCCGCGTCTCCCGATGCCAGGCGGCGCTGGGTGGCGGCGAGATCCATCTCCAGGCGCACCAGGCGCTGCTGGGGACCGTCGTGCAGGTCGCGCTCCAGGGAGCGCAGGGCGGCGGCCTCGGCGTCGGAGGCGGCGGCGCGGGTGGCGGTCAGCACCTCGACGCGCTGGGCCAGGGCCCGCACCGAGGAGTTCCCGATGGTGCCGCGGGCGAAGGCCGCGTGGGCGAAGGCGAGACCGCGGGCGACCGGGACGAGGGTCACGAGCAGGACGACGCCGACCACGACCTGCCAGGCGACGGGGAGCCCGGTGATCCCGGCGACCGTGATGCTCCCCCGGCCGGCGGCGGCCTCGGCCCGCTCGCCCCACGCCCAGTAGCTGACCCCGGCGAGCCCAGTGACCAGCCAGGTGACGGTGGTGGTCCAGGTCAGGGTGGCGAGGGCGATGGCGATGGCGCCGTGCAGGAGGTCGAGCCAGAGCTGGCCGTCACGCAGCCAGTCCCACCAGCGCCACCAGCGCCCGGTGCGGTTCGGGGCGGGCGGGGTCAGCGGGGAGCCGGCGGGGGCCGGCGGCGGGATCCGCTCACCGGTCCAGGAGAGGCGGAACCGCTCCAGGTGGGCGAACCCGCGGGCGCAGGCCAGCGTCGCCAGGAGCACGAGCAGGGCCACGGGCAGCAGCACCACGGTGCTGGCGAGCCCGGTGACGAGGCTGGAGAGCACCCAGCCCACCGCCGCCGAGGCGACGGCGACCGGCAGGCCGGTCAGCAGGTAGAGCAGGTCGCCGGGGGTCCTGCGGAGCCAGCCCAGCGGCGGGGCGGAGCGGCCGGGCGCGGGGCCCGCCGGAGGCGGAGGGGGCGGGGTCACGCCCGCGCCGTCGGAGGGAGGGAGGGGGGCGGTGTCGGTCGCTGCGGACATGTCCTCGAGCCTGGTCTCCGGAGCGCCACGCTCCCAGGGTGCTCCCCGGCGTCTGCGGGGTGGGGCCAGCCCCACCCCGGCGGGGCCGCCACCCCCCGGCCTCAGGTCCCCGTCACCCCAGGGCGAACCGGTGCAGGTCTCCCGCGTACGCCTTGGCCGGCGGGCGGGCGTACTCCCCGCGCCGGCTGGTGGACAGGCCCGCCAGCACCAGGGCCTGCGCCATGCCGACGGCCGCGGCCACGCCGTCGACGACGGGCACACCGAGCTCGGCGGACAGCGACGTCGCGAGGTCGCTCATCCCGGCGCAGCCCAGGACGACGACGTCGCTGCCGTCGTCGTCCAGCGCCCTCGCGCACGCCGCCGCGATCGTGGCGCGGGCGAGGGGGTCGGTCTCCAGCTCCAGGACCGGGATCTCGCAGGCGTGCACGCCGGCGCAGTGCTCCCCGAAGCCGTAGCGGACGGCCAGCTCCCGCGCCCGCGCCGTGGTGCGCCCGAGGGTGGTGACCACGCTGAAGGTGCGCCCGACCACGACCGCGGCGTGCATGGCGGCCTCGGCGATGCCCAGGACGGGCCCGGCCGCCACCTCGCGGCAGGCGTCCAGCCCCGGGTCGCCGAAGCAGGCGACCACGTGGGCGTCGGCGCCGCTGGCGCTGCCCTCGAGCACGGCCTCCAGGAGGCCGGGGACGGCGAGCGCCTCGTCGTAGTGGCTCTCGATGCTGGCCGGTCCCGAGCGGGACGTGACGGCGCGCACGGTGGTGCCCGGGCCGGCGGCGGCCCGGGCACCCTCCGCGACGAGCGCCGTCATGGATCCCGTGGTGTTGGGGTTGACGACGTCGACGATCACCGGACGTCGACCACCGCGGGCGCGGCGGGACGCGCGTCGTGGGTGGTGCCGTCCGTGAGGTCGGGCTCGGTCTCGGCGAGGGCCATGGCCGCCAGCGTCGGCGAGCCGGGGCGCAGCGCCAGGGCGCGGTAGACCACCAGCCCCAGGCCGCAGCCGACGAACCAGGACCAGTCGCTGACCCAGAGGCCCTGCCCGAGCAGGCGGGGCAGCAGCACCGAGGCGATGGCGACGGCTCCGGCGACCGCCGTGGCGGTGATGGCGTCGGGGTTGTAGCCGCCCCGGTACCAGTAGGCGCTGCGGTCGCTCATGGAGTACATGGCGTCGACGGCGATGCGCTGGCGGCGGACCAGGTAGTAGTCGGCGATGAGCACGCCGAACAGCGGGCCGATCAGCGCGCCGAGGATGCCGAGGGTGTAGTGGATCGCGGTGTCGTTGGCGTACCAGTTCCACGGCGTGAGCAGCACCGACCCGACGGCGGCGATCATGCCGCCGGCGCGCCAGGAGATCTTCTGGGGGCTGACGTTGGAGAAGTCGAACGCCGGCGCGATGAAGTTGGCGACGATGTTGATGCCGATGGTCGCGGTGGTGAAGGTGACGGCGCCGAGCACCACCGCGAAGGTCGAGTCGATCTGGGCGACGGTCTCCACCGGGTCGGTGATGAGGCGGCCGTACACGGGCAGCGTCGCGGCGGCCGTCAGCACGGTGAGCAGCGAGAACAGCACGAAGTTCACCGGCAGGCCGAGGAAGTTGCCCCGCTTCACCGCCTTGAAGGAGCGCGCGTAGCGGGAGAAGTCGCCGAAGTTGAGCATCGGGCCGGAGAAGTAGGCGACCACCAGGGCCGTCGCGGAGAGCATCGTGCCGAGCTGCTGCAGCGGGGTCAGGGACACCTCGGACAGCGTCAGCGAGACGGCGAAGTCGGCCTTCACCAGCAGGTAGCCGCACAGCACGAACATCACGACGTAGACCGCGGGTCCGCAGAAGTCGATGAACCTCCTGATGGCCTCCATGCCCCGCCAGAACACGGCCGCCTGCACCGCCCAGAGGAAGGCGTAGGTGGCGTAGCCGAGCAGGCTGAGCCCCAGGAAGCCGTGCTGGGAGGCGTCGGCGTAGGGCGCCAGACCCGGCCAGAGGCGGATGAGGACGACGTCGAGCGCCGCCGAGGCGAGGTAGGTCTGGATGCCGTACCACGCCACGGCGATGGCACCGCGGATGATCGCGGGGAGGTTCGCGCCCCTGACGCCGAAGACCGCCCGGTTCACCACGGCGTAGGGCACCCCGGTGACCTGGCTCGGCTTGGCGACGAGGTTGCACAGGACGTAGACGATGGTGATGCCGGCGATCAGCGCCACGAAGACCTGCCAGCTGGCCAGGCCCAGCGCGAACAGGCTGCCCGCCGTCACGTACCCGCCGACGCTGTGCACGTCCGACATCCAGAAGGCGAAGAGGTTGTACGAGCCCCACCGCTGCTGGCGCAGCGGGGCGAGGTCGGCGTTGGTCAGGCGCGGGTCGTAACCCGGCTTGATGAGGGCGTCGCCGGCGGCGCCGTGCGCCGCGAGCGGGACGGGGGTGGCGTCGACGACGACCGCCGGCGGAGCTCCGCCGGTGACGTGCGAGCGCGTGGTGAGGTCGGGCACGGGGGGCTCCTCGCGGTGGGGTTCCTGCGTGGCTGCTGCTGGGTGATGACGCTAGGAAGCCCGTGTTGCGCCTGGGTTGCCGTCGTCGTATATCTCCGCGCGGCTCACGCGCCCTCGAGGGGGGCCTCGGCCACGACGTCCTCGAGGTGCCGGTGGTGGGCCGCCGCCACCTCCAGCAGCGCCTCGGCGTCACGGACGGCGAACGCCTCCAGCATCGCGGCGTGCTCGGTGTGGAGGTGCTCCCGCGCCTGCAGCGTCGACCAGCGCATCGGCTGCTCCGGCTCGGTGAGGTTCCAGGCCTGCTCGACCATGCCCAGCAGCCGGGGCATCGCCGACGGCGCCATCAGCGCCAGGTGGAAGGCGCGGCTGTGCTCGTGGTACGCCCGCAGGTCGCCCTCGCCGAGCGCCTGGCGCAGCGCGTCGAGGGCCGCCCGGGCCGCGCGGACGTGCCCGTCGGCCACGCGGGGGGCCGCGGCGCGCAGGGCGGCCGCCTCCAGAGCGCCCCGGACGACGTAGAGCTCGGAGAGCTCCCCGCGGGAGAGCCGCGCCACCGCGTAGCCGGCGTGGGCGCGGTGGACCACCAGCCCCTCCCCCACGAGGACCTGCAGCGCCTCGCGCACCGGGATGGGACTGACCCCGAAGGCCTCGGCCACCTCCCGCAGCGGGATGGCGCACCCGGGGGTGGCGTCGCCGGACAGGACGGCGCGCCGCAGCTCGGCCAGGACCTCCCGGGCGGGCTGGCGCCCCGTCGGTGCCCGCAGGCGCGCGACGAGGGGTGAGGGGTGCCGCACCGGCGCAGGCTAGGTCCGCTGGTGCGCCCGCAGGGGGTCGCGCGCCCGATCCGCCGGCACCAGAAGACCCCCCGCCGCTGCCGCGACGAGGGGTCTGGTGGAGCCGCCTCGGGGAATCGAACCCCGGACCTATTCATTACGAGTGAATCGCTCTGCCGACTGAGCTAAGGCGGCGCGCACGACGGCCAGCGCCGTGCAGCGCGCCCACCATACCCGGCGCGCCCGCCCGGACACGCCGGACTCCTCAAGACCGCGGCGCGTCGCGCCGTTGGGGGGGCATGCGCAACGGTGCGACGCCCCTCCAAACCACCTCCAGCACGGCGGACCGGCCCGCGGGCCCGCCTCCAGGCCCCCGCTCGGCGGGCCTGACCCCCACCGCCCCCCTCGTGCAGCGCGCACCGCGCCGGCGCCCCGCGCCGCCGGTGAGCCGGGTCGTCGACCTGGAGGCCGGGTCCCTCCTGGAGCTGGTGGACGGACCGGTGGACCGAGCGGTCGACGAGTCGGCCCTGAGCATCCAGGACCGCGTCCGGCTGCGCGCCGACGAGGCCGCCCGGCGCTGACGGAGCGCCCGGACATCAGCTGGAGCAGGTGGCTCCCTGTCCCGGCAGCACGCCGTCGACCAGGTAGCCGTCGACGGCGGCGTCGACGCACGCCGAGCCCCGGCGGTAGGCGGTGTGCCCCTCGCCCTGCCACGTCAGCAGCCGGCTGCCCGACAGCTGCGCGGCGAGCGACTGGGCCCACACGTACGGCGTGGCCGGGTCGTTGGTGGTGCCCACCACCAGGGACGGCGCCGCCCCCTCGGCGGAGACGGGCCCGGGGGTGCGCGTGGGAGCGACGGGCCACACCGAGCACTGCAGCGCGCCGTAGCTCAGCGACCTGCCGAACGTCGGTGACCGCTGCTCCAGCTGGGCGGCCTCGGCGGCCATCGCCTCCGGGCTCGCGTCGACGGGGCGGTCGAGGCAGTTGACCGCCGTGAACGCCTCGAGGAGGTTGGAGCTGTACTGCCCGCTGGGCAGGCGCCCGGCGTAGGCGTCGGCCAGCTGCAGCAGGGGCGCCCCGTCACCGGACTCCGCGGCCGCGGTGGCGCGGTCGAGGTAGGGCCAGCTGGTCTGGTTGTACAGCGTGGCCACCACGCCCTGGAACGCCAGCGGCGCCGTCACCGGGCGCGCGGGGTCGGACGTGGCCAGGGGGCGCTCGCGCGCGCCGTCCAGGACCGCGCGGACGCGCTCGACGACGGCGTCGGCGGTGTCACCGAGCTCGCAGCCGGAGCGCTGGGGGCAGTCGGCGGCGTACGCGCGCAGCGCCTGCTCGAGGCCCTGCGCCTGGACCAGGGTGACGTCGCTGGAGCTCGAGGCGGGGTCGAGGGCCCCGTCGAGCACGAGGCGGCCCACGCGCTGGGGGAACTCCTGCGCGTACACGGCGCCGAGCATCGTGCCGTAGGACTTGCCCAGGTAGTCCAGGTGCTCCGAGCCCACCACCGCGCGCAGCACGTCGAGGTCGCGGGCGGCGTCGACGGTGCCCAGGTGGCCCAGGAGCAGGCCGGCGTCGACCTCGCACCCCTGCGCGAACGCCTCGTCCTGCGCCGTCGCCTCCGCCAGGCCCTCCGGCGTGCTGGCGTCGGAGGTCGCGGCGCGGTAGGCGTCGAACTCGGCGTCGGGCAGGCAGTCGACGGGCTGGGAGGCCCCGGTGCCGCGCGGGTCGAAGCCGACGACGTCGTAGCGGGCGGCGACCGCGTCGGAGACGACCGCCTGGCTCCCGCCGCGCAGCCACGCCACCCCTGAGGCTCCGGGACCGCCGGGGTTCACCAGCAGCGCCCCGAGGCGCTCGGAGGAGTCCGTGGCCGGCTGGCGGGCGACGGCGATGCCGACCTCGTCGCGGTCGGGGGCCGACCAGTCGACGGGCACCTGGACCGTGGCGCACTCGAGCCCGCCGCCGCAGTCGGCCCACGCGGGGCTCTGGCCGTAGAAGCGCGCCAGGGCGGGGTCGGAGGCCGCCTCGCCCGGGGCGCTGACGCCGGTGCTGGGCGCCGGGAGGGTGGTGGGGGCGCCGCCGCTGGGCTGCGGCGGACCGCTGCAGCCGGTGACCACCACGGCGGCGGCCGCCAGGAGCGAGGCGAGCGCCAGGCGCGCCCGCGGAGCGCGCTGCGTCCCGCTCACGGGCGCAGCGCCAGGGCCATCGCCTCGACGGCGAGCAGGGGGTTGACGTTGGCAGCGATGCGGGTGCGCGCCCTGCCGACCGCGTCGAGGCGGGCGAGGGTCTGCTCGGGGGCGGTGCGGCGCGCCATCGCCGCGACCTCGGTGGCCAGCTCGGCGTTCACCAGCTCGACGGTGGCACCCAGCTGCACCACGAGCACGTCGCGGTACAGCGAGGACAGGTCGACCAGGGAGCGGTCGAGCGCGTCGCGCCGGGACCGGGTGGCCCGCTTCTTCTGGTCGTCCTCCAGGGCGCGCACCTGCGAGCGCAGCGCGGGCGGCAGGGCCCCGGCCGCCTCGGCGCCCAGCGAGCGGAGCAGCGCCGCGCGCTCTACCGCGTCGCGCTCCGCCGTCGCGGCGGCGGCCTCCTCCGACGCGACCTCGACCAGCTCGCCCGCGCGCACCACGGCATCCCCCACGCCCGTCACCTCGAGCGCCAGCTGCAGCACCTGCCGGCGCCGCAGCCGCGCTCCCTCGTCACGCGCCAGGCGGCGCGCGAGGCCGACGTGGCTCTGCGCGGCACGCGCTGCGTGAGCCGCCATCGTCGGGTCGATCCCGTCGCGGCGCACCAGGAGCGCGGCGACGTCGTCGACGGACGGCACCCGCAGGCGCACCGGGCGGCACCGCGACTGGATGGTGGTGACCATGTCCTCGGGGCTCGGGGCGCACAGCAGCCACACCGTGCGCGGCGGCGGCTCCTCGATCGACTTCAGGAGCGTGTTGGCGCTGTGCTCGGTGAAGCGGTCGGCGTCCTCCACGAGCACCACCCTCCACGGTCCGGACGACGGGCGGCGCGCGGCGCGCTGGACGAGGACGCGGACGTCGTCGACGCCGATGCTGAGCTTCTCGGTGGCGACCACCTCCACGTCGGCGTGACTGCCCGCCAGCACCGTCCGGCAGGCGTGGCAGCGGCCGCAGCCGGGCTCGCCGTCCCGCTCGCACTGCAGGGCCGCGGCGAAGGCGCGGGCCGCGGTCGACCGCCCGGACCCCGGCGGGCCGGTGAAGAGCCAGGCGTGGGTCATGGCGGAGGGGTCCTGCGCCGCGCCGCGGAGCTGGGCCACCACCTCGGGCTGCCCGGCGACGTCGTCCCAGACGCTCACCGGCCGGCGTCCCAGCCGTCGGCGGGGTCGTCGAGGGCCCGCGCCGGGGGCGTCGGGTGCGCAGCGGGGGCCGTTGGGGGGGATGCAGGGGCCTGCGCCGCCCGGTCCGGCTGTTCGCGGCGGCGGCGGTCGAGGTGCGGCGGGGGCGGCAGCAGCGGCTCGAGCCCGTGGCGCACCTGCTCCGCGACGGCCTCGGCCGGGGCGCCGGCGTCGACCACGAGGTAGCGGCGGCGGCTGCGCCGGGCGATCTCGCGGAACCGCTCGCGGACGGCGGCGTGGAACTCCTCCGGCTCGCGCTCGAGACGGTCGAGGTCGGAGCCGAGGCGCCCGCGGGCACGGGCCGGGTCCAGGTCGAGCAGGACGGTCACGTCGGGGAGCAGGTCCTCGGTGCCCCACATCGACAGCGAGGCGACCTCGTCGCCGTCGAGGTGGCGACCCGCGCCCTGGTAGGCCACGGAGGAGTCGACGTAGCGGTCGGTGACCACCACCACCCCCCGGGCCAGGGCGGGCCGCACCACGGTCGCGACGTGGTGGGCGCGGTCGGCCGCGTAGAGCAGGGCCTCGGCGCGCGGGGCCACGTCACCGCCGTGGAGCAGCAGCTCGCGGATGCGCAGGCCGAGCTCGGTGGCCCCCGGCTCACGGGTGAGCAGCACCTCGTGCCCCTGCGCGCGGAGCCGCTCGGCGAGCAGCCGCGCCTGCGTGCTCTTGCCCGCGCCGTCGCCGCCCTCGAGGGCCACGAAGAAGCCCGGGCCGGAGCGGCGCCGCTCCGGCCGGGCGGTGGCGCGCAGCCGCCAGGCGCGGGCGAGGTCGTCGCGCAGCGGGCCCGCCTGCCCGTCGTCGAGCACGCGGTAGGCGGCCAGGCCGATGCCGGTGGCGAGCACCGCGGCGACCAGCAGCGTCAGGGCGGCGCCGTTGTAGGTGACGCCCGCGTCGTCGGTGATGTCGATCCGGTGCGTGCCGAAGAGGGCGGCGAGCGCCGGCGCGAGGGCCAGGACGCCGACGAGCACCACGCGGGCCGAGGACTGGACGAACGCGAAGGTGCGGCCGCGCACCTCGTCGGCCACCTCCAGGCCGAGCAGCGTGTAGCCGGTCACCCAGGCGACGCCGCCGCAGGCGCCGACCACCACGGACAGCGCAGCGACGATGACGATGTTGGGCACCAGCGCCAGCGGGAACAGCGCCAGGCCCGCCAGCACCAGGGACAGGGCGAAGAGCCGCCAGCGCGGCAGGGCGGCCAGCACCCGCGGGCCCGTCCACATGCCGAGCGCCAGCCCGGTGAACACGGCGGCGAACAGGACGCCGTAGCCGGGGTCACCGGCGCCGAGGTCCTCGACGAAGGTCCGGGCGACGCCGATGACGAACCCGCCGGCCGCGAAGGCGCCGAGCATGCCGACCACCAGGCCGCGCACCAGGGGCGTCACCCAGACGTAGCGCCAGCCGTCGAGGATGCTCCGGCCCACGCCGAGCGGCTCCTCGCCGTCGTCGGTGCGCGCGGCGGTGGAGCGCGGGGGGATGACGAGGCCCGCGACCACCACGGCGGCCACCAGGTAGGTGACCCCGTTGCCGTACAGCGACAGCGAGACGCCGTCGAGGCCGCCGGGCAGCACGGGGTTGAGCAGCGAGAGGCCGCTGAAGAGGAGGGCGGCCACCGGCGCGGTGCCGTAGGTGACCACCAGGGTGAGCTGGTTGGCCGCCTCCAGGCTCCTGCGGGGCACGAGGTTGGGGACGGTCGCGTCCTTGGCGGGGGTCCAGAACAGCCCGACCACCTCGATCAGGACCGTGGCGACCAGCAGCCACCACAGCTCGCCCACCACCGGGATCGTGATGAACAGCAGGCCGCGGAGCACGTCGCCGACGACCATCGTGGTCTTGCGGTCCCACCGGTCGGCGACGACGCCGGCGAGCGGCCCGAAGACGATGGCCGGGGCCAGGCGCAGGACGAGCACGCCGGCCACCGCGAGGTTGGCGGCGGCGTAGTCCTCCAGGCCGCCGCCCTCGGCCGTGCCGCCCGACAGGCTCACGGCGAGCGCCGTGGTGGCGAGCAGACCGAGCCAGTCACCGAGGCTCGACAGCCCCAGGCACCACCACAGCTGCCGGAACGGCCTGATGGCGAGCACGGCGCGCACGCCGTGGTCGGGCTCGACCTGCGCGGCGGCGCCGCCCGGCACCGCTGCGTCCGTCACCGCAGCAGGGTAGCCGCGCCGACCGCTGCCGGCGGCACCGTCCACAGCCCGAGCCGGACGGAGCCTGCGGGGGCTGCCGGCCGGTCAGGCGGTGAGCGGGTAGACCGCCACCGGGGTGGAGGTCGGGGTCTCGCTCCCGCCGGCCGGCTCGAGGGTCACCGCGACCGCGTCGGCACCGTCGACCGCCCCGGAGAGCACGGCCGCGGAGCCGGCGCCGGCGAAGGTGCCCGCCGGGCGGGCCGCGTCACCGGTGACGAACCAGAGCTGCCACGTGCGCCCCGAGGGGGCGTCCTCGACGCCGGTCGGCACCAGCACGGCCTCCCCCAGCGAGCGCGACACCACGACCCGGCTGCTGCCCCAGCCCTCGGCGCCGCCCTGGGCGTCCACGAGCTGGGCGTCCGGCGCACCGGCGACCTGGGTCACCGCCAGCGCCACCTGCTGGGCGGACCGCGCCTCCTCGCGCCACTGCAGCGCGGCGTACCCGCTGACCGCGGCGCCGGCGACGACCACGGCCGCGGCGGCCGCGGCCAGGCCCTGCACCCAGCGGCGGGGGGCCCTGCGGCCGGTGGTGCCACCGGCGCGAGCGGCGGAGGTCCGGTCGGTCTCGCGCCGCGCACGGCGGCGGGACAGCTCGTCGTCGGGCTCGGACGCCGACGCCGCGGGGGCGACCGCGGCCGGGAGCGCCGGCAGCTGGGGGACGTCGTCGAGCGCCGCCATCACCCGGGCGCGCAGAGCCGCCGACGGCGCCTCGGCGGGCTCGTCGGCCACGGCAGCCGCCAGCGCTTCGCGCACCTCGACCAGCTCCTCACGGCAGTCGGCACAGCCGCGGAGGTGGGCCTCGGCGGCCGCGGCCTCCTGGGGGTCGAGGGCGTCGACGGCGTACAGGGACGTCAAGCCGTGCGCACCGCCGTCGTACCCGTCCACGCCTCCCCCTCCGCTCCTCACGTCTCCCCGACCCGTCTGGCTCATGATGCGCTCCCGGCCGCGGGCTCCCCGCGGGCCAGGTCGACCCTCAACCGCTGCAGGCCGTCGCGCAGGCGCGTCTTGACCGTGGGCACGGGGACCCCCAGCTGCGCGGAGATCTCCGTGGACGTCCGGCCGCCCCAGTAGGCCATCACCACGGCCTCGCGCTGCAGCTCGGTCAGGCCCGTGAGCGCCTTCCGCACCCGGGACTCGTCCTCGTGCTGGAGCACCTGCTCGGACACCTCGTCGTACTCCACACGGCCCTCGCCCGCCACGACGCGGTCCTCGCGGTCCTCGCGGGCGCGCACCGAGCGCACCCTGTCGACGGCGCGGCGGTGGCCGATGGTGGTGGCCCACGCGCCCACCGACCCCGCGGAGGGGTCGTAGCGGGCGGCCTGGCGCCAGACCTCCAGCAGCACCTCCTGCGTGACCTCCTCGGCCATGGAGGGGTTGCGCAGCACCGCGCGCGTCACGGCCAGGACCTTGGGCGCCACGGCGTCGTAGACCTCGCCGAAGGCGTCCCGGTCACCGGCGGCGACCCTCGCCATGGACGCGGCCAGGGGGTCGACGGCGCGCTCGCGGTCCGCACCGGTCCCACCTCCCCCGCTCACCGCGCCACCTCGGCGCTCTCAGGACGTGTTCGGTCCTGAGGGGGTCGCGGATGGGAGCCGATCGGGTGGACCACGCTCGCGACCGTAACCGCTCGGTGCTGCTCGGCGCGCGCGATGGTGATCAGCCCTTGCGCGCCGCCCCGGCGCTCTTGGCCGCGGGCTTCCTCGCCGCCGGCTTGCGCGCGGCGGGCTTCTTGGCGCCCTTGGTGGCCGGGCCCTTGGCGCGCTTCTCGGCGAGCAGCTCCGCCGCCCGCTCGATCGTCACGGACTCGACGGAGTCGGCGGTGCGCAGGGTCGCGTTCGTGGTGCCGTCGGTGACGTAGGGGCCGAAGCGCCCCTCCTTGACGACGACGGGCGCGCCGCTCGCGGGGTCGGTGCCCAGCTCCCGCAGGGGCGCCGCCGCCGCGCGACCGCCGCGGCCCCGCTTGGGCTCGGCGTACAGGGCCAGGGCCGCCTCGAGGGTCACGTCGAAGAGCTGGTCCTCGCTGGTGAGCGACCGGGAGTCGGTGCCCTTCTTCAGGTAGGGCCCGTAGCGGCCGTTCTGGGCGGTGATCTCCTCACCGGTGGCGGGGTCGGTGCCCACCAGGCGCGGCAGCGACAGCAGGCGCAGCGCGTCGTCGAGGGTGACGGTCTGCAGCTGCATGCTCTTGAACAGCGACCCGGTGCGCGGCTTGGCGCTCTTGGGCGCGCCGTCCTCCAGCACCTCGGTGACGTACGGGCCGAAGCGCCCGGCCCGCACGACGACGGTCCGCCCCGTGGCCGGGTCGGTGCCGAGCTCGCGGTCGCCGTCGCCGGCGGCCTCGAGCAGCTCGCGCGCCTTGGCGGGCGTGAGCTCGTCGGGGGCGAGGTCGTCGGGCACGGGCGCGCGCTGCGGGTCGGAGCCCTCCGGGGAGCCCTCCGCCGGGGGCAGCTCCAGGTAGGGCCCGTAGCGCCCGACGCGCAGCGTGATGCCCTCGCCGACGTCGAGGGAGTTGATGCCGCGCGCGTCGATGTCGCCGAGGTCGTCGACCAGGGGCTTCAGGCCCGTGCGCGCACCCGGTGCGGCCGGGCCCGAGCCGGTGCCCGCACCGCCGGAGGCGGCGGCACCGCCCTCGGCGCCGAAGTAGAACCGGCTCAGCCAGGCGCGGCGGTCCTCGGACCCGCCGGCGATCCTGTCGAGGTCGTCCTCCATCTCGGCGGTGAAGTCGTAGTCGACGAGGTGGTCGAAGTGGTCCTCGAGCAGCCTGATGACGGCGAACGCCAGCCAGCTGGGCACGAGGGCGCTGCCCCGGCGCCAGACGTACCCGCGGTCGGAGATCGTGGCGATGGTGGCGGCGTAGGTGGAGGGGCGGCCGATGCCGCGCTCCTCCAGCGCCTTCACCAGGCTCGCCTCGGTGTAGCGCGGCGGCGGGGAGGTCTCGTGGCCGTCCGCGGAGGCGTCGAGGACGTCGACGCGCTGGCCCTGGACGAGCTCGGGCAGGCGGCGCTCGGCGTCGCCGCCACCGGAGTGCCGCTCCTCGTCGCGGCCCTCCTCGTAGGCGGCGAGGAAGCCGCGGAAGGTGATGACGGTGCCCGAGGTCGACAGCTCGACCTCGCGGGCGCCGGCGGTCAGCGAGCCGGTGCCGGGAGCGAGGGCGACGTCGCCGGCGAGGCGGACCGTGGCGGTGGAGCCGCGGGCGTCGGCCATCTGGCTGGCGACGGTGCGCTGCCAGATCATCTCGTAGAGGCGGAACTCCTCGCCCCGCAGCTGGCCCGCGACCTGCGCCGGGGTGCGGAAGACGTCGCCGGAGGGGCGGATCGCCTCGTGGGCCTCCTGGGCGTTCTTGGCCTTGGAGGAGTAGGTGCGGGGCGCCGCCGGCACGTACTCGGCGCCGTACAGCTCGGCGGCCTGGGAGCGCGCCGCGCTCACGGCCTGCTGCGACAGCGAGACCGAGTCGGTGCGCATGTAGGTGATCCAGCCGTTCTCGTACAACGACTGGGCGGTGCGCATCGTCTGCCGCGCGGACGAGCCGAGCTTGCGGCTGGCCTCCTGCTGCAGCGTGGAGGTGGTGAACGGCGCCGCGGGCTTGCGCGTGTAGGGCTTGGTCTCGAGCGAGCGGACCACGAGGGCGTCGGAGCCGGCGTCGCGCAGGGCGCCGGCGACGGCGGTGGCGGCGGTCTCGTCCAGGCGCACCAGGCCGGCGCCGAGGCCGGCGGCGCGCTCGGTGAGCTGGCCGCTGTCGGCGAAGTCGCGGCCGGTGGCCACGCGGGCGCCGTCGACGGCCACCAGCCGGGTGGTGAAGCGCTGGGACGCCCCGGCGCCGGCCGGGGAGGTGCCGGCCTGGACGTCCCAGTACGACGCCGAGCGGAAGGCCATGCGCTCGCGCTCGCGCTCGACCACCATCCGGGTGGCCACCGACTGCACGCGGCCGGCGGACAGGCCGGCGCGGACCTTGCGCCACAGCACCGGGGAGACCTCGTAGCCGTAGAGCCGGTCGAGGATGCGGCGGGTCTCCTGCGCGTCGACCATGTGCGCGTCGATGTCGCGGGTGGACTCCAGCGCCCGCTGGATGGCCTCGCGGGTGATCTCGTGGAAGACCATCCGCTTGACCGGGACCGTCGGCTGCAGCGTCTGCAGCAGGTGCCAGGCGATCGCCTCGCCCTCGCGGTCCTCGTCGGTGGCGAGGTAGAGCTCGTCGGCGTCCTTCAGGGCCCGCTTGAGCTCGGTGACCTTCTTCTTCTTGTCGGCGTCGACGACGTAGTACGGCTCGAAGCCGTTGTCGACGTCGACGGCGAACTTGCCGAAGGGGCCCTTCTTCATCTCCGCGGGCAGCTCCGAGGGCTGCGGCAGGTCGCGGATGTGGCCGACGCTGGCCTCGACCTCGTACCCGTCGCCCAGGTAGCTGGCGATGGTGCGCGCCTTGGCGGGCGACTCGACGATGACGAGCCGGCGCACGGGCGCTGCGGAGGTGGAGCTTCGGGCCACGGACGGGCCTGCCTTCCGGGTGGGGACGGTCTGGGACGGGGTTCGGGACGAGCGCTCGGCGACGGCTGGCGGTGGTCTTCACGGCCGCTGCGCCACGGCGAGTGTGCAGGACGCAGCGGTGGGGCGTGGGCCGGACGGGTCCGGCCGGGTCGCCCGGGCCTCAGCCGGAGCTGCGCCCCTCGGGGCCCGGCGGCCGCGCGGCGGGCGCCGCAGCGGGCTGCTCGCCGAGCACGGTACCCCCCGCCGGTCCGGCCGCTCCCCCGCCGCTCGGTCGGCGCGCCCCGACGACGGGTCCGGAGGACGCCGGAACCATCCGGTCGGCGGCCCGGTCGCCGGCCCGCTGGAGCAGGAGCAGCACCAGCAGCCCCGCGCACGCGGCCCCGCCGACGCCGAGGGCGCCGCCGACGCCCGCGACCAGCTGCCCCGCGCGGCCGGTCGGCTCGGGGGGCACGGCCACCCACACCGCCGCCAGCGCCGCCGCTCCGCCCGCCAGGCCGACCGCCGCCCCGACGACCAGGACGGTCCCCGCGGCCGCGCGGGCCGAGGAGCCCGCCCCGCCCGAGGCCCGGCCGCCGGCCAGGGGCGCGAGCAGGGCGCCCCAGGCCAGGACCACCAGCGCGGCGGCGACGACGTCGCTGGGCCGGTGCCACCCCGCGGCGAGGGTCCCGACGCCGATGACCGCCGTGTACGCGGCGCCGACCACGGCCACGAGCGGGCGCAGGCGCACCGGGGAGACGAGCAGCGCAGCGGCGGAGACCGCCGCCGCGAACGTGGTGTGCCCGGAGGGCAGGGAGTTGTCGAGGGCGTAGGTGACGTCGAGGTCGGGCCTGACGAGCAGCAGGCGCTTGACCACCTGGGTGGTCGCCAGCGCGCCCACCACCAGCGCCACGGCCGCCAGGGCGAGCCGGACCCGCCGCTGCACCAGCGCGGCCACCGCCACCGCCGCCAGCGCCGCGAGCACCGCGAGCGCCGAGACGCTGTCGAGCACGAGGTCGGCGCTGTCCTGCAGGCGCCACAGCCGGGCGCGGGCGCCGGACAGGGCGGCCTCGTCGACGGCCTGGCCGTGCGCGGTGGCGACGAAGACGCGGTGGAGCACCACGACCCCGGCGGCGCAGGCCAGGGCGACGAGCACCCCGGCCACGAGGGGCGGGCGGGCACCGCGGGTCACGAGGGCCACTCCAGGAGGCCGTCCTCCACCAGCCCGCGCACCTGCGGCAGCAGCTCGGCGCGCAGCTGCGCGGCGTCGACCTCCAGCAGCACGGCCAGCGCCCCCACCACCTGGCCGACCGCCAGCTCGCCGTCGCAGGCGCCGACCAGGCCGGCCAGGGCGGTCCCGACCGACGCCGTGCGCCCCAGCCCGCCGCCGGCCCGCAGCAGGACGGCGCGGGGTCCGCCCTCGCCGGGGCGGGCGTGGCGCTCCTCGGTGACGTCGTCGGCCACGCGCAGGCGCGCGGCGAGCAGGTCCTCGTCGCGCGCGGTGGCGAGGCGGTCCCGCGCCGCCAGGACGGCGGCGACGTGGCCGCCGAGCGGGCCGTCCAGGCGGCCGGTGACCTCCTCGACGCGGCGCCAGCGCGGTCGCGCAGGGGAGCCGGCCGCGCCGGCGGGCGGGGCGTGCAGGACGACGAAGCCCAGCCCCACCGCCTCGACGCCGCGGGCGGCGAAGTCGTCGAGCCACGCCTCCAGCAGGGCGTCGGCGACCGGGCCGGGGCGCTGGCCGCCGTCGCGGATCCAGGTCTCGGCGTAGTCGGCCGGGTCCTGCACCTCGCGCTGCACCACCCAGCCGTCGAGGCCCGACTCCTCCAGCCATCCGGTGACCCGGTCGTGCCAGCCCTCGCCGGCGCGGTGCTCCCAGTTGCCGAGCAGCTGCGCGCTGCCGCCGGGCGCCAGCACGGCGCCGAGGCCGGTGACCAGGCGCCGCACCACCTCGTCGCCGACGAGGCCCCCGTCGCGGTACTCCCAGCCGGGCACCCCCGCGGCCCGGGGGGTCACCACGAACGGCGGGTTGGAGACCACCTGGTCGTACCGCTCGCCGGCCACGGGCTCCAGCAGGCTCCCTCGGCGCAGGTCGAGCTCCACCCCGGCGAGCGCGGCGTTGAAGGCGGCGAAGTCCAGGCAGCGCTGGGAGGTGTCCGTGGCGGTGACCGAGCGGGCGTGGCGCGAGGCGTGCAGCGCCTGGACCCCGCTGCCCGTGCCGATGTCCAGCACGCGGCCCACGGGCTCGCGCACCGCGAGGCGGGCCAGGGAGGCCGAGGCCCCGCCGATGCCGAGGACGTGCTCGACGGGCAGCGCCTCCCCGGTGACGGGCTCACCGAGGTCGGAGGCGACCCACCAGGTCACCTCGCCGCCGGTGCCGGTGGCGCTGCCCGCGGCGCTGTGGGGGCGCAGGTCGACGGCGGCGCGGACCTCGTCGTCGGGCGCGGCGCCCGCGGCGCGCACCAGGCCGGCGGCCTCCGCGCCCGCGGCACCCGCGGCCGGCAGCGCGCGGTCGAGGGCGGCGCGCGGCACCGGCCGGCCGAGGAGGAAGAGCCGGGTGAGCACGGCGGCGGGGTCGCCCGCGGCGGCGGGCGCCTCGGTCACCCGCAGCGCGGGCACCAGCGACTCCCGGCGCAGCGCGGCCTCGGCGACCGTGCCCAGCAGCTCCTCGACGCCGTCCACGGTCCACCCGGAGGCCTCGAGGTCGTCCCTCAGGGGTGCGACGACGCCCCCCGGCAGCACGGGCGCGGGGGGCGTCGTCGTCATGGTGCCGACGGTACGTCAGCGGGTGGGGCGCTCCGCGGGCTCGCGCTCGGCCGACGCCTCGGTGGTCGGCTCGGTGGTCGGCTCGGTGGTCGGCTCGGTGGACGGCTCGGTGGACGCCCCGGTGGTCGGCTCGACGGCGTCGCCGTCGCCGTCGTCGTCCAGGTCGTCGTCGAGGTCGTCGTCCTCGTCCTCGTCGAGGGCGCTGGTGCGGCGGGCCGAGACGACCACCGCGATGACGATGACCAGCAGCGCCGCACCGGCGATGCCCAGGCGCACCGGGGTGCTGGCGCCGTCGCCGATGGTGAGGGTCACGATCGCCGGGACCACGAGGATCGCCACCAGGTTCATCACCTTGAGCAGCGGGTTGATGGCCGGGCCGGCGGTGTCCTTGAACGGGTCGCCGACGGTGTCGCCGATGACCGTGGCGGCGTGGGCCTCCGAGCCCTTGCCGCCGTGGCTGCCGTCCTCGACCAGCTTCTTGGCGTTGTCCCACGCCCCGCCGGCGTTGGCCAGGAAGACCGCCATGAGGCAGCCGGTGCCGATGGCACCGGCGAGGAAGCCCACCAGGGCGGAGACGCCGAGGCCGAAGCCGACCACGACGGGCGCGAGGACCGCGAGCAGCCCGGGGGTGGCCAGCTCGCGCAGCGAGTCGCGGGTGCAGATGTCGACGACGCGGCCGTACTCCGGCTTCTCCGTGCCGTCCATGATCCCGGGCTTCTCGCGGAACTGGCGGCGCACCTCGAAGACGATGGCGCCGGCGGCGCGGGTGACCGCGTCGATGGCCAGGCCCGAGAACAGGAAGACCACCGCGGCGCCGACCAGCAGGCCCACCAGCACCGAGGGCACCGAGACCAGCCCGAGCGCCACCGCGACGTCGAGGTTGTTGCGGGAGGGGACCAGGCCCAGGGAGAGGATGTCGTAGTACGAGGGCTGGTTGGCCTGGGTCAGGGTGGTGGCGGCGTTGTTCAGCGCCGTCCCGAAGCTGTCGGCGAGGGAGCCGAACAGGGCCGTCGCGGCGAGCACCGCCGTCGCGATCGCGATGCCCTTGGTGATCGCCTTGGTGGTGTTGCCCACCGCGTCGAGGTCGGTGAGCGTGCGGGCGGCCTCCTCGTCGACGTCGCCGGACATCTCGGCGATGCCCTGGGCGTTGTCGCTGACGGGGCCGAACGTGTCCATGGCCACGATGACGCCCACCGTGGTCAGCAGGCCGGTGCCGGCCAGCGCCACGAGGAACAGCGAGAGCGCGACGGCGCCGCCGGCCAGCAGGAAGCACAGCAGGACGGCGGTGCCGATGATCAGCGTGGTGTAGACGGCCGAGGTGAGGCCCAGCCCGATGCCCGAGAGCACCACGGTGGCCGGGCCGGTCAGCGACGTGCGCGCCACCGCCCGGGTCGGCTTCGACTCGGTGCCCGTGTAGTAGCCGGTGATCCACAGGATGACGACGGCCAGCAGGATCCCGACGATCACGGCGGCGGAGGCGAGGAAGCGGGGGTCGCCCGCGCTCTGCGCCGCGGCGAGGCCGGGGAGGTCGGCGAAGCTGGCGGGCAGGTAGAGGAACGCCACGACCGTGCTGCCGACGGCGGAGACGACGGCCGAGATGTAGAAGCCGCGCTGGATGGCGGTCAGGCCGCTCTCGGTGCCGCGGGTGCGGGTGAGCAGGATGCCCAGGACCGCGGTGAGGGCACCGACGGCGGGCACGAGCAGCGGGAAGACCAGACCGGCGTCGCCGAAGGCGGCCCGGCCCAGGATCAGCGCGGCCACCAGGGTCACGGCGTACGACTCGAACAGGTCGGCGGCCATGCCGGCGCAGTCGCCGACGTTGTCACCGACGTTGTCGGCGATGGTGGCGGCGTTGCGCGGGTCGTCCTCGGGGATGCCCTGCTCGACCTTGCCGACGAGGTCGGCGCCGACGTCGGCGGCCTTGGTGAAGATGCCGCCGCCGACGCGCATGAACATCGCCACGAGCGCGGCCCCGAAGCCGAAGCCCTCCAGCATCGTGGGGGCGTCGGCCTTGAAGAGGAGCACCACCAGGGCGGAGCCGAGCAGGCCGAGACCGACGGTGGCCATGCCGACGGTGCCGCCGGTGCGGATGGCGAGGCGGAAGCCCGCCGCGCGGCCCTCGGGGTCGCGCGAGGCCGCGGCCACGCGCACGTTGGCGCGCACCGCCAGGGACATGCCGAGGTAGCCCACCGCGGCGGAGAAGAGCGCTCCGACCAGGAACAGGACGGCGCGCCCGATGCGCACCTCCGCGTCGCCGGGCAGCAGGAAGAGCAGCGCCACGACCGGCAGGGCGAAGACCGCCAGCGTGCGGAACTGGCGCCGCAGGTAGGCGCTCGCGCCCTCCTGGACCGCCGAGGCGATCTCCTGCATGCGCTCGGTGCCGGTGCCGGCGGCGAGCACCTGGCGGCGGAAGACGAAGGCCGTCGCCAGCCCGAGGGCGGCGACCACCGCCACCCCGATGACGATCCACTGGTCACGACCGGTCACGGCCGTGCTGGCGGTGGTGGCGCTGCCGGCCGCAGCCAGCACGGTCCCGCTCGTCAGCCCGAGCATCCGTCCTCCTCGACGAGGCTGGGGCGAGCCCCTCCTGGTGGCCTCGCGGCACCCGTCGGAGGGACAGAAGGTCGGCGTGAGACTACAAGGCGCTCCGCCGGGGGCGTCAGGACGCCGCGTCGGCGGGCAGGCCCCACGTCAGCCGGGTGGTGCCTCCCGGGCCACCGGGGCCCGCGGAGACGGAGACCTCGTCGGCGAGGCCCTCCATGAGCAGCATGGCGACCTCCTCGGACTCCACGCCGTCGTCACCGGCGCCGTCGACCACCTCGACGACGAGCACCCCCTCCGCCGCGGTCAGGACCATCTGCACCAGCTCGGCGGTGCCCGCGGACTCGCTGCGCTGCACGGCGCGCCCGCAGGCCTCGCCCACGGCCAGGCGGACGCCCTCGACGTCGGTGGTGTCCAGGCCCGCCCGCCGCGACAGGGAGGTCGCCACGAGCCGCGCGGTGCGCACGTGCTCGGGCAGGGCCGTGAAGCGCAGCACGACCGGCCCCAGCGGCGCGGGGGCGCCGCCGGGGCCGGTCGGGTGCTGCAGAGGGGGAGCCACGGTCAGGAGGCGGACTCTCCGCTGGACGCGGCGACCGCGTCGTCGACGGTGCTGTGGATCGGGAAGACCTTGGTCAGGCCGGTGATGCGGAAGACCTTGAGGATCTTCTCCTGGGTGCACACCAGGTGCAGCGAGCCGTCGTGGGAGCGCACGCGCTTGAGGCCGCCGACGAGGACGCCGAGGCCGGTCGAGTCGAGGAAGTCGACCTTCTCCATGTCGACGACCAGGTGGTGGCGGCCCTCGCCGACGAGGTCGTTCAGGCGCTCGCGCAGGACGGGGGCGGTGTAGACGTCGATCTCGCCGCCGACCTCGACGACGGTCCGGCCGCCCTGCTCGCGGCTGGTCACGGACAGGTCCACGGTGGCTCCTCGGGGTCGGGCTGGAACTCGGTCGGGTGATCGGGCTCGCGGCGGCGCCGGCGCTGGCGACAGCGGGCCCCTGCCGGGAAGTCAACCACCCGCACCCGACGTCGGCCACGCGCGGTGGTCATCCCGCGGTCCTCCGGCGGCCGTCCGGCGGCCGTCCGGCGGCCGTCCGGCGCCGCCCGCCCGGCGGGTGGGCGACCATGGGGGCGTGGCGACCACGGGCGGTGAGGCGGACCTCTCCGGCGCGGTCGAGCACCTGCTCGCCGCCCCCGGTCGCCGCGAGCGCGTGCTGCACGAGCACCTCGTGCCGGCCCGCCGGGGCACCACCGCCCCGTGGCCCTCGTGGGTCGACCCCGCGCTGCGGGCCGCCCTCGGCGAGCGCGGCGTCCACGAGCTCTGGCAGCACCAGGCGGTGGCCGCCGAGGCGGTGCGCGCCGGGCGCCACGTGGTGGTCGCCACCGGGACGGCGTCGGGCAAGTCGCTGGCGTACCTGCTGCCCGCCCTGACGGCCGTCGCCGAGGGGGCGGGCGAGCCCGGCGGTCGCGGCGCGACGGCGCTGTACCTCTCCCCCACCAAGGCCCTCGCCGCCGACCAGCTGGCCTCGGTGCGGGCGCTGGGGGTGCCCGGGGTCCGGGCGGCCACCTACGACGGCGACCTGCCCTCCGAGGAGCGCCGGTGGGTGCGCGAGCACGCCAACTACGTGCTCACCAACCCCGACATGCTCCACCGCTCGCTGCTGCCCGGGCACGGCCGCTGGCAGCGGTTCCTGCGGGCGCTGCGCGTGGTGGTCGTCGACGAGTGCCACCGCTACCGGGGGCTGTTCGGGTCGCACGTCGCGGCGGTCCTGCGGCGGCTGCGGCGGCTGGCGGTGGCCGCCGGCGGACCGGGGCCGGTCTTCGTGCTGGCCTCCGCCACCGCCGCCGACCCCGCCACCACCGCCTCCCGGCTGCTCGGCGTGCCCGCCTCCGACGTGCTCGCCGTCACCGACGACACGGCCCGGCGCGGCGCCACCCGGTTCTGGATGTGGGAGCCGCCGCTCCTGCCGGGCACCGGGGAGAACGGCGCCCCCACCCGCCGTCCCGCCCCCGCGGAGACCGCCGAGCTGCTCACCGACCTGGTCGCCTCGGGGGTGCGCACGGTCGCCTTCGTGCGCTCGCGCCGCGGCGCCGAGGCCGTCGCCGTCGCCGCGCGCCGCGCGCTGGCCGAGGTCGACCCCGACCTGCCGCGCCGCGTGGCCGCCTACCGCTCGGGCTTCCTGCCCGAGGAGCGGCGCGCCCTGGAGCAGCGGCTGCGCTCGGGCGACCTGCTCGGCGTCGCCTCCACCAGCGCCCTCGAGCTCGGCGTCGACGTCTCGGGCCTCGACGCCGTCGTCATCACCGGGTGGCCCGGCACGCGCTCGGCGCTGTGGCAGCAGGCCGGACGCGCCGGACGCTCGGGCACCGACGCGCTCGCCGTCCTGGTGGCCGACGACGACCCGCTGGACACCTACGTGGTCCACCACCCCGAGGCGGTGCTGGGGGCCCCGGTCGAGCAGACCGTGCTCGACCCGGACAACCCGTACGTCCTCGGGCCCCACCTGTGCGCCGCCGCCGCGGAGCGGCCCCTGGTCCGCGACGACCTCGCCCTCTTCGGCCCGTCAGCGGAGCCGGTGCTGCGCCACCTCGTGGCGGGCGGCCTGCTGCGCGCGCGCCCCGGCGGGTGGTTCTGGACGTCGCGCCAGCGCGCGACCGACCTCGCCGACCTGCGCGGCACCGGCGGCGAGCCCGTGCGCCTGGTCGAGAGCTCCACCGGCCGCGTCCTCGGCAGCGTCGACGCCGCCTCCGCCCACCACGCCGTGCACCCGGGCGCGGTCTACCTGCACCAGGGCGAGACGCACGTGGTCGAGGAGCTCGACGAGGAGGGCTCGGTCGCGCTGGTCCGCCGCGAGGACGTCGAGCACACCACCTCGGCGCGCACGACGACGGAGGTGCGGATCCTGGCCGAGGCCCGCTCGCGCGACTGGGGACCCGTGCGCCTGAGCACGGGCACGGTCGAGGTGACCTCCCAGGTCACCTCCTACCTGCGCCGGCGGGCGGCCACGGGCCAGGTGCTGGGCGAGGAGCCGTTGGACCTGCCCGAGCGGGTGCTGCGCACGAGCGCCGTGTGGTGGACGGTGCCGCCCGACCTCCTCGAGGCCGCCGGGGTCGCCCCCGCCGACGTGCCGGGGGCGGCCCACGCCGCCGAGCACGCCGCGATCGGCCTCCTGCCGCTGGTCGCCACCTGCGACCGCTGGGACGTGGGCGGCGTCTCCACGGCCCTGCACCCCGACACCGGCCTGCCCACCGTGGTGGTGCACGACGCCGCCGCGGGCGGCGCGGGCTTCGCCGAGCGGGGCTTCAGCGCGGCGCGGACGTGGCTGCGCGCCACGGCCGACCTGGTCGCCGAGTGCGAGTGCGCCACCGGCTGCCCCTCGTGCGTGCAGTCGCCGAAGTGCGGCAACGGCAACGAGCCGCTCGACAAGGCCGGGGCCCTGGCGGTGCTCGAGCTGGTGCTCGCGCAGGCGGACGACGACGGCGGCCCGACCGGCCGGGAGTCCTCCGGCGCGCCGGGGGCGGGCGTCGTCGTCGACCTCAGGGACGGCGCGGCGGGCGACCCGCCGGGGGTTGCGCCGGACGCGCTGCGCCAGCGCGCCGAGCGGGCCCCCCGGCGCTAGCGTCCGAGCCCCGGCCGGCGGGCAGCGCCGGCCCGTCCCCTGGAGCGCTCTCGTGATCGTCCTCGCCGTGCTGCTGCTCCTCGTGGTGGCGCTCGTGGTCCTGTTCGTGGTCGTCACGGGCACCACCCCGACCGTCTCGCTGGAGTGGGCCCAGATCAACACCACCATCACCCTGACCGCGCTCGCGGTCTTCCTGCTCGGGGCGGCGTGCCTCCTCGTGGCGCAGCTGGGGCTGAGCATGCTCCTGCGCGGCAACCGCAAGAGCGCTGAGCGCCGCAAGGAGCTCAAGCACCTGCGCCGGGTCGAGGCCGAGCGCGCCCGCCACGGCGACGCGCCGACCGCCCCCTCCGGTGCTGCGGCTCCCGCCGAGCCCGCGCGCTCCGGGGGCGCCCCCGCCCAGGGGTCGCGGCCCGACACCGGCGGCAGGGCGGGCTCCAGCCGGTCCTGAGCCCCGCTGCGGGTCCCGTCCGCGCCCGGCGCTCGGGCGGGACCCGCAGCTCACGGGACCGGGCCGGCGCGCGCCCGCGCGGTGGCGGGGCCGGTCAGCTCCCCCACCGCACCACCCGGCACGGCGGCGACCCGGACGTCGACCACCCCGCCCCCGGCGGGGGCGCAGCCCACCAGCTCGGTCCGAGCAGCCCGGGCAGCGGCGTCGGCTGCCGCACAGGGGTCCTGGCCGGTCGTGGCCGCCGCTGACGCGGCGAGGGCCGAGGCGTCAGCAGCCCCGGCCGCCCGCACCGCGGCCAGGGCCACCGAGGCGACGGCGGCCGACCCCGCCCCCAGGACGAGGGCTGCCGCCACCACCGCGAGGACCAGCACGCTCCCCGACCCGCCGTCCCCGCGGGTCAGGGGTCCCGCACCCGCCCGGCGCGCGGTCACACCCCGGCCACCGCCGGCTCGGCAGCGGCCTCGAGAGGGGCCACCGCCTCCCCGGAGACCTCGAGCCGGACGTCCAGCACCGGCACCTCCAGGGGCGCCGCGACCCGGACGCGCACCAGCCCCGACGCGTCGACGCGCTCGCTCCTGGCCCCCTCCCCGACGGCCGCGGCCACGCGCTGCTGCACGACGGCCGGGTCCTCACCGCGGGCGAGGGCCCGCGCGGCGGCCCCCGCGGCCAGCTGCACCCTCACCTGGGCCGTTCCCGCCGCGGCGAGCCACCCCGCAAGCAGCAGGACGACACCGACCACCACGAGCCCGACGGCGAGCTCGGCCGTGACCGCCCCGCGGTCGGCGCTGCTCCGGAGCGGGGCCGAGCGGGTCACACGAGGCTCAGCGCGCGCTGCACGAGGGCCAGCAGCATCTCGCGCACCTCGCCGCTGGACAGGACCGCGAGCAGCAGCGCCGCGAATCCGCACGCCGCGAGCGTCGCGATGGCGTACTCGGCGGTGGCCATCCCCGCGTCGGCGGTGGGCCCGGCGGCGGCAGGGGTCCCAGCTGGTGCCTCGGCAGGGGTCTCGCGGGTGCGGCTGGTGTCGGTGGGGCTGGTCACGGTGGGCCTCCGGTGGTCGTCCGTCCTGGTGCCGGCGGGTCGTCCCGCCGGCGGCCGCGGTGGGGTCCACCCGGCCTGGACCCACCGTGGCCGCGTCGAGCGACCACGACCGGCGGGACGCCCTCCCCTGTGGACGGTGAGCGCGAGCGCACCGCCTGTGGGCGCAGCGGCGGGCTCACCCCGCGAGCAGGTCGCGCCCGAGCGAGATGAGCACGGGCACGACGGCGAGGGCCGCGAAGGCCGGCAGGGTGCACAGGCCCAGCGGGGCCACGACCCGCACGCCGAGGCGCGCCGCGGCCAGGGCGGCGGCGCGCCGCCGGCGACGGCGCAGCTCGTCGGCGGAGGAGCGCAGCAGCACCGCGACGGGCGCACCGGTCTGCTCCGCCAGCTGCAGGCACCGCTCCAGCGGGCCCCGCAGGGACGCGACGGCGTGCTCCGCGCCGCGGTCGAGGTGCCCCTCGCCGCCCGGGGGCCCCGGCGGCGAGGGGCGTGCCGGGGGCGCCGGGCGCTGGAGGCCCGCCCGCGCCAGGTGGTCGGCGACCGGTGACCCGGCCTCGCGCAGCACCCGCGCCACCGCCTCGACCGCCGAGGCCGGCGGGGCTCCCGCCTCCACGACCGCGGCGACCAGGTCGAGCACGAGCGGGGCGTCCGGGAGGGGTGGCTGCAGGCAGCGGGCCCTGCCGGCGGCCCGTGCGCGAGCCGGCCGGGGGCGTCCGGGCGGCAGCACGACCGCCAGCGCCACGAGCACCGCTGCGGCCAGCGACGTCACCGCGGCCGCGCTCACCAGCCGCTCCCAGGAACCCCCACCGGACCCTCCACCGGGGCGCTCACCGGGCGCGCTCCGCGGCGCGCACGAGCAGGGCCGTCCACGCCCAGCCCAGGGCGGTGGCGGTCAGGCCGACCGCAGCGCACCACCGCCCGGGCGCCGTGCCGAGGAGCACGGCGACGGGGTCGGCGCCGACCAGCACGCCCAGCAGCACCCCGGCCAGGGGCAGGACGGCGAGGAGCCGGGCGGTGGCGCGCGGACCGGCGAGCGCCGCGTCGCGGGCGTCCCGGGCGCTCGCGTCGTCGAGGAGCGAGGTGACGAGCCGGTCGAGGACCGCCGCGGCCGGGGCCCCGGTGGTCTCGCTGGTGCGCCACGCGAGCGCGAGGGAGTCGAGGGCAGCCGCGGCCCGGGGCGGTCGCGAGCCCGAGCGGAGCTCGGCCACCAGGTCCTCGCCCCTCACCGCGGCCCGGGCCGCGCGGTCGAGGACCCCGCCCAGCGGAGCGGGGCCGGCCGCCGGGTCCCAGCGCTGCGGCGCCCAGGCGGCCGGCGGCGGCGCGCCCGCGCGCAGGAGTGCCGCCACCTCGGCGGCCGCACGCGCGACGACGACCCCGGCCGGCTCAGCGGTCCCGGCGGCCCCGGCGCGGAGGGCGGTGCGCCACCGCGCGAGCGCCGGAGGACCCGCCCCGGCGCGCCGTCCGCGCCCCCGGGCGGCCCCGGGAGAGGCGACCGGCCCCAGGAGGAGCCACGCCGCCAGCCCCGCGGCGCAACCCGCCGCTGCGGGCAGCACGCCGCTCACGCCGTCGCCAGCAGCGGCACGGCCGCCACCTGGAGCAGCTCGGCGAGCCGCTCCCACCCGGGGCCGCGGGTGCCGGGGCGCTGCGGGGAGCGGTCGGCGACCAGCGCGGGCACCACCGCGAGCGCCCCGTCGGTGCTGCTGCGGCCGACCACGCCCACCTCGACGACGCGGCGCAGGGCCCCCTCGCGGCGCAGGTGCACGACCACCTGGAGCCCCGCCTCCGCCTGGGCGGCCAGGGCGTCCGGACCGAGGCCCCCCAGAGCTCCCAGCGCCGCCAGGCGGGCCGGGACGGCGGACGCGGCGTTGGCGTGCACGGTGCAGCAGCCGCCCTCGTGGCCGGTGTTGAGGGCGAGCAGCAGGTCGGCGACCTCCGCGCCGCGCACCTCGCCCACCACCAGCCGGTCGGGGCGCATCCGCAGCGCCTGGCGCACGAGCTCGCGCTGGCCCACGGCGCCGGCGCCCTCGACGTTGCCGTGCCGCGCCTGCAGGCGCACGACGTGGGGGTGGGCGGGCGCCAGCTCGCCGGCGTCCTCGACGAGCACGATCCGCTCGCGCGGGTCGGCGAGGCCGAGCAGCGCGGCCAGCAGGGTCGTCTTGCCGCTGCCCGTGCCCCCCGAGACGAGCAGCGACAGCCGGCGCCGCACGACCGCCGCGAGCACCGGCCCCCACCCCGGGGGCACCGACCCGCCCGCCTCGAGCTCGGACAGGCGCAGCGGTGCCCGGCTGGGGACCCGCAGCGACAGCAGGGTCCCGCTGCCGGAGACCGGGGGCAGCACGGCGTGCAGGCGGGTCCCGTCGGCGAGGACGGCGTCGACGCAGGGGCTGGCGTCGTCCAGCCGCCGGCCGGCGGTCGCTGCGAGCCGCACCGCCAGGGCGCGCAGGCCGTCCTCCGACCCGACGTCCAGGTCGACGCGCTCCAGCCCGTCGCCGCGGTCGACCCAGACGGAGCCGGGCCCGTTGACCAGCACGTCGGTGGTGCCCGGGAGGTCGAGGAGCTGCTGCAGCGGACCGGCGACCGGGGTACCGGCGGGTGTCATGCGCGCCTCCGCCGTCCGCGGCCGGCGCGGGACCCGCCACCGGGTGCCGCACCGCCAGCACCGGCACCGCTCGCACCGCTGGCTGCGGGGACGGGGTCACGGGGGTCGAGCTCGTCGACGGCGTGGAGCACCGAGCGCGCGCACCGGGCGAGGGCCCCGCGCGGTCGGGGCAGCGGCTCACCGCGACCGAGGGCCGCGCGCACGTCCGCGGCGTGGCCGAGGTGGTCGAGCAGCGGCAGGGCGAGCGCGTCGGCCACGTCGTCGGGGGCCAGGGGCGCCCCGGGGCGCGTCGAGACGACGAGGCGCACGTCACCGGCGGGACCGACGAGCCCCGGCAGCAGCGCCTGAGCGGCGGCCACGGCGCGGAGCTGGGCGGGCACCAGCACCACGAGCAGGTCCAGCTGCCACAGCAGGGACTCCAGCGCGGGACCCGTGCGGGGGAGGTCGACGACCACCAGGTCGCTGGCGCGGGCCGCGGCCGCCACCACCGCCTCCACGGCCTGCACCGGTGCCGCTCCACCGGTCGTCGCGGAGCCCCGTGGTCCCTCCCCCGGGCCCGCTGACCAGGCGAGCACGGGCAGGCCGCTGCCGGTGCGCGGCAGGCCGTCGCGCAGGGAGGCAGCGCGCAGGCGGGGCCCGGCCCCGAGCAGGTCGGGCCAGCGCAGGCCCGGCTCGTCGTGGACCCCCAGCAGGAGGTCGGCGCCTCCGCCCACGGGGTCGGCGTCGAGCAGGAGCGCGGTGCGGGCGGGGGCGGTGCGGGCCGCAGCCGCGGCCAGGACGGAGGCCCCCGCTCCCCCGCAGGCGCCGACGACCCCCACCAGCCGGCCCCGCAGACCGGGGCCCTCCGCGGCGGCGGCGAGCGCGCTCGCCACGAGCGGCGACTGGTCGGGCAGCACGGCGACGGCCTCCGCCCCGGCGTCGACGGCGGCGCGCCAGAGCCGGGCGCTCCCGTCGGTGCCGTCGGTGCCGTCGGTGCCGTCGGGAGCGACGAGCAGCACCCCCGGCCGCCTCAGGGGCACGCCGCGGGCGGCGGCGTCGTCGCCGAGCAGCACGGTGCCCGCGTCGCGCCACAGGCCGCCGGCCGCGGCGACGTCGGCGGCGACCCGGACCCGGGCGCCCTCGGCCGCGGCCAGCCGCAGCACGTGCTCCACGAGCACCGAGCGACCGGTCACGAGCAGCACCTCGTCGGTCGCGGAGGGAGCTGCCGCCCGCGCGACCCGGTCCTCACCAGCACCTGCGTCCACGGGACCGACCCTGGGGCGTCCGTCCCGCCCCCCGTCGGCTCCGGCGGCCGCCTGTGGACAGCGGCGCGCCGGGGCCGCCCTGTGGGCGCAGCGGCGCCCGGCACCGTGATGACCACCCCGTGACCCGCGCTTGACCTCCCCTTGACGGACGCTCCGCCACGGGCTGTGCTGTGGGCCGGTCGTGCGCGACGAGGCGCCGACCCGCCCCAGGAGGTTCCATGACCGCCGACCACCGCCCGCCCGCCGGGGCGCAGCGCCCGCCGGGCTTCGACGAGGTGCGCGACAGCGCCGAGTTCGCGGCGCTGCGCCGCTCCTTCCGCCGCGTCGTCTTCCCGACCACCGCCGGGTTCCTCGCCTGGTACGCCCTCTACGTGCTCCTGGCCGCCTACGCGCCGGAGCTCATGGGCACCCGCCTCGGCGGCAGCACCATCACGGTCGGGCTGCTGATGGGCCTCGGGCAGTTCGTGACCACGTTCGCCATCACCATGGCCTACCGGCGCTGGGCCGACCGCCGCTTCGACGCCCGTGCCGAGGCGCTGCGCGACCGCATCACCGGGGGTGCCCGGTGAACCTCGGCAACCCGCTCGTCAACATCGCGATCTTCGGGGCCTTCGTCGCGGTGACGATGGTCATCGTCCTGAGGGCCTCGCGGAACAACAAGACCGCCGCGGACTACTACGCCGCCGGCCGCTCCTTCTCCGGCCCCCAGAACGGCACCGCGATCGCCGGTGACTACCTCTCGGCGGCCAGCTTCCTCGGCATCGCGGGCGCCATCGCCATCTACGGCTACGACGGCTTCCTGTACTCGATCGGGTTCCTCGTCGCCTGGCTCGTGGCGCTGCTGCTCGTGGCCGAGCTGCTGCGCAACACCGGCAAGTTCACGATGGCAGACGTCCTCAGCTTCCGGCTGCGCCAGCGGCCCGTCCGCATGGCCGCCGCCCTGGCGACGCTGGCGGTCTGCTTCTTCTACCTGCTGGCGCAGATGGCCGGCGCGGGCGGCCTGGTGGCGCTGCTGCTGGGCATCACCGCGCCCGCCGGGCAGTACGTGGTCGTCGCCGTCGTCGGCGTGCTCATGATCGTGTACGTGCTGGTCGGCGGCATGAAGGGCACCACGTGGGTGCAGATCGTCAAGGCGGTGCTCCTCATCGTCGGCGCCGGCGCGATGACGGTGTGGGTGCTCGCCACCTACGACTTCAACGTCTCGAGCCTGATGCAGGCGGCGATCGACACCGCCGCCGCGCAGGGCGTGGAGGACCCCGAGGGCCTCATCGAGCCGATGAACCAGTACGGCGCCACCGCGCTGACCAAGCTGAACTTCCTGTCGCTGGCCCTGGCGCTGGTGCTGGGCACCGCCGGCCTGCCCCACGTGCTGATGCGCTTCTACACGGTCCCCGACGCCAAGCAGGCCCGCCGCAGCGTGGTCTGGGCGATCTGGCTGATCGGCCTCTTCTACCTGTTCACGCTGGTGCTGGGCTACGGCGCCGGGGCCCTCGTGGGGCCGGAGGCGATCCGCGCCGCCCCGGGCGGGGTCAACAGCGCGGCACCGCTGCTCGCCTACGAGCTGGGCGGCACCCTGCTGCTGGGCTTCATCGCGGCGGTGGCCTTCGCGACGATCCTCGCCGTCGTCGCCGGCCTGGCCATCACCGCGGCGGCCTCCTTCGCGCACGACGTCTACGCCAGCGTCGTCAAGGACGGGAAGCCCGACCCGGGCGCCGAGGTGAGGGTCGCGCGGCGGACGGTCGTGGTCATCGGTGCCGTCGCGATCCTCGGCGGCATGTTCGCGGTCGGGCAGAACGTGGCGTTCCTGGTGGCCCTCGCCTTCGCCGTCGCCGCGAGCGCCAACCTGCCGACGCTCGTGTACTCGCTTTTCTGGCGGCGCTTCACCACCCGCGGTGCGCTGTGGTCGATCTACGGCGGGCTGGGCAGCTGCCTGCTGCTCATCGCCTTCTCACCCGTGGTCTCGGGCAAGGTCGACCCGGTGACGGGTGCGAGCCTGTCGCTGGTCAAGGACGTCGGCGTCGACTTCGCCCTGTTCCCGCTGGAGAACCCCGGGATCGTCTCGATCCCGCTGGCCTTCCTGCTCGGGTGGGTCGGGACGATGACGAGCCGGCCGGAGCCCGACCACGAGGCGAAGGCCGACGAGATGGAGGTGCGCGCGCTCACCGGCGCGGGCGCCGAGGGCGCCGTCGACCACTGACGCCCGCGCCGGGGTCGTCGGTCGGCCGCAGCCCGCCGCCCAGCAGCGGGTGACCGACCGGCGACCAACCCCGCCGGACCACCCTGATCCGCACCAGACCCGCTGGCTAGGGTCGGCCACGGCCGTTCCCTGCCGACCGTGAAGCACCACGACGCGTGCACGACCCGGAGGACGCGATGACGCAGCCCGCGACCGACTCCCACGACCAGACCACGTACCCGCCGCCCGCGGACCTCGCGTCCGGCGCGGTCGCCACCGCCGAGCTCTACGAGGAGGCGGCCGCAGACCGCCTCGCGTTCTGGGGCCGGCAGGCGAGCGAGCTGCTGACCTGGGACGTCGAGCCCACCGAGGTCCTGGACTGGTCGGCCGCGCCCTTCGCGCGCTGGTTCGCCGACGGCAGGCTCAACGCCGCCGCCAACTGCGTCGACCGCCACGTGGCCGCCGGCCGCGGCGACCGGGTGGCCTTCCACTGGGTGGGGGAGCCGGGCGACACCGTCACCACCACCTACGCCGAGCTGCACGCCCAGGTCCAGCGCGCGGCGAACGCCCTGACCGACCTCGGGGTGCGCACCGGCGACCGCGTCGCCATCTACCTGCCGATGGTGCCCGAGGCCGTCGTGGCGATGCTCGCCTGCGCCCGCATCGGCGCCCCCCACAGCGTGGTCTTCTCGGGGTTCTCCGCGCAGGCCCTGCGCGACCGGGTCGACGACGCCCGCGCCGTCGCCGTCATCACCTCCGACGGCGGGTACCGCCGCGGGGAGCCCGCACCGCTGAAGCCCGCCGTCGACGCCGCGCTGGAGCCGCGCGACGGCGTCGAGAGCACCGTGAGGGCGGTGCTCGTCGTGCAGCGCACGAAGGGCGAGGTGGCCTGGACCGAGGGCCGCGACCACTGGTGGCACGAGGCGCTCGAGGCCGCCGCCCCGACGCACGAGCCGGTCAGCGTCGAGGCCGAGCACCCGCTGTTCGTGCTCTACACGTCGGGGTCGACGGGCAAGCCCAAGGGCATCCTGCACACCACCGGCGGCTACCTCACCCAGGCCGCGTACACCCACCGGAACGTCTTCGACCTGCACCCCGAGACCGACGTCTACTGGTGCGGCGCGGACATCGGCTGGGTGACCGGCCACACCTACATCGTCTACGGGCCGCTGCTGAACGGGACGACCTCGGTGATGTACGAGGGGACCCCGAACACCCCCACCCAGGACCGGTGGTGGCAGATCGTCGAGCAGCACGGCGTCACCAAGCTCTACACCGCGCCCACCACCATCCGGACCTTCATGAAGTGGGGCGAGGAGCTCGTCTCCGGGCACGACCTGTCCTCGCTGCAGGTCCTCGGCAGCGTCGGGGAGCCCATCAACCCGGAGGCGTGGACCTGGTACCGCCGCGTCATCGGCTCCGACCGCACCCCCGTGGTCGACACGTGGTGGCAGACCGAGACCGGCGGGATCATGATCAGCGCCCTGCCGGGCGTGACGAGCCTCAAGCCGGGGTCGGCGCAGGTGCCCCTGCCGGGCATCAGCGTCGAGGTGGTCGACGACGAGGGCCGCGTGCTCCCCGCCGGGCACGAGGGCGCGGGCTACCTGGTGCTCACCGAGCCGTGGCCGGGGATGCTGCGCGGCATCTGGGGCGACGAGGAGCGGTACCGCGACACCTACTGGTCGCGCTTCGCCAAGGAGGGCTGGTACTTCGCCGGTGACGGCGCCCGCCGCGACGCCGACGGCGACGTCTGGCTGCTGGGCCGCGTCGACGACGTCATGAACGTCTCGGGCCACCGCATCTCCACGACCGAGGTGGAGTCGGCGCTGGTGAGCCACCCGAGCGTGGCCGAGGCCGCGGTCGTCGGCGCCTCCGACCCCACCACGGGCCAGGGCATCGTGGCGTTCGTGATCCTGCGGGAGAACGCCCCGCGGGGCGCCGACGGGCAGGACGTCGCGAAGGCTCTGCGCGACCACGTGGCCCGCGAGATCAGCCCGATCGCCAAGCCCCGGCAGGTGATGGTGGTCTCGGAGCTGCCCAAGACCCGCTCGGGCAAGATCATGCGCCGCCTGCTGCGCGACGTCGCCGAAGACCGCCAGGTGGGCGACGTGACCACCCTGGCCGACTCCAGCGTCATGGCCACCATCCAGGCGGGGCTCCAGGGCAGCAGGGGCTCGGAGGACTGACCCGCGGCCCACCCGGGGGGCGGTGACCCGGCGGTGACCGGCGGGGTCCCCGCCGGTCACCGCCCCCCGGGTGGGGGCCTCCACCGCGCGTGAGGGCCGGGGCCCCCCTACGCTCGCCGAGCAGAGTCCGCGGCAGGACAGGTCACCCGCAGCGGACCCGACGACCAGGAGGAACACCGGTGAGCCACACCACGGGCACCACGGGCAGCGAGCGCACCATCGGCCAGCTCGTCGCCGACGCCAGTCGCGACCTGTCGGCGCTCGTGCGCGCCGAGATCGCGCTCGCCAAGGCGGAGATCACCACCGAGGTGAAGCAGGGCGCGATCGGCGCGGGCCTCTTCGTCGGCGCGGCCGTCTTCGGCGGCATCGGCGGCCTCTTCGTGCTGCTGGCGATCGCCTGGCTGCTCTCGGAGTGGCTGCCCACCTGGGCGGGCTTCCTCATCGTGGCCGTGGTGCTGCTGGTCGTCGCGGGGGCCCTGGCGCTCGTGGGCAAGAGCCGGATCGGCAAGGTCGGCAAGCCCGAGCGCACCATCTCGACGTCCAAGCAGTCGATCGAGGCGCTGAAGGGCCACCGCTGACCGCTGCCGGGGTGCTGGGGCGGTGAGGCAGCCACCGCGCGGTCTGAGGGCGGGCCCTCCCGTCGACGCGGCCGAGCTGCTCGACGAGGGCCCCTGGCGGCACCGCTACGTCACCGCGAACGGCTGCCGCTTCCACGTCGCGGAGGCGGGTCCGGACGACGGCTCCGCGCCGCTCGTCCTCCTGCTCCACGGCTTCCCGCAGACCTGGCGCGCCTGGAAGCACCAGCTGGTGGCGCTGCCGGCCGCCGGCTACCGCGCCGCAGCGCTCGACCTGCGCGGCAGCGGGGCCTCCGACAAGCCGCCCCGCGGCTACGACACCGCCACCCTGGCCGCCGACGCGGCCGGGGTGGTGCGCGCGCTCGGGGCCAGCAGCGCCGTCCTCGCGGGCAGCGGCTGGGGCGGCTGGGTCGCGTGGGCCTCCCCCGCGCTGCAGCCCGCCACGACCGCGGCCGTCGCCTCCCTGGGCGAGCCCCACCCCCTCATCGCGCTGCGCGAGCCGTGGCGGGCGCTGACGCCGTCCGCCCTGCGCCACCTCGCGCGGTCGCAGGTGCCGGTCGAGCCCGAGTGGGCCGTCCGCGACGGCTCGACGGTCGAGCAGGTGCTGCGCGGCTGGGGCGCCCCCGGCTGGGCGACCCCGGAGGTCGTGGCCGAGCACGCCGCGGCGCTGCGCGTGCCGTTCGCCGCGCACGCTGCCATGGAGTGCTACCGCTGGGTGGTGCGGTCCCGGGTGCGCCCCGACGGCCGCGCCCTCGCGAGCGCGCTGGCGCGGCCCGTGGCGGTGCCCGTGCTGCACGCGCAGGGCGCTGAGGACGGCGCCGTCGTCGCCCGGGCCGCTCGCCGCAGCGGCGAGCGCGCCGGCTCGTCCTACCGCTGGTCGCTGGTGCCCGGTGCTGGGCACTTCCTCGGCGAGGAGGCCCCCGGGGCGGCCAGCGAGCTGCTGCTCGACTGGCTGGGCGACCTGCGCCTCTGACTCAGCTCGTCGTGCAGGCCCCGGTGGACACCGGGGTCGTGGCCTCCTGGGCCTCCTGCAGCACCGGGCGCGCCTCGTCGAGGGTGAGGGCGTAGCCCGTGCCCGGGTCGGTGAGGGAGCGCGCGAAGACGACGCCGACCACGTTGCCGCCCGGGTCGAGCAGCGGGCCCCCGGAGTTGCCGGGCTCGACCTCGGCGGCCAGGGAGTAGACCTCGCGCACCACCGCAGAGGTGCCGTAGATGTCCTGCCCCTCGGCGCGCACCACCTCGCGCACGCGGGCCGGGACGGCGGTGAACGGGCCGTCCTGGGGGAACCCGGCGACGACGGCGTCTGCGGAGCTCCCCAGCTGGCGCCCGGTGCCCAGCGGCTCGGCGCGCAGCCCGGGCACGGCGAGCACGGCGAGGTCCTCCGCGGGGTCGAACAGGACCACGGTGGCCTCGAGCGCCTCGCCCTCGCCGCCGACCTGGACGGTGGGCCGCTCGACGCCGGCCACGACGTGCGCGTTGGTGACCACCCGCTGCGGGGCGACGACGAAGCCGCTGCCCTCGCTCCCGCGCCGGCACGCCTGCGCCGTTCCCGTGATCTTCACGACGCCCCGCTGGGCGACCGAGACGGCCCCGCCGACGACGGCGTCGTTCGGGGGCGCCACCTGCGTCAGCGGCTCCTCGCCGGTGCCGCTGAAGACGCGGGGGAAGTCGTTGGCCTCGACCACGGAGCGGAACCCGGCGAACAGGGTCTCGGCCTGGGGCGGGACCAGGGTGCCGATCGTCGCGATGACCTTCGAGGACGCGACGGCCCGCGCGAGGGAGGGCATCGGCCCGGCGCGCACGGCCCCGGCCACGAACCACGACACGAGCGCGACGGCGACGACGGCGGCCACCGCGCCCAGGGCGGAGTCGACCACCTGGGCGGGCTGCCAGGTGATGACGTCGCGCAGCTTCCGGCCGACCAGGGAGCCCAGCAGCTGGCAGCCCCACGCGACGAGGAGCACCCCGACCACCACGAGGACGGTGCGGGTGCGCCCGGGCTCCATCGAGGTGACCACCAGAGGCAGCAACCACATGCCGAGACCGGCGCCGGCGATGAAGGCGCCCACCGACAGCACGCCCACCACCAGGCCCTGCCGCAGCCCGGAGAGCCCGTAGACGATGAGGAGCAGGAGCAGGACGACGTCGAGCGTGCTCACGAGCGGCCCGCCCCGCGGGTGGCCGCCCCGGTGACCGAGCTCAGGGGCACCTCGCGCGCGGCGTCCCACGGCCGCTCCAGGCCCCCGGCGCGCAGCAGGGCGTCGAGGAGCACCGCGGTGAAGCCCCAGACCACGAGGTCGTCGACGGCGAAGGTGGGCCCCGTCCACCCCGAGGGGCTGCGCACCACGGCGCGGGCCGCCGGGTCGGCCAGGGCCCGCAGCGGCACCCGCAGCACCCGGGCGACCTCGGCGGGGTCGCCGACCACCGGCGCGGCGGGCACCGCCTGCCAGCCCAGCACCGGCACCACGGACGTCCCCGTCGGGGGCACCACGAGCGCCGGCATCCGACCCACCACGGCGACGCCGGCGGGGTCGACGCCCGCCTCCTCGTGGGCCTCGCGGAGGGCGGCGCGCACCGGGTCGCCGCCGTCGACGTCGTCGACGCCCCCTCCGGGGAAGGCGACCTGGCCGGCGTGGGTGCGCAGGCCGGAGGCCCGCTCGGTGAGCACCACGTCACCCGCGCCGTCGTCGCCCGGCCCCAGCAGCACGAGGACGGCGGCGCGGCGCCCCGCTCGGGCTCCGAGGGGGACGCCCTCGGAGCGCGCGGCACCGGCGCGACCGGCGAGGAGCTCGGCGACGGCGCTCCCGGCGGCGGGGAGCTCGCCGGCCAGCCGCTCCACCCACCCGGGCAGGGCGGCGCTCACTCCAGACCGGCCTCGGTGAGCCCCTTGACCAGCGCGCGGGCCTTGGCGGGGTCGGTCTCGCCGGCGCCGTAGGAGGGGCAGTCGCGGGCGAGGGGGCAGGCGCCGCACGCCGGCCGCCGGGCGTGGCAGGTGCGGCGGCCGTGGAAGATCACGCGGTGGCTCAGCGGCGTCCAGTCGCTCCGGGGGAACAGGGCGGCGAGGTCGTCCTCGACGGCGACCGGGTCGTCGTGCTCGGTCCACCCGAAGCGCCGCGACAGGCGCCCGACGTGGGTGTCGACCGTGATGCCGGGCAGCCCGAAGGCGTCGCCCCGGACCACGTTGGCGGTCTTGCGGCCCACGCCGGGCAGGGTCACCAGGTCCTCGAGGCGGCGCGGCACCTCACCGCCGTAGGCGTCCACCAGGCGGGCCGCCAGGCCCTGCACCGAGGCGGCCTTCGCCCGGTAGAAGCCGACCGGCCGCAGCACCGCCTCGAGGGCCTCGCGGTCGGCGCCGGCGAGGTCGGCCGGGGTGGGCCAGGTGGCGAACAGGGCGGGCGTGACGGAGTTGACCCGCACGTCGGTGGTCTGCGCCGAGAGCACCGTGGCGACCAGCAGCTGGAACGGGGAGGTGAAGTCCAGCTCGCAGTGCGCGTCGGGGTAGCGCGCGGCCAGCACGCGGTGCATGCGTCGTGCGCGCCGCACGCGCCCCAGCGGCGTCTCGTGCGGGGCACCCCCTCCCGGCGTCGGCGTCACCAGCGAAGGGTACGGGCGCTCCCCGGCGGGGCCGGGGAGGTCGGCGGGGTCAGCGCGCGCGGCGGCGCAGGCGCTCGACGTCGAGCAGGCTCACCGACCGCGCCTCGAGCTTGACCCAGCCGCGGGCGGCGAAGTCGGCGAGGGCCTTGTTGACCGTCTCGCGGGAGGCGCCGACCAGCTGGGCGAGCTCCTCCTGGGTGAGGTCGTGCTGCACGAGCAGCCCGGACTCGGTGGTGCGCCCGAAGCGCAGGGCCAGGTCGAGCAGGGTGCCGGCCACGCGGCCGGGCACGTCGGTGAAGACGAGGTCGGCGAGGGCCGTGGTGGTGCGGCGCAGGCGGCGGGCCAGGGCGCGCAGCAGCTGCTGGGCCACCTCCGGCCGCGGCGCCATCCAGGCGTAGAGCTCCTCGTAGTCGAGGGCGGCCAGGGTGGCCGGGCCGACGGCCACGGCGCTGGAGGTGCGCGGGCCCGGGTCGAACCAGCTCAGCTCGCCGAACATCTCCCCCGGCCCGAGCACGGCGAGGAGGTTCTCGCGGCCGTCCGGGGAGGTGCGCCCGAGCTTGATCTTGCCGGTCTGGACGACGAAGAGGTCGGCGGGCTCGTCGCCCTGGGCGAAGAGGACCTGACCCCGCCGCAGCTCGACCATGCGCGCCAGGGACAGGAGGACCTCCACGGCGTCGTCGTCGACGCCCACGAACAGCGGGGCGCGTCGCAGCACGTCACGGTCGACCACGGCCGCAGTCTGCCGCACCCCCGGGCGGGGGCCACCTGCAGGCCCGCCACCCGGGGGAACGCGCGCCGGGCGCACCGCCGTCAGGCGACCTCGACGACCAGCTCGACCTCGACGGGCGAGCCCAGGGGCAGCTCGGCCACGCCGACGGCGCTGCGGGCGTGCCGGCCGGCCTCTCCGAAGACGTCCACGAGCAGGTCGCTGGTGCCGTTGACGACGCCCGGCTGCCCGGTGAACCCCGGTGCGCTCGCCACGAAGCCGGTCACCTTGACCACCCGGACGACGGCGTCGAGACCACCGCTGCCGCCCAGCGCCGCGTCGATGACGGCGAGGCCGTTCAGGGCCGCGGTGCGGGCCAGCTCCTTCGCGGTGGCGGGGCTGACGTCGCCGTCGCGCTCGCCCACGAGACCGGTGACGCCGAGCGCGCCGTCGACCAGGGGCAGCTGGCCCGAGGTGAAGACCAGGTCCCCGGTGCGCACGGCCGTCACGTAGGAGGCGACGGGCTGCGGCGCCGGCGGCAGCTGCAGGCCGAGCTCGGCCAGCCGGTCGAGGGCGCCCACGGGTCAGGCCCCCTGGCGGGGGCGCTTGAGGTAGGCGACGAGGCCGTTGCCGCCCGGTCCGGGGACGACCTGGACGAGCTCCCAGCCCTCCTCGCCGAAGTTGTCGAGGATCGCCTTCGTGCTGTGCACGATGAGCGGCGCGGTCAGGTACTCCCACTGGGTCAGCTGAGTCACGACCGCGAGCCTAGCCACGCCGGGCGGGGGTGCCGCGCCGTCCGTACTGTCGGCGGGTGGCTCCTCCCGGTCCGCCCAGCAGCAGCCCCGCCGACGAGCCGTCCGAGGACCCCGCGGACGGCGGGGCTCCCCGCCTGCACGTGGTGACCGGCAAGGGGGGCACGGGCAAGACCACCCTCGCCGTGGCCCTGGCCGTCGCCCTGGCCGACGAGGGCCGCCGCGTGCTGCTGTGCGAGGTGGAGGGCCGGCAGGGCCTGGCCCGCCTCCTGGGCACCGCCGAGCTCCCCTACGAGGAGGTCGAGGTGGCCGAGGGCGCCGGCGGCGGCCAGGTGGTGGGCCTGGCGGTCGAGCCGCGGGCCGCCCTGCTGGACTACCTCGACACCTTCCACGGCGGGGTGCTCGGCGGGCGGGGCCGGGGCGGGCGCGCCTCGGCGGTCCTCGACCGCGCGGGCGCCGTCGACGTCATCGCGACGGTGGCACCGGGCCTGCGCGACGTCCTGCTCATCGGCAAGGTCTACGAGGCGGTGCTGCGGACCACCACCGCCCGCGGCGGCAGCTCGGCGACGGGTACGCCGGTCTACGACGCCGTCGTGCTCGACGCCCCGCCGACCGGCCGCATCACCCGCTTCCTGGGCATCGGCGCCGAGCTGGCGCAGCTGGCCGGCGGCGGGCCGATCGCCGGGCGCGCCGCGTCCGTGGCCGCCCTGCTCACCTCCCCGCGGACCGCCGTCCACCTCGTGAGCCTGCTGGAGGAGCTGCCCGTGACCGAGACCGCCGAGGCCGCCGCCGAGCTGCGCGGCGCCGGGCTCCCCCTGGGAGCCGTCGTCGCCAACCGCACCCTGCCGGGGTCGTCGGCGCCGCAGGCGGCGCCGGACGACGACGTGGCGCGGGCCCTCGGGCAGGCGCTCGGCGCGGCCGCGGGCGGCGACGGGCTGGTCGCAGCGCTGGTCGCCCAGAACCGGAGGCGCACCGCCCAGGTGGGCGAGCAGGAGCGCTGGCGCGCAGAGCTCGAGGCGCTCGGGCGCCCGGTGCGGTCCCTGCCCGACCTGCCCGGCGGCGTCGACCTCGACGGCCTCTACCGGCTCGCGGACCACCTCGTGGCCTCGCCGCTGCTCGGGAGCGCGCGGTGAGCGCGGGCGGCTGGGACGTCGACGCCCTCCTGGACGACCCGGGCACCGAGGTGCTCGTCTGCTGCGGCTCCGGCGGCGTGGGCAAGACCACCACGGCGGCCGCCATCGCCCTGCGGGCCGCCGAGCGCGGGCGCCGCGTGGCGGTGCTGACCGTCGACCCGGCGCGCCGGCTCGCCCAGGCCCTCGGCACGGACGCCGCGGGCGCTCCGGACGGGCAGGACGACGACGGCCCCGCCCCCGACGAGCCGCGCCGCGTGCCCGGGGTCGACACCTCCGCCGGGGGCAGCCTGGACGCCCTCGTGCTGGACGCCCGGCGCACCCTCGACGGCCTGGTCGACGCGGCGCTCCCCCCGCAGCGGGCGGCCGCGGTCAAGGCGAACCCGGTCTACACCTCGCTGGCGACGTCGTTCTCCGGCACGCAGGAGTACATGGCGATGGAGCGCCTCGGCCAGCTCCGCGCGGGCCGCGACGCCCCCGGGGGCTGGGACCTCGTCGTCGTCGACACCCCGCCCAGCCGCTCGGCGCTGGACTTCCTCGACGCGCCGGCGCGCCTGGCGGGGTTCCTCGACGGGCGCTTCGCCCGGCTGCTGACGGCTCCCGCGCGGTTCGCGGCCGGTGGCGCCGCAGGCGGGGCAGCGGCGGGGTCGGGTCCGGCCCGCGGCGTGCGCGCGGCGGGCGGCCGCGTGGTCGGCGCGCTGGCCGGCGGTGCCGCGGCGGCGATGGACAAGGTGCTGGGCGGGAGGCTGCTGCGCGACGTGCAGTCGCTGGTGGCCGGCCTCGACGAGGTGTTCGGCGGCTTCCGGGCCCGGGCCGAGGCGACGTCGGCGGCACTGCAGGACGCGCGGACGGCGTTCGTGGTGGTCACGGCCCCGGAGGCCGAGCCGCTGGCCGAGGCGGCGTTCCTGGTGGAGCGGCTGCGGTCCTCGGGGCTGCACCCGGCCGCGGTGGTCGTCAACCGGGCTGCGGGCGCTGCGCCCGGGCTGGACGCCGGTCGCGCCGCTGCGGCGGCGGAGCGGCTGCGGAGCGGGCCCGGCGCCGGGGAGGCGGAGCTCGCGGCGGCCCGCGCCCTGGACCTGCACGTCGAGCTGGTGGAGCGGGTCGAGCGGGAGCGGGAGCTGGTCGGCGCCCTGGTGGCCGGGAGCCCGGCGACCACGACGGCCGTGGTGCCCGCGCTGGACGGCGACGTCGCCGACCTCGGAGCCCTGCGCACCGTGGGCGGGGCACTGGCGGCGGGCTGAGCCCCTCGCCGTCCGGCCCCCAGCCGAGTGCGAGGGGGCGGGTCTCAGGCGGTGCGAGCGGTGGCGGCGGCCTCGACGCGGGCGTGCTCGGCCTTGGCGGCCTGCAGCAGGCGGCTCCAGGACTGGACGTTCGGGCGGCGCTTGAGGATGGCGCGGCGCTCGCGCTCGGTCATGCCGCCCCAGACGCCGAACTCGATGCGGTTGTCGAGGGAGTCCGCGAGGCACTCGGTGCGCACGGGGCAGGCCTGGCAGACGACCTTGGCGCGGTTCTGCTCGGCGCCCTGGACGAACAGCGCGTCCGGGTCGGTGTCGCGGCAGGCGGCCTGGGTGGTCCACTCGGCGGGCTCGAGGATCGCGGTCTCGCTCATGGTGGTGCCTTCCGGTCGGTGGAGCGGCGGGGAAGCGCCGATCGGGGATCCCGCCGCGGGGGGCGATCCGGACCTTTCGGCCCGTTCCGCTCGCTCCGGGCGAGTGACACAGATGAAGTTACGAACTGGTCACGCCCTGAGGCACCCCTCTCCCGGGCCATTTCGAGGACCACCGGTGACTAGTCACCGTCGGCCCGGCCAGCACCCGTCCGGGTCTGGTATGGAGCTTCCTGGGAGGACCGGGTGAGCGGTCTTCTCCCCGTACTCTTGACGCATGCCGCAGCGCTCTCCCGAGTCCTCTCCGCGCCGGGCGCCGTCCGCGGGCCGCGCGGTGAAGCTGCTGGCCGGCTTCCTCGCCGCGAGCGTCGGTGCGGGCGTGCTGGTCGCAGGCATCGCAGCACCCGCCGTCATCGCCGCGGGGCGCACCAGCAACGACGTGGTGGGGGCCTTCAACGACCTCCCCTCGGCCCTGGAGCAGCCCCCGCTGAGCCAGCAGTCGCGGATCCTCTACGCCGACGGCAGCCCGATGGCCACCTTCTACTACGAGAACCGCATCTCGGTGCCGCTCGACCAGGTCAACCCGGTCATGCGCTCGGCGATCGTGGCCATCGAGGACAACCGCTTCTACGAGCACGGCGGGGTCGACCCGCGCGGCCTGACCCGCGCGCTGGTCCAGAACGCCCAGGGCGGTGACGTCCAGGGCGCGTCGACGCTGACGCAGCAGTGGATCAAGAACGTCCAGGTGGAGGAGGCCCTCTCCGACCTGCCCACCAACGCCAGCGCCGAGGAGCGCCAGGCGGCGTTCAACGACGTGACCGTCAGGTCGGGCCTGGAGGGCTACACCCGCAAGCTGCGCGAGATGAAGCTCGCGATCGCGGCGGAGAAGCAGTACTCGAAGGACACGATCCTCGAGAACTACCTGAACATCGCCAACTTCGGCGGTGGGCAGTACGGCGTCGAGGCCGCGAGCCGCCACTGGTTCAACCGCTCCGCCGAGGACCTCGACCTGCCCCAGGCGGCGCTGCTGGCGGGCATCGTGCAGAACCCGGTGGGCTACGACCCGGCGAAGAACCCGCAGGACGCCCAGGGCCGCCGCGACGTGGTGCTGAACCGCATGCTGCAGCTCGGCGCGATCTCCCAGGCCGACCACGACGCCGCCGTCGCCACGCCGATCGAGGCCATGCTCGACATCCAGCCGACGCCGAACGGCTGCGAGCAGGCCGGCCAGGCCGGCTACTTCTGCGACTACGCCGTCAAGCAGTTCCGCGACGACGACGCCTTCGGCGGCACCAAGGAGGAGCGCCTCAAGCTGCTCTACCGCGGTGGCCTGACCATCACCACGACCCTCGACCCGGGCAAGCAGCAGGCGGCCTTCGAGGAGGTCGCCAACGCGGTGCCCGCCACCGACTCGACGGTGCGGACCAACCACGTCAACGGCGAGGGCGAGGTGGTCCGCGACGACGGCACCTCGAACCTCGGCGCCTCGATCGTCTCCGTGGAGCCGGGCACCGGCAACATCATCGCGATGGCGCAGAACCGCACCTACAGCACCTCGCCCGACGCCCCGCTGGGCTACACGTCCATCAACTACAACACCGACTTCCTCGAGGGCGGCTCGGGCGGCTTCCAGCCCGGGTCGAACTTCAAGCCGTTCGTGCTGGCCCAGTGGCTGGCCTCGGGCCGCACCCTCAACGCCACCGTCAACGGCACCGAGCGCGACTACCCGAACAACAGCTGGAAGTACGGCAGCTGCTACTCCGGCTCGGGCTTCCAGGGCCCCGAGTACGGCCCCGGGAACGCCGGGGACGGCGAGGAGAGCGGGACCATGCCCGTGATCGAGGCCACCTACAAGTCCATCAACACCGGCTACGCGGCCATGGAGAACCAGCTGCAGCTGTGCGACGTGGGCGCCACGGCCCAGGCGCTCGGCATGCACAAGGCCAAGGCCGACAAGCGCAACATCACCGGTCAGGTCAGCACGGACATCAACGTGACCCCGGCGATGATGCTCGGCGTCGACGAGGTGGCCCCGCTCAGCGTGGCCACGGCCTACGCCGCCTTCGCGGCGCGGGGCAACTACTGCGCGCCGCGCGCCATCGCGTCCATCACGGGGGCCGACGGCCAGGCCCTGACCGTCCCGGGCGCCGAGTGCAACCAGGCCATCCCGCAGCCCGTCGCCGACGGCGTGAACTACGCCCTCCAGCGCGTGCTCACGGACGGCACGGCCCGGGGACGCGGGCTCGCCGGGGGCCGCGAGGCCGCCGGCAAGACGGGGACGACCAACAACTCCGTCGCCACCTGGTTCACCGGCTACACCCCGCAGCTGGCCACCTCGGTGTGGATCGGCGTCCCGGAGCGGAGCATGTCGATCAACGGGGCCCGCATCGCCGGCCGCACCTACGGGACCATGTACGGCGGCACCGTCGCCGCGCCGATGTGGCAGAGCTACATGAACCGCGCCCTCGACGGCGCCGAGGAGCTCAGCTTCACCGACCCGCCGCAGAACATCATCGGCCGGGCCCCGGCCCCGCCGCGCCCGCAGGCGACCCGCGGTCCGAGCGGCGGTGGCGGTGGCGGTGGCGGCCAGACCAGCGCCCCCGCCGACGGCGGCGACCAGGGCCAGGGCGGCGGTGACCAGGGCGGCGGTGACCAGGGCGGCGGCCAGGACGCTGGTCAGGGCGGCGACCAGGGCCAGGGCGGCGGTGACCAGGGCCAGGGCGGTGACCAGGGCGGTGGCCAGGGCGCCGGTCAGGGCGGCGGCACGCAGGGCACCACCGTCGAGCCGGCCCCCGAGGGCGGCGGCGGCGAGGACGGCGGCCAGGGCTGATGCTCGCCCGCTGACCACCTGACTGGCAGCCGCGGCACCGCGGCTGTTGGGTGTGGCCCGTGCGCGGACTCCTGGGCCTGGCGGTCCTCCTCGGCGTCGGGGTGCTGTTCTCCGTGCACCGCCGGCGCATCCCGTGGCGGACGGTGGGCGCAGCGCTCGCGCTGCAGGTGGTCTTCGCGCTGCTGGTGCTCCGCTGGGGCCCCGGCCGTGCGGCGCTTGACGCCGTCGCAGGGGGCGTCGAGCGCCTGATCGGCTACGCCGACGAGGGCACGACGTTCCTCTTCGGGCCCCTGACCGAGGTGGGGCCCTCCCTCGGCTCGGTCTTCGCCTTCGGCGTCCTCCCGGTGATCATCTTCCTCGGCGCCATCATCCAGCTGCTGTTCTACCTGCGGGTGGTCCAGCACGTGGCGTGGGCCCTCGGCGGGACCATCGGCTGGCTGCTGCGCGTCTCGCGGCTGGAGAGCTTCTTCGCCTCCGTGGTCATCTTCCTGGGGCAGAGCGAGGCGCCGCTGATGATTGCGCCCTACCTCGGGCGCCTCACGCGCTCCCAGCTGTTCGCCGTCATGACCGGTGGGTTCGCCGCGGCCGCCGGCTCGACGCTGCTGGGGTACGCCCAGCTGGGCGCCCCGCTCCCCTACCTCCTGGCGGCGACCGCGATGAACGCCCCGGCGTCGCTGCTCATGGCCAAGCTGCTCCTGCCGGAGACCGAGCCGGTGCAGGAGACCACCGGTGACGACGACGTGCGGAGGGTCCGCGACACCGAGTCCGCGAACGCCATCGACGCCCTGGGCCGCGGGGCGCTGGCGGGCGGGCGCATCGCCGTCGTCGTCGGTGCGCTGCTGATCGCGTTCATCGCCCTGCTGGCGCTGGTCAACGGCGTCGTCGGCGGGATCGCGAGCTGGTTCGGCGCCGACGGCGTCACGGTGCAGGGCGTGCTCGGCTGGCTGCTCGCACCGCTGGCGTGGCTGCTGGGCGTGCCGTGGTCGGAGGCGGGGCTGGCCGGCTCCTGGATCGGCCAGAAGACGTTCCTCAACGAGTTCGTGGCGTACTCCGACTTCGGCCCGCAGGTCGGCTCGCTCGACCCGCTGACCGTGGCGGTCGTGACGATCGCGCTGGCGGGCTTCGCGAACCTCGGCTCGATCGCCATCATGATCGGCGTCATCGGCTCGCTGTCGCCGGAGCGCCGTGGCGAGGTGGCCGCTCTCGCCCCACGGGCGCTGCTCGCGGGTGCGATGGCCAACCTCGCCAACGCCGCGGTCGCCGCCGTCGTCCTGTCCCTGTAGGCACGGCGGAGGAGCCCCGTCTCCAGGAGGGCGGCCCTCCGGGACGGGACTCCACCGCGGCGGCCCGGTGGCGCCGTCAGGCGGAGAGCTGGCGGCGCACCTCGGCGGACAGGCGCCCGCCGTCGACCGTGGAGCCCAGCTGCGGGCGCAGCACGCCCATGACGGCACCCATGGCGCTCATCCCGGTCTTGCCGCCGGCGGCGGCCTGCTCCACGGCGGCGGCGACGGCGGCCTGCAGCGCGGCGTCGTCGACCTGTGCGGGCAGGTAGCCGGCCAGCACGGCCTCCTCGGCGCGCTCGCGCTCGGCGGACTCGGCGCGGCCGGCACCGGCGAAGGCCTCGGCTGCCTCCTTGCGCTTCTTCACCTCGGTGCGCAGGACGGCGAGGACCTCCTCGTCGGAGAGCTCGCGCGCCTCGGTGCCCGCCACCGAGGCGGTCTTCACGGCGGTCAGGGCCATGCGCAGGGTGTCGCGGCGGACGGCGTCCTGGGCCTTGAGGGCGGTGTTCAGGTCGTCGCGGAGGCGGTCCGCGAGGGACCCGCCGCTGCCCGTGCTGGTGGAGGTGCTCGTCGTGCTCACCCGGCGAGTCTGGCAGGGTTCGCGAGGTGGAGCACCGAGGTATCCGACGGGCAGCGCTGGTCACGGGGGCCCTGGCCGCCGTCGGAGCCGGGTGCGTGGCCTGGGGCGCGGGGTACGAGGTGCGGTCGTTCCGCCTGCGCCGCTTCCAGGTGCCGGTGCTGCCCTCGGGCCAGGCACCGCTGAAGGTGCTGCACGTCTCCGACATCCACATGATCGCCGGGCAGCGGGCCAAGAAGGAGTGGGTGCGCGGCCTGGCGGCCCTCGAGCCCGACCTGGTGGTCGACACCGGCGACAACATCACCTCCCCGCAGGCCGTGCCGGAGGTGCTGGAGGCGCTCGAGCCCCTGCTGGAGCTGCCGGGTGCGTTCGTGCTCGGCTCCAACGACTACTACGCGCCGAAGCCCAAGAACCCCGCCGCCTACCTCTGGCGCCCCTCTCGCGCGCACGCCACCCCCACCCCGCTGCCCACCGAGCGCCTGGTCGGCGCGTTCGGCGACGCCGGGTGGGTCGACCTCACGAACGCCAAGGGCCGCCTGGACGTCGACGGGCGCCGCCTGGACCTCGTCGGCGTCGACGACCCGCACCTGCAGCGCGACCGCTACCTCGACCTCGCCGGTGCCCCCGACCCGGCCGCCGACCTGTCGATCGGCATCACCCACGCCCCGTACCGCCGAGTGCTCGACGCGATGACCGCCGACGGTCACCCGCTGATCATCGCGGGGCACACGCACGGCGGGCAGCTGTGCGTGCCGGGCTTCGGCGCCCTGACCACGAACTGCGACCTGCCCCGCTCGATGGCCAAGGGCCTGCACCGGTGGGAGCGGGGGCGCCGCTCCAGCTGGCTCCACGTGTCGGCGGGCCTGGGCACCAGCCCCTACGCGCCGGTGCGCTTCGCCTGCGCCCCGGAGGCGACCCTGCTGGAGCTCGTCAGCGCCTGAGCGGGGGCTCGGGGGCCGCCCGGAGGAACCGCGTCGAGCAGCACCCCCGGCCTCGGCTAGAGTGGGTGCGCTCCACCGGGGTGTGGCGCAGCTTGGTAGCGCGCTTCGTTCGGGACGAAGAGGCCGCAGGTTCAAATCCTGTCACCCCGACCCTCCAGAGGGCCCCTGCAGCTCGCAGGGGCCCTCTGCTCGTCACGGGGTGCTCGCGCGCCACCCGACCGGCCCGCGCTCGCCGGCTCTCACAGGCGCCGTTCATGCGCACGACACACGGACGGGACCACACTGCCGCCCGGCATGCCCGCAGAGCCGGGCGCAGGCGCGTGACCAGCAGGTGGGTGCGACGTGGCAGCAGCAGGGGTCCAGGAGCCGGTGGGTCCGGTCGGTCTCGCACCGGACGGCGAGACGGTCAGCAGCACCGCCGCGGCGGAGAAGAGCAAGCTGCGCAAGCACTTCGGCCGCGCCGACATCTTCTTCTTCCTCGTGTGCACGCTCGTCGGCATCGACGCGCTCGGCACGCTCTCCTCCGAGGGCGGGCAGGGCTTCACGTGGCTGGTGGTGTGCCTGCTGCTCTTCGCGGTGCCCTCGTCGGTCCTCCTGGCCGAGCTCGGCGCCACCTTCCCCGAGGAGGGCGGGCCCTACGTCTGGGTGCGCATGGCCTTCGGGCGCCTCGCGGGCGCCGTCAACAACCTCTTCTACTGGGTGACCAACCCGGTCTGGATGGGCGGCACCCTGGTCGGCACGGCGCTCGGCGGCCTCATGACCTTCTTCCACGGCGGCGAGGCCTTCTCGCTGCCGTTCCAGTACGCCTTCGCGATGGTGTTCATCTGGGCGGGCGTGCTCTTCGCCGTCCTGAGCTTCCGCGTGGGCAAGTGGGTCGCCACCGTCGGGGCCCTGGCCCGCTTCGCCCTGCTGGGGCTGTTCAGCGCGCTGGTGCTCGCCTACGGCCTGCAGCACGGCTTCCACGGCCCGTCGGTCGGCAGCTACGCGCCGACGTTCGCCGGGTTCGTGCTGCTGGCGCCCGTGGTGCTGTTCAGCCTGGTGGGCTTCGAGCTGCCCAGCGCCGCGGGCGAGGAGATGCAGGACGCCGCGAAGGACGTGCCCGCGGGCATCCGGAAGTCCGTCGTCGCCACCGGGCTGCTGTACGCGCTGCCCGTGCTGGGCATCCTCGTGGTGCTCCCGGAGTCCCAGGCCAGCGGCCTGGCCGGCTTCTCCGACGCGATCCGCCAGACCCTGACCGTGCTCGGCGGGTCCGTCACCGCCGCCGCCGACGGCACCACCGCGGTCACCCTGGCGCCGTTCTCCACCGCCGTCGGCTGGGCGATGGGCGTGCTCGTGGCGGTGGTCGCCTTCACCTCGGGGCTGACCTGGATCATGGGCTCGGACCGCACGCTGGCGGTCTCCTGCTACGACGGCGCGGGGCCCCGGGCCCTGGGCCGGTTCTCGGAGCGCTTCGGCACCCCGCTGCGGGTCAACGTGCTCTCGGGGGTCATCTCGACGCTCGTCTTCGTGGCCGCCAGCACCGTGACCTCGGGTGACGCCGGCAAGTTCTTCACCGTCGTCCTGGCGCTGGCCGTCTCGACCACGCTCATCAGCTACCTGGGCATCTTCCCGGCGGCGTGGGTGCTGCGGCGCCGCCTGCCCGACGCGCCGCGCCCCTACCGCGCCCCCGCCATCGGGCTGCTGACGGTCGTCTCGACGGGCTGGATCGTCTTCTGCACCGTGCAGATCCTCTTCCCGGGCCTGGGCGCGGGGTGGTTCACCGAGGAGTTCCGCGCCGACGGCTGGGCGTTCTCCGAGCGGTGGACCTACCTCTTCGTGGAGCTGGTGCCGCTGCTGGCCTTCACGGCGCTGGCCGTGGCCTTCTGGGCGGTGGGCCGCAGGGAGTCGAGCACCGCGGCCTGACAGCGCTGGCAGCGTCGGCGGCGCTGGCGGCCGCGATCGTGCAGAAGACCCGCAGCCGGGAGTCCCGGGTGCGGGTCTTCTGCACGATCGGCGCCTGGTCGGCGTCCGCGTCAGCGGCCGGCGAGCTCCAGCGCGACCAGCTCCGCGATCTGCGCGGTGTTCAGCGCGGCGCCCTTGCGCAGGTTGTCACCGCAGACGAACAGGTCGAGCGTGTTCGGGAAGTCCAGCGACTGCCGGATGCGCCCCACCCACGTCGGGTCGGAGCCGACGACGTCGGCAGGGGTCGGGAAGTCGCCGTTGGCCGGGTCGTCCAGGACCACCACGCTGGGCGCCTCGACGAGCGCCTGGCGCGCGTCGTCGACCTTGATGGCCTTCTGGAACGTGGCGTGCACCGCGAGGGAGTGCGTGGTCACCACGGGCACCCGGACGCAGGTGGCGGAGACCTTGAGGTCGGGGATCCCGAGGATCTTGCGGCTCTCGGCGCGGACCTTCAGCTCCTCGCTGGACCAGCCGTCGTCCTTCAGCGAGCCGGCCCACGGCACGACGTTGAGGGCCAGCGGCGCCGGGAACGGCGAGGGCTCGTCGCCCAGGGCCTCGGCGATGGCGCCGCGCACGTCACCCGAGCGGCTGCCGAGGCTGCGGTCGGCGGCGACCACGGCGAGCTCGTCGTGGAGCCTGTCGACGCCGGGCTGGCCGGCGCCGGAGGCGGCCTGGTAGGAGGCGACGACCAGCTCGGTGAGGCCCCAGCGGCGGTGGAGGGCGCCGAGCGCGTCCATCATCGTCAGGGTCGTGCAGTTGGGGTTCGCGATGATCCCCTTCGGCCGGGTCCGCGCCGCGGCGGCGTTGACCTCGGGCACCACGAGCGGGACGTCGGGGTCCATCCGGAAGGCGCCGGAGTTGTCGACCACGACGGCGCCGCGCGCCGCGGCAACCGGGCCCCACTCGGCGCTGACCTCGTCGGGGACGTCGAACATGGCGACGTCGACGCCGTCGAAGACCTCGGGCGCCAGGGCGACGACCTCGACCTCCTCGCCGCGCACGCGCAGCTTCCTGCCGGCCGAGCGGGCGGAGGCGACCAGGCGGATCTCGCCCCAGACGTCCTCGCGCGTCGACAGGATGCCCAGCATCACGGTGCCGACGGCGCCGGTGGCGCCGACGACGGCCAGGACGGGCCTGCGGCCGGCCTGCGCGCCGGGGGTGGGGGTGCTCTCGCTCATCGTCCGGTCCCTCCGTAGACGGTGGCCGGGCCCTCGTCGGAGCCGGCGTCGAGCCCGAAGGCCGTGTGGACGGCGCGCACCGCGTCGTCCAGGGAGTCGGCGCGGGTGACGACCGACACGCGGATCTCCGAGGTGGAGATCATCTCGATGTTGATGCCGTTGTCGGCGAGCGCCTTGAAGAAGCGCGCCGAGACGCCGGGGTTGCTGCGCATGCCGGCGCCGATCAGCGAGAGCTTGCCGATCTGGTCGTCGTAGCGCAGCGACCCGAAGCCCACCGACGGCTGCGCGGCGGACAGCGCCGTCATCGCCGCCTGGCCGTCGGCCTTGGGCAGCGTGAAGGACACGTCGGTCAGGCCCGTCGCCGCGGCGGAGACGTTCTGCACGATCATGTCGATGTTGATGCCGGCCTCGGCCACGTGCTCGAACAGCTCCGCGGCGGTGCCGGGCTTGTCGGGCACCCCGACCACGGTGATCTTCGCCTCGCTGCGGTCGTGCGCGACGCCGGTGATGATCGCGTGCTCCACGGGAAGGTCCTCCATCGATCCGGCCACGAGCGTCCCGGGCCTGGGGCTGAACGAGCTGCGCACGTGCACGGGCACGCCGTAGCGGCGGGCGTACTCGACGCACCGGAGCATGAGCACCTTGGCGCCGCTGGCGGCGAGCTCGAGCATCTCCTCGTAGGTGACGCGCTCGAGGCGGCGGGCGGTCGGCACGATGCGGGGGTCGGCGGAGTAGACCCCGTCGACGTCGGTGTAGATCTCGCAGACGTCGGCGTCCAGGGCCGCGGCGAGCGCCACCGCGGTGGTGTCGGAACCGCCGCGGCCCAGGGTGGTGATGTCCTTGGTCTCCACCGAGACGCCCTGGAACCCGGCGACGATGGCGACGTCGCCGGCGTCGAGGGCGTCGCGGATGCGCCCGGGCGTGACGTCGATGATGCGGGCGCGGCCGTGGGCGGAGTCGGTGATGACGCCGGCCTGGCTGCCCGTGAAGGAGCGGGCCTGGATCCCGAGGTTGGCCGTCGCCATCGCCACCAGGGCCATCGAGATGCGCTCGCCGCTGGTGAGCAGCATGTCGAGCTCGCGCGCGGGCGGCAGCGGACTGACCTGCTCGGCGAGGTCGAGCAGCTCGTCGGTGGTGTCACCCATGGCGGAGACCACGACGACCACCTCGTGGCCGGCCCGGCGGGTCTCGGCGATGCGGGCGGCGACCCGCTTGACGCCCTCGGCGTCGGCGACGGAGGAGCCGCCGTACTTCTGCACGACCAGGCCCAACTCCGGCACCTCCTGCACGTCGGGCGCCGCCCGGCGGCACGAGTCACGACGGGGGCGCTGCGCCCGGCCGGGTGGTCCCGCGGCCTCACCAGCGCGGTGACCGACTCTACCGGCGCGGGTCGGCAGCGCCGACCGCCTCCGGTGCGGGAGGATCGGCGCATGGCGCTGCCCCTGCAGATCACCGCCCTCGGCTCCGCGCCGGCGGCGCTGGCGCTCCCCGACCTGCCGTGGGACGTGCCGCTGAGCCAGTGGCCCGCCGACGTCCTGGCGGCGCTGCCCCGCGGCATCTCCCGGCACGTGGTGCGCTTCGTGCGCCTGCAGGACACCGTCGCGGCGGTCAAGGAGAACACCGAGGAGCTCGTGCGCCGCGAGTACGGCCTGCTGCGCGTGCTGCGCCGCCTGGAGGTCCCCTGCGTGGTGCCGATCGCCGTCGTCACCGGGCGCTCCAAGGCCGACGGCGAGCCGCTCGACCCGGCGCTGGTGACCCAGCACCTGCAGTTCTCGCTGCCCTACCGGGCGCTGTTCAGCCAGTCGCTGCGTCCCGACACGGCGACGCGCCTGGTCGACGCGCTCGCCGTGCTGCTGGTGCGCCTGCACCTCGCCGGCTTCTACTGGGGCGACGTGTCCCTGTCGAACACCCTGTTCCGCCGCGACGCCGGGGAGTTCGCCGCCTACCTGGTCGACGCCGAGACCGGTGAGCTGCACAACGAGCTGTCCGACGGGCAGCGCAGCAACGACGTCGAGGTCGCGCGCATCAACATCGCCGGCGAGCTGATGGACCTGGAGGCCGCGGAGTACCTCGACGAGGGCGTCGACCCGGTGGAGGTCGCGAACTCGATCGTCGAGCGGTACTACTCGCTCTGGGACGAGCTCACCGGCACCGAGTCCTTCGAGCAGGGCGAGCGCTGGCGCGTGCAGGCCCGCATCGAGCGCCTCAACGAGCTGGGCTTCGACGTGGGCGAGCTGTCCATCAGCACCGACGTGGGCGGCTCGGTGGTGCAGATCCAGCCGAAGGTCGTCGACGCCGGGCACCACTCCCGCCGGCTGCTGCGCCTGACCGGCATCGACGCCGAGAACAACCAGGCCCGCCGCCTGCTCAACGACCTCGACGGCTACATCGCCGCCACGGACCGCCAGAACGACCAGGAGGAGATCGTCGCCCACGAGTGGCTGGCGCGGGTCTTCGAGCCGGTCGTAAAGGCCGTGCCGCGCGAGCTGCGCCGCAAGCTGGAGCCGGCGGAGATCTTCCACGAGGTGCTGGAGCACCGCTGGTACCGCTCCCAGGAGCGCCAGCGCGACATCCCGCTGCTGGAGGCCGCCCGCTGGTACGTCGAGGACGTGCTGGCCCAGCGCCCCGACGAGCAGGCGCTCATCCTGCAGGCGGGGCTCATGAACACCGGTCAGCTGGCGGCGGTGGGCATGGACGGCGACGAGGCGCCGCTGCTGTCGGGCGTCGACGACCCCGACGACCCCGAGTCCGACCGCATCGACGGCTGGCTGTCCAGCCACGGCTGAGCCTCGGCCAGGGCCGGCGTCCACACCGCGGTGCGACCGCGTCCGGCGCGCTTGGCCGCGTAGAGGGCCTGGTCGGCGCGCGGGAGCGCGGTGTCGAGGTCGTCCCCGGCGGCGAGCCCCGTGACGCCGGCGGTGCAGCTGCGCCCGGTCGGGAGCGCCGACCGCAGGCGGTCGGTGAGGTCCGCGGCCCCGGCGGGGTCGAGGCGGACGACGAGCACGAACTCGTCGCCGCCCCAGCGCCCGAGCACCGCTGACGGCGGCAGCAGCGCGCTCCACGCCGTCGCCGCGCGGCGCAGCAGCTCGTCACCGGCGGCGTGGCCGGTGGTGTCGTTCACCTGCTTGAAGTGGTCGAGGTCGAGGACCGCCAGCGACAGGGGCGCGTCCCCGCGGTGCGCTGCGAGGGAGGCGGCGAGGCGGTTCTCGGTGCCCCGCCGGTTGGGCAGCCCCGTGAGCACGTCGACCTCCGCGGCCGTCGTCGCCGTCGCGATGGACCGGGACAGCAGCCCGACGACGACGCCCGTGGTCACCAGCTCGCCGATCAGCACGACGAGGTCCCCCGCCGAGACGCCCGGCACCGAGCTGAGCGCGACGGACGCGACCGCGGCGGTCAGCAGCGTCAGGGCCGCGGCGGTGGCCCAGGTGAAGAAGAAGAAGGCGACCACCACCATCACCGCGAACAGCCCGGCGTCGGTGGCGCTCGGCGTGCCGCCGCCGTCGAGGTGGACACCGGCGCCGATGGCGAGGGTGACCACCGGGTACACGGCCAGGTGGTGCGAGGCGCGCATGCGCCGGCGGAACGGCCAGACCACCAGTCCCCCCGCGACGGCCAGCAGGGCGACCGCGAGCGAGGGCCAGGAGTGCGGCCAGCCGGGCCGCAGGAGCGTGGCGAACGCCACGGTCCCACCGCACAGCACCATGACCAGCGACGTCGTCGTACCGATCGTGGTGCTGTGCACCGCCGGCTGGGTGCGGGCGGCGCCGGCCAGCGCCCGCAGGAGCTGGGGGAGGGCCCGGCGGGTCATCGGAGGTCCCCTGCCGGGACCGCGGGGCGGGGCACCGGGACGCCCACCTCGCGCAGGAGCCGCTCGGTGAAGTCCGAGGCGGGGAGGGCCGGGGCCCACAACCAGCCCTGGGCCTCCTCGCAGCCGCGCTCGCGCAGCCAGGCGGCCTGGTGCTCGGTCTCGACGCCCTCGGCCACGACCGACATGTCCAGCGCCTGCGCCAGCGCGACCACGCCGGCGCACAGCGCCGCGTCGCTGCCGGGGGCGACGGTGGTGACGAAGCTCCGGTCGATCTTCAGCACGTCCAGCGGCAGGCGGCCCAGCCGGGCCAGGCTCGACCACCCGGTGCCGAAGTCGTCGACGGCGAGGCGCACCCCGGCGGCGCGCAGCGCGTGCAGGTTGTCGGCCACCACCGGGGAGTCCTCGTCGAGCAGGCCCTCGACGACCTCCACCACGAGGCGGTGCCCGGGCAGGTCCGCGGCGTGGAGCGCGGAGACCACCCAGGCGGCGTAGTCGGGGCTCGCCAGCTCGGTGCCCGAGGCGTTGACGGCCACCGTCAGCGGTTCCGGGCCGGCGGGGCACGGCCAGGAGGCGGCGTCGGCGCAGGCCCGCCGGAGCACGAAGCGGCCCAGGTCGACGACGGCACCGCTGGTCTCGGCGTGCGGCAGGAAGTCCGACGGGGGCACGAAGCCGCCGCTGGCGCGCCGCCACCTCACGAGGGCCTCGGCCCCGGTGGTGCGGCCCGTGGCCAGGGAGACGACGGGCTGGTAGTGCACCTCGACCTCACCGGCCTCCAGGGCCGCGAGGAAGCCCCGCCCGGTGGGGGTGCCGGGCGCCCACAGGTGGGTGGAGCCCCGCTGGGCGCGCTTGGCGGCGGCCAGGGAGCCGTCGGCGTGGTCGACCACGTCCTCGAGCTCGTCGTCCATCTCGGCGGCGACGACCCCGGCGCTGAAGGTCAGGTCCTCGGGGCAGCGGGCCCGCAGCCCCTGCACCAGGTCCCAGGCGGCGTCCAGGTCGCCCCGGACCACGAGGGCGAACTGGTCACCGCTCCAGCGGCCGAGGACGGCCCCGCGCGGCAGCACCCCCGACCAGTCCAGGGCGAGCCGCTGCAGGACGGCGTCGCCGGCGGCGTGCCCGCGGGTGTCGTTGACGGCGGTGAACCTGTCCAGGCCCAGCACCGCGAAGACGACCGGATCGCCACCGCGGACGGCCTGGTCCAGGCTCCGCGACAGCTTGGCGGTGGTGCTGGTGCGGTCGGGCAGGCGGGTCAGCGGGTCGCGCCCCGCGCCCTCCGAGGCGCGGGCCAGCAGGCGCACGAGCACCGCCACGACGACCACGACGACCCCGCCGGCGAGGACGTCGTCCACCGAGGAGCCGGTGCTCGCCAGGGCGGCGACCAGCACCGCGGCGGCGACGGCGGCGTGGGCGGCGTGGGCGCGGCCGCTGAAGTAGAAGGCGCTGCTGACGACGGGGAGCACCATCAGCCAGGAGTCAGCCGCCGCGTGGGTCCCGGGGCCGTAGAGGTGCAGGCCCGCGCCGATGGCCAGCAGGGCGACCAGCTGGGTGACGTGGAAGTGCCACACCGCCGTCATCCGGTGGCGCAGGGCGTGGATCGCTCCCGCGGCGGCCGCTGCACCGACGGCGAAGCCCCACACGGCACCGGGGCGGGGCAGGTCGCCGCGCAGCAGCAGGCCGGCGCCGGTGACGGCGGCCCCGACGAGGTACAGCGCGACCGAGGCCCGGCGCATGACCTCGACCGAGGCGCCCTCCCGGGGCGTCACGGCCTCGTGGCGCACCGCGCGGGCGAGGCGGCCCAGGGCGGCGGGGAGGCTCACGTCCCCCTCATCGGACCGCCGGCGCGCCCGCTTGAGGCGGACGGCCGGCGGACCGCCGACCGGCTCCCACCCGGAGGCGGTCAGAGGCGGTCAGAGGCGGTCAGAGGCGGGCGCGGGCCCCCGCCGCCGTGCGGGCGCGCGCCACCTCGTACAGCGCGATGCTGCAGGCGACGCCGGCGTTGAGCGACTCCACGGCACCGGCCATGGGGATCGAGGCGACCAGGTCGCAGCCCTCCCGCACCAGGCGCGACAGCCCCCGGCCCTCGGAGCCGATGACGATGGCCACCGGGCCCTCGGCGATGCGCGCGACCTCGGCGGAGCCCACGGGGGCGTCGGCGTCGGCGTCCAGTCCGATGACGAAGCAGCCGGCGTCCTTCGCGACCTTCAGCGCACGGGTCAGGTTGGTCTCCCGGGCGACCGGCAGACGGGCCGCGGCACCGGCGGAGGTCTTCCAGGCGCTGGCGGTCATGCCCGCCGAGCGGCGCTCGGGCAGCAGCACGCACGAGGCGCCGAAGGCGGCGGCCGAGCGGACGACGGCCCCCAGGTTGCGCGGGTCGGTCACCCCGTCGAGGGCCACGACCAGCGGTGCGCGGCCCGCGGCGGCGTCGTCGTCGAGGACGTCGGCCAGGGTGGTGTACGAGTACGGCGGCACGGTGAGCACCAGGCCCTGGTGCACCGCCCCGTCGGTCATGCGGTCGAGGTCGGTGCGGGTCGTCTCCAGCACCGGCAGGCCGCGGTCGGCGGCCGCGCGGAGCACCTCGCGCACGCGGTCGTCGGTCTCGATGCGGGTCGCGACGTGCAGCGCGGTCGCCGGGACGCCGGTGCGCAGCGCCTCGACCACGGAGTTGCGGCCCGCCACCGCCTCGTTGCCGGAGCGGCTGGTGGTGGTGCGGCCCGCGCGGGGAGAGCCGACCGGGGGCCGCCCTCCCGAGCGCGCCGGGGCGGAGGCCGCCGCGGGCGGGCCCTGCTCGGCGCGGCGCGCGGCTGCTGCGGCGCGCTTGGCGGCGGGGTGCTTGGTGCGCTCCTCGGCGGGGGGCGTGGGGCCGCGGCCCTCGAGGGCCCGGCGGCCCTTGCCCCCGGTGCCGGTGGTGGCGCCCTTCTTGCTGCCGGCGTTGCGCACGGCGCCGCGGCGGGTCGAGTTGCCGGCCATGGGTGGGTCTCCTGTCGAGGGGGTGGGTGGGCGGCGTCAGCCGCCGAGCGACCAGCGGGCGCCGTCGGACGAGTCCTGGACGCGCACGCCGGCGGCGGCGAGGGTGTCGCGCACGGCGTCGGCCGCGGCGAAGTCCCTGCGGGCCCTGGCCTGCGCGCGGGCGTCGAGCTGTGCCTGCACCAGGGCGGCGAGGGCCTTCTCCTGGGCGGCCTGCGCCGACGACGCGGCGCCGGTGCCGCCGCTCCAGTGCGGGTCGAGCGGGTCGATGCCGAGCGCCCGCACGATGGCGGTCACGTCGTTGGCGGCGGCGACGGCGAACTGCTCGCGGTCGTTGTCGAGCGCGACGTTCCCGGCGCGCACCGTGTCGTGGAGCACCGCGAGCGCGCCGGGGACGTTGAGGTCGTCGTCCATGGCGGCGCGGAAGGCGGGCGGGAGGCGCAGCGCCGGGGCTCCGGAGCCGGCGGGGCGGGAGGCGTAGGCGTCGACGACCGGCTGCACCCGGCGCAGGAAGGTCTCCACGCGCCCGACGGCGCTCTCCGCCTCGGTGAGCGACGTGGCCGAGTGCTCCAGGTTGGACCGGTAGTGCGCCGAGCCGAGGTAGTAGCGCAGCGCCAGCGGGGTCGTGCTCCTCAGCACCTCGGTGACCAGCAGGGAGTTGCCGAGCGACTTGCTCATCTTCTCCCCGCCCTGCGTGACCCAGCCGTTGTGCAGCCAGTAGGAGGCGAACCCGAGGCCGGCGGCGCGGCTCTGCGCCTGCTCGTTCTCGTGGTGGGGGAAGCGCAGGTCGAGGCCGCCGCCGTGGACGTCGAAGGCGTCGCCGAGGTAGCGGCGGGCCATCGCGGAGCACTCCAGGTGCCAGCCCGGTCGGCCGCGGCCGAACGGCGTGGGCCACGAGGCCGTGGCGGGCTCGCCGGGCTTGGAGCCCTTCCAGAGGGCGAAGTCGCGGGGGTCGCGCTTGCCGCGGGGGTCGGCGTCCTCGGCGGGGGCGACGTCGTCGATCCTGACGTGCGTCAGCGCGCCGTACTCGGCGAAGGAGCGGACGTCGAAGTAGACGTCGCCCGAGCCGTCGGCGGCGGCGTACGCGTGACCGCGCTCGACCAGGAGCTCCACGAGCTCGACCATCTCCGGCACGTGGCCGGTGGCGCGCGGCTCGTAGGTGGGGCGGCGCACGCCCACGGCGTCGTAGGCGGCCGTGAAGGCCTGCTCGTGGGTGTACGCCCACGCCCACCAGGGGCGGCCGGCGTCGGCGGCCTTCGTGAGGATCTTGTCGTCGATGTCGGTGACGTTGCGCACGAACGTCACCTCGAGGCCGTGGCCGACCTCGAGCCAGCGGGCCAGCACGTCGAAGGCGACGCCGGAGCGCAGGTGCCCGATGTGCGGCGGCGCCTGCACGGTGGCGCCGCAGAGGTAGATGGAGGCCGCTCCGGGGCGCAGGGGCTCGAAGTCGCGCACGGCGGCGGCCTCGGTGTCGTACAGGCGGAGGGGCACCCCCCCAGGTTATCGGCGCTGGCGGGCCGCCCGGTCCAGCGCCGCGGACCCCGGTCGCCCCGCCGGTGCACCAGCGGCCGCCGGTGCGCCGGTCCGTGGGTGACGACGGGCGAGCGGCTCGCTAGCGTCGCCCCATGCCTCACACCGTCAAGGGCGTCGTCGCCCTCAGCAAGGGAGCTCCCGTCGAGCTCGTCGACGTCGTGGTCCCCGACCCGGGCCCCTTCGAGGCCGTGGTCGACGTCCAGGCCTGCGGCGTCTGCCACACCGACCTGCACTACCGCGAGGGCGGCATCTCCGACGACTACCCCTTCCTGCTGGGCCACGAGGCCGCGGGCGTGGTCTCCGCGGTCGGCGAGGCGGTGACCGACGTCGCCGTGGGCGACTACGTCGTCCTCAACTGGCGCGCGGTCTGCGGCAGCTGCCGCGCCTGCCGCCGCGGCCGCCCCTGGTACTGCTTCGCCACGCACAACGCCGAGCAGAAGATGACCCTGGCCGACGGGACGCCCCTGTCCCCCGCCCTCGGCATCGGCGCCTTCGCCGAGAAGACCCTCGTGCACGCCGGGCAGTGCACCAAGGTCGACCCGGCCCTCCCCGCCGCCGCCGCGGGCCTCCTGGGCTGCGGGATCATGGCGGGCTTCGGCGCGGCCGTGAACACCGGCGCGGTGACCCGCGGTGACTCCGTGGCCGTCATCGGGTGCGGCGGCGTCGGCGACGCCGCCATCGCCGGCGCGAAGCTCGCCGGGGCGACCACCGTCATCGCGGTGGACGTCGACGACCGCAAGCTCGAGGTCGCGAGGCGCTTCGGGGCCACCCACACCGTGAACAGCCGCTCCTCCGACGCCGTGGAGAGCATCCGCGCACTGACCGGCGGCAACGGTGCCGACGTCGTCGTGGAGGCCGTGGGTCGCCCGGAGACGTACGAGCAGGCGTTCTACGCCCGCGACCTCGCCGGCACCGTGGTGCTCGTGGGCGTCCCGACCCCGCAGATGAGGATCGAGCTGCCCCTGCTCGACGTCTTCGGCCGGGGAGGCGCGCTGAAGTCGAGCTGGTACGGCGACTGCCTGCCCGAGCGCGACTTCCCGATGCTCGCCGCCCTGGCGCTGCAGGGCAGGTTCCCCCTGCAGGACTTCGTCACCGAGACGGTGGGCCTGGGCGACGTCGAGGCCGCGTTCGCCGCCATGGGCCGCGGCGACGTGCTGCGCTCGGTGGTGGTCCTGTGACCGCCGCGACGGGGACCTTCCGCCTCGACCGGGGCACCGCCGAGGGCACCTTCAGCCTCGACGGGCAGACCTTCGACGTCGAGAACAACGTCCTGGTGCTCGGGGACGACGCCGAGTGCCTCGTCGTCGACGCGCCGCACGACCTCGAGGCCATCGCCGCGCTGGTGGGCGGCCGGCGCGTCGTCGCCGTCGTGTGCACCCACGCCCACGACGACCACGTGCGCCGCGCCCCCGCGGCCGGGGAGCGCTTCGCGGCGCCGGTGATGCTGCACCGCGACGACCTCGGCCTGTGGACGCTGACCCACCCGACGTCGGCGCCGAGCGAGCTCCTCGAGGACGGCCAGGTCCTCGTCGTGGCCGGCCACGAGGTGCACGTGCTGCACACCCCGGGGCACTCCCCCGGCTCGGTGTGCCTCTACGTGCCCTCGCTGGAGACCGTGCTCACCGGTGACACGCTCTTCGCCGGGGGGCCCGGGGCCACCGGCCGCTCCTTCAGCGACTTCCCGACGATCATCACCTCCATCCGGGAGCGCCTGCTCGCGCTGCCCCCGGGCACCGCAGTGGTGCCGGGTCACGGCGGCTCGACCACGGTCGGCGACGAGTCGCCGCACCTGCAGGAGTGGGTCGACAGGGGCCACTGAGGTGGCTCCCGACCGGGCGGCCGGACCGGGGCTGCGCGTCGACCTCGACCGCGGCCCCGGCGCCGCCGCGCCCTGGCAGCAGGTGCACGACCAGGTCGTCGCCGCCGTCGACGACGGCGTCCTGACCCCCGGCGACCGCCTGCCCACGGTCCGGGGGCTCGCCGAGCAGCTGGGGGTCTCCGCCGGGACGGTGGCGCGCGCCTACCGCGCGCTGGAGGCGTCCGACGTGGTGGCGACCGCCAGCCGCGCCGGCACCGTGGTGCGCGACCGCGCAGCACCCCGCGGTGACGCGGCGGCCCGCAGCGCCGCAGCGGCGCTCGCGCGGGAGGCGGTGGCCGCGGGGCTGGACGACGAGGCGGCCCTGTCGCTGCTGCGCGGCGCGCTGGCGGTGGCGCGGGGCCGCTGACCCGGCGTGGGCCCGGTCCCGCGCCGACGAGCCCCGGCAGGTCGCCCCGCCGGGCCCCGGGAGCTGGTGAGCGGCCCCCGGAGCCCGGCGCCGGCCGTCAGGTCGTGGTGAGGCGCGCGTCCTGGTTGTTGGTGCCGGCGGGGAAGAACCCGCCGGAGCGCACGCCCTGCGCGGGGTTCAGGTAGGCGATGTTGTGCACCTGCTGGGGGGTGCGGCTGAAGGCGATCGCGTTGGCGTCGACCGGCGTCACGTTGATCCGGCCCTTCGCCTGCGAGACGCCCTGGTCGAGGTCGGTCTTCCCGTCGAGGGAGTCGCGCGCGTCGGAGATCTTGTTGGCGGCGTCGGCCAGGCCCTCGGTGTAGATGACGGTCCGCACGGCACCCGCGTGGTACGCCTCGACGGCCAGGATGCCGGCAGCGGCGTCCAGGTACGTCTTGCTGCTGATCAGGGGCGCTCCGCCCTTGTAGGCCGTGACGCCGACGTCCTCGAAGAGGTAGGCGCCGAGCAGGAAGCTCGTGTCGTCGGCGAACGCGTCGAACGACTGCCCGTCCTTGATGAGCCCGGCGGCCCTGGCGGCGGCGTTGAAGGCTCCGGTGAAGTCGATGGCCGGCCGCGCGACGGCGGCACCGCCGAGCGCACCGCGCAGGAACTTCACGTGGGCGATCTCGTCGTTGGCGATCTCCTCGGCGATCCCGCGGACGAGCTTGCTCTTGAACTCCACCTTGCGGCCGCCGTTGACGTCGCCGCGGGTGCAGGCGCCGGTGGTGAGGCCGTCGTCCAGGCCCCTGCCGTAGAAGGCGCGCGAGTAGAACTCGGCCTCCAGGTACTCCAGGTTCAGGGCGAAGTTCAGGATCGCGCCGTCGCTGATGGCGCCTCCGCCCCCGCCCCCGCCGTCCTTCGTGCCGGTCGCCGCCGCCGGGGAGGCGAGCGCCGTGGCGCCGACGACCCCGAGACCCGCGACACCGGCGGTGCGCAGGAACGCCCGCCGGTCGGCGCCGTTCTCGGCGCTGCGGCTGATCATGTCCGTGACGAGCTTGTTCCCGAACACGTGCTCTCCCTCATCGAGGCCCGGGGGTCGACGTCGGCCCCTGCTGGCGCCACCCGTTCGGCGCAGCCGCGGCGCCGGATGGGTGCAGAACGGGACAGAAGGGGACGAGGCGCCTCAGGCCGCCCCGCTGAGCACGGTCCCGACCCGTCCCCACCCGGAGGGGGGACACCGCGGGGGCGGCGGGGCACCCCGGTGTTGCCCGTCCCGGACGTCGGCGGAATGCTCGGAGGGGACGGCGCACCCCGCGGCTCGCAGCCGGGCGGGTGCGGCGCACCTGACGGGCCGCCGGCACCCCTCGCGCCGGGCGGCGAGAGCGACGAGGAGGAGCCCATGGCGGACTACGTCCTGCCCGACCTGCCCTACGACTACAGCGCCCTCGAGCCGCACATCAGCGGCGCGATCATGCAGCTGCACCACGACAAGCACCACGCGACCTACGTGGCCGGCGCCAACACCGCGCTGGAGCAGATGGCGGAGGCGCGGGAGAAGAACAGCTTCGGCTCCATCACCGGGCTGGAGAAGAACCTCGCCTTCAACCTCGGCGGGCACATCAACCACTCGATCTTCTGGCCGAACCTGTCCCCGGACGGCGGCGACAAGCCCGTCGGCGACCTGGCCGCGGCGATCGACGAGTTCTTCGGCTCCTTCGACGGCTTCCGCGCGCACTTCACCGCCAACGCCCTCGGCATCCAGGGCTCCGGCTGGTCGATCCTCGCGTGGGACTCCGTGGGCCAGCGCCTGGTCATCGTGCAGCTCTACGACCAGCAGGGCAACGTCCCGGTGACCCTCGTGCCGGTCCTCATGCTGGACATGTGGGAGCACGCGTTCTACCTGGACTACAAGAACGTCAAGCCCGACTACGTCAAGGCCTGGTGGAACATCGTCAACTGGGCCGACGTCGCCGCGCGCTTCGAGGTGGCCCGCACCAAGACCTCCGGTCTGGTCGTCCCCGCCTGACGCCATCCCGTCCGCGGTCGTGGGCGCCGGCCACCCTCACGGGTGGCGGGCGCCCACGGTCACATCCGGGGAGCGGCGACGACGAGGGCCGTCGCGATCGCCGCGACGCCCTCACCGCGGCCGGTCAGGCCCAGGGCGTCGGTGGTGGTGCCGGAGACCGACACGGGGGCGCCGCACGCCTGCGACAGGGCCGCCTCGGCCTCCGCGCGCCGGGTGCCGACCTTCGGGCGGTTGCCGACCACCTGGACGGCGACGTTGCCGACCTCGTAGCCCGCCTCGCGCACGCGCCGCGCCGCCTCCGCGAGCAGGACGACGCCGGCGGCACCGGCCCACTGCGGCTCCGCGGTGCCGAAGTGCGCCCCGAGGTCGCCGATGCCGGCGGCCGAGAACAGCGCGTCGCAGGCGGCGTGCGCGGCCACGTCGGCGTCGGAGTGGCCCGCCAGACCCCGCTCCCCGGGCCACAGCAGCCCGGCCACGCGGAGGGGCCGGTCGGAGCCCTCGGGCGCGACGGCGTGGACGTCGACGCCCACGCCCACGCGGGGCAGCGGCGCGCTCACAGCGGGTCTCCGGCGCGCTCGCGCTCGAGCAGGGCCGACGCGACCAGCAGGTCGACGGGACGGGTCACCTTCAGGGCCTCCTCGTGGCCGGGGACGACGTGGACGCGGGCACCGAAGAGCTCGACCAGGGACGCGTCGTCGGTCACCGCGAGGGCGGCGGCGGGGGCGTCGTGACCGGCGGCGGCTGCATGGGCCCGCTCGATCAGGTCGCGGCGGAACCCCTGCGGCGTCTGGACCAGCCGGAGGACGGTCCTGTCGAGCTGGACGCTCCCGCCGGTCGTGCCGGAGCCGGGCGGGTCCGTGGCGCGCACGGTGTCGGTCACGGGGAGGCCCGGGACGACGGCCTCGTGGCCCGCCGCGACCGCGGCAGCCACGTCGGAGACCTGCACGGGCGGAGTCAGGCAGCGCGCGGCGTCGTGCACGAGGACGACGTCGACGCCTGCGTCGAGCGCGGCGATCCCCGCGGCCACGGAGGAGCGGCGGTCCGCGCCCCCGGCGACCGCGCAGACGGCGACGGCCCCGGCACCGGGCAGCCCGGCGACGAGGGCGAGCGCCTCCCCCTCGCGCCCCGCGGGCACGACGAGGACGAGCTGCTCGACCGACCCGGAGCGCAGGACGCGCTCAGCGGCGTGGACGAGCAGCTCCCGGCCGTCGAGGAGCACGAAGGCCTTCGGTGCCCCCGCCGCCAGCCGGGTCCCTGACCCGGCGGCGACGAGGACGCAGGCGGTGCTCAGCTGGCGAGGACCTCGTCGAGGAGGGCCTCGGCGCGGGCCTCTTCGGTCTTCTCCGCGAGCGCGAGCTCGGAGACGAGGATCTGACGGGCCTTGGCGAGCATGCGCTTCTCGCCGGCCGACAGGCCGCGGTCCTGGTCGCGGCGGTACAGGTCGCGCACGACCTCGGCCACCTTGATGACGTCGCCGGAGGCGAGCTTCTCGAGGTTGGCCTTGTAGCGGCGCGACCAGTTGGTCGGCTCCTCGGTGTAGGGCTGGCGCAGGACGCCGAAGACCCTGTCGACACCGGCCTTGTCGACGACGTCGCGCACGCCGACGAGGTCGCAGTTCTCCGCCGGCACCTCGATGGTCAGGTCTCCCTGGGCCACCTTGAGGCGGAGGTACATCTTCTCCTCGCCGCGGATCGTGCGGTTCTTGATCTCTTCGATGAGGGCCGCCCCGTGGTGGGGGTAGACGACCGTCTCGCCGACCTTGAATGCCATCAGCAGCTCCCCTTTCGCGACC
>JAKONK010000126.1 GCA_022701985.1 Actinomycetales bacterium
GCCTTCGTCAACGGCACCGCCGTGGGCGTCGACGGCGGCGCCACCACCGGCCTGCTCTGACCCCGCACGCTGGGTGTTCGCAACGTCCATGATCACGGATGGTCGTGTGCGCGACGTCCATGATCACGACAGGGAGACCTCCGTGATCATGGGAGTCACGAACAGGACTGCCCGTGATCATGGGAGTTGCGCACACCTCCACGACCTCCGGAGGACCCGCCATGACCACCACCTCGACCAGCAGCGAGCTGCTGCTCCCGGGCGGCACCGCGATGGACGCCGTCACGCTCCACGTCGCCGACCTGCCAGGGATGACCGCCTACTACCGCGACGCCCTCGGCCTCGCGGAGCTCGACGGCGCGGCCGCGCGCACCGCCGTCGACCTGGCGACCCCGGGTGCGGCGGGTGCGCAGCACGCGGTGCTCGGGCGCGGGACGACGGCGCTCGTCGTCCTCGTGCACACCCCCGGGCTGCCGGCGCCGCGGCGCGGGGAGGCCGGGCTGTTCCACACCGCGCTGCTCTTCCCCGACCGCGCCGGGCTCGCCGACGCCGTGGCCCGCGCCGCGCAGCACCCCCGCTCGCGCTACGTCGGGTCCGCCGACCACCTCGTCTCGAACGCCTTCTACTTCACCGACCCCGAGGACAACGGCATCGAGCTGTACTGGGACCGCCCGCGCGAGCAGTGGGACTGGGAGGCCGGGCGCGTGGTCATGGACAACGCCCCCCTCGACCCGAACACCTTCCTGCGCGAGCACGTCGCAGCCCCGCTCGACCAGCCGGCCGGGGGTTCCGCGGAGGTCGGCCACGTGCACCTCAAGGTCGGCGACGTCGAGACGGCGCGCGCCTTCTACGTCGACGCCCTGGGCTTCGAGGTGACCGCCGAGTGGAACGGAGCGCTGTTCGTGGCGGCGGGCGGGTACCACCACCACATGGCCATGAACACCTGGTCGAGCCGCGGTGCCGGTGCCCGTGCCGCGACCCTGGGGCTGGGTCAGGTGTCGCTGGTGCTGCCGGGGCGCTCCGACCTGGACGCGCTGGCGTCGCGGCTGCGCGCCGCGCGGGTGGACGTGCGCGACGACGGTCGCACGCTGCGCTTCGAGGACCCGTGGAAGAGCCTGCTCGAGGTGAGCGCCGCCGCCTGACCCGCTGGGTCCCGAGTGGCACAGGGCCACCCCGTGCCACTCCTGCTGGCACGGGGTGGCCCTGTGCCAGTCGTCCACTGGCGCGAAGCCCCCCAGCAGCCGGCGGTGCAGCCGCACGAGTAGGGCTGCAACGGCGCCGAGGCCTGCCGTGCCTTGTCGTGACCTGCAGATGCGTCCGTCACGCTGCCGCGGAGGGACGGTCAGGAGGCGCGGCGCAGGCGCTCGGGGGTCACGGCCTCCCGGGGCTGCGACGGCGCGAACGCGAACGAGTCCGCACCCAGGCCCCTCAGCACGGCCTGCTCCACGGTGGAGTGCTGGTCGCCGGCGGCACCCGACCTGTCGAAGCGCATCGGCTCGCGCAGCGCGATCGGGGGGTTGGTGATGAGCCGCTGCGCGCGCAGCACGTTCTGAGACGTCGCGTGCAGCGTGAACGGGTGCATCAGCACGACGTCGCCGGCGCGGCCCGTCACCTCGGTGAACTCCCGGCAGCGGCTGATGAGCGGCGTCTCCTGCAGCTCGGTGGGCAGCAGGCCCTCGGGGTGCTCGGCCAGGTGGCGGGCCACCACGCCGACGGAGTCCGTGGCGACGAAGGTGCCGCCGCCGGTCGAGAGCACGTCGGTCCACAGCACGATCGTGAGGAGCCCCTGCTCGGGGGAGTCGAGGAAGTGGCGGAAGAAGTCGCCGTCCTTGTGCCATCCGGGCACCTGGGGCGACGGCGGCGCGAAGGGCCTGTCCGCTCCGACGCCGAGGTTGGCGATGAACCCGTCACCCCACTGCCACGGCAGGTCGACGCGCTGGTCGGCGCCGGTGTGACCGAGCAGCTGCAGCGCCGCCGCGTGGGCGCGCGGGGCCAGCCGCGCAGCGTCGACCCGCTGCTCCGTCGGGAGGTGGACCCGCGGCCTCGTCCAGGTCTCCGGGTCGTCGGGGTCGACCTCGAGGCGCTCCCAGCCCCGCGCCACCCAGCCCGGCGGCTGGGCGGCGGGGTCGAAGGCGCCGTCGACGGTCACGACGCCGGTGGCCAGGAACTGCTCGACCTGGGCCGCTGACAGGGGGGAGCTGTCGCTCACGGTGCGCTCCGGGGGGTGCTCGCACGGGCCGCCGAGGTCTCCAGCAGCGGGTCGGGGGTCGGCGGGGGTCGGTGGGGGTCAGCCCTTGAACGCGCCGTCCATGATCCCGGACACCATCTGGCGGCCGAAGAACACGAACAGCACGAGCAGGGGGATGGTCACGAGGAAGGAGCCGGCCATCGCCAGGCCGAGGTCGACCGTCAGGTTCGACTGCAGCGCCTTGATGGCGATCTGCGCGGTGTAGACCTCGGGCGACTTCAGCACGATGAACGGCCAGAGGAAGTCGTTCCAGGCGTTGACGAAGCCCAGCAGCCCCAGGACGAAGGCGGCCGGCCGCACGATGGGGAAGGCGATCCTCGTGAAGATCTGCCAGCTGCCGCAGCCGTCGACGCGGGCGGCCTGGAGCAGCTGGTCGTCGATGGTCGCCGAGATGTGCTGGCGCATCCAGAAGATGCCGAACGCGCTCACCAGGCCCGGGACCACCAGCGCCTGGAGGGTGTCGACCCAGCCCAGCTGAGCGATGATCATGTACTGGGGGATGACGGACAGCGACGCGGGCACCGTCATCGTCAGCACCAGCAGCAGGAACAGCGGGTCCCGGCCCTTGAACGACAGCTTGGCGAAGGCGAACCCGGCCAGCGAGCAGAGGAAGGCCTGCCCGACGGCGATGAGCCCGGCCACGACGAGGCTGTTGACCAGGGACCGCAGGAACGGGATGGTGTCGAAGACCAGCTGCGTCACGACGAGCAGGCGCCCGCCGGGGACGACCCGCGGTGGCATCTCGGCCGCGGCCTCCGTGCCCGCCGAGGCGACCACGAACATCCAGTACAGCGGGAACAGGCACGCCAGGACGGCGAGGGCCAGGACGGCGTAGGTGTACCAGCGCACCCGCCCGACCTGGCGCGACCGGGGCACCCGGTCGAGCCGCTGCGGCCTGCGGCCGCCCCTGCCGCCCTCGGGCGCCGCGGCGTCCGGAGCGTCCACGAGCTGGGCCATCAGGCACGCCTCCCCACACGGCTGGACAGCAGGTAGTTGACGAGCGCGACCACCACGATGATCGCGAACAGGGCCACGCCGATGGCGCTGCCGTAGCCGAAGTTGAAGACGCCGAAGCCCTGCTCGAACTGGAACAGCGAGAGGGTCTGGCACTGCCGCTCGGCGCCGCAGGTGGTGCCCGAGGTGGGCTGCAGGAGCAGCGGCTCGGTGAAGATCTGCAGCCCGCCGATGGTCGAGGTGATGACCGTGAAGACGATCACCGGCCGCAGCGACGGCAGCGTGATGTGGAGGAACTGCTGGACCTCGCCGGCGCCGTCGACGTTCGCGGCCTCGTACAGGTCGCGCGGGACGGCCTGGAGCGACGCCAGGTACAGCAGCGTCGTGTAGCCGAACCAGCGCCAGGTCACCATGACGGCGATGAGCACGTGGCTGCCGAGCACGGTGTTCTTGAAGTCGATGTGCTCGAAGCCGAGCAGCCCGACGAAGAAGTTCAGCAGGCCGTAGTCGCGGTCGAAGAGCTGCGCGAAGACGATCGTGGTCGCCGCCACCGAGGTGATGTACGGGACGAGCATCGACATGCGCCAGAAGTTCGCGAACCGCAGCCGCGCCTTGTTGAGCACCTGCGCGAGCACGAGCGCGATGACCAGCTGCGGGACCGTGGACAGGACCCAGATGCTGAACGTGTTGCGCAGCGCGTTCCAGAAGCGCGGGTCCTCGCCGAGCCGGACGAAGTTGTCCAGCCCCACGAAGGTGCGCTCGCCGATGGGGTTCCAGTCGTACAGCGCCACCACGAAGGTGAACAGCAGCGGGAAGAGGCCGAAGACGGCGAAGAGCAGGTAGAACGGCGCGACGTAGCCGTACGGCGCGAGGCGCTCCCAGCGGCTCTCGACGGGCGTGGTGGCGGTCGTCCCCCGGGTGACCCGGCCGGCCTGCGGGGTCAGGGTGGCGCTCACAGGTCACCCACCACGACCTCCACGTTGCGCACGCCCCTGGCCCACGCCTGCGCGGGGTCGGCGGCGCTGAGCTCGACGGCCTTGATGGCGTTCTGCAGCTCGGTGCCGATCTCGGCCGTGTACCGGCCGACGGGGAACGGGGTGATGTCGAGCACCGCCTTCGTGAAGATCGCGCCGGTGGGCGCGTCGGAGAAGTAGGGGTCGGTGGAGCCGACGAGCTCCGGCGCGCTGTAGTTCTCCGGGGTGGTGGGCAGCGAGCCGGCGTCGACGAAGTGCCGCAGCTGGCTGGCGGGCGACTGCACGCTGCGCACGTACTCCCAGGCCGCCTCCTTGCGCTCGGCGGCGGCGGGGATGGCGAGGTAGCTGCCGCCCCAGTTGCCGATGCCGTTCGGGATGGTGGCCAGGTCCCACTGGCCCTCGAGGTCGGGCGCCTGGCTCTTGATCGTGCCGAGCATCCAGCTGGGGGAGCAGGTGACGGCGAAGGCGCCGCGGCCGATGCCGGCGTTCCAGGCGCTGCCGAAGGAGTCGACGCGGGCGGAGATGCCCGCCGCCAGGGCGTCGAGCGACCAGTCGAAGGCCTGCCTGACCTGGGGGTTGGTGTAGGCGTAGCCGCCGTCGGCGTCGTAGAACTGCTCGCTGACCTGCCCCAGGGCCTGGTAGAAGACCGACGTGGCGGCGTTGTCGACGAACGGGTTCCCGGTGGCTTCCACGTAGCGCCGCCCGGTCTCGATGAAGCCGGGCCAGTCGGGCCAGAGCGCGCTGACCTCGTCGCGGTCCGTGGGCAGGCCGGCGGCTGCGAAGAGGTCCTTGCGGTAGGCCACCGCGAGGCCGCCCACGTCGGTGGGGATGCCGATGACCTGGCCCTGCCGGGTGGTGGCCTGGGCGATGACCCAGTCCAGGTACGGCGCGCCGACGTCGTCTCCGCCCAGGGTGCGGTAGTCGACGAAGTTGTCGGGGGACAGGGCGAACTTGGGCAGGTCGGCGGCCTGCACGAGTGCGAGGTCCGGCACCCTGCCGCCGGCGATGGCGGTGGTGAGGGCCTGGGCGGTCTCCTGGGAGCTGCCGACCTCCGTGAGCTTGATGGTGACGCCGGGGTTCTCGCTCGTGAACCTCTCGACGTCGGCCTTCTGCCCGATGCCGGTGAAGGACCAGAACGTGAAGTCCCGCGGGCCGGTCGGGGCCTGCGGGGCGCAGGCGCTGGTCGCGCCGGCGGCGCCGAGGCCGGTGGCACCGACCAGGGCGGTGCGGAGCAGCTGGCGCCGCGAGGGACGCCAGGGCTGGGTGTGCGGGACCACGGGTCTCCCCTCCGTCGGGGCAGCCGGTGCGGCGGCTCCTGCGCCGCCGGTCCGGGTGCTCGTCGTCGAGCGGTCTTGATCTCGGTTCTGTATCGATACAGGATGTGTATCGATATAGAAGCGCAGGCGAGTGCCTCCGTCAAGCACTGCGGCAGACTCACCGCGACGGGGCCGACCGGAGGAGGAGGGGATCCCGTGGTGACCATCCGCGACGTCGCCGCAGCGGCGGGCGTCTCGCCGATGTCCGTGTCGAACGCCCTGTCGGGGCGGCGGCCCGTCTCGCCGCGCACCCGCGACGCCGTCCTCCACGCCGCTGACGCGCTCGGCTACCAGATCAACACCGCGGCCCGCAGCCTGCGCCAGGGGCGCACCGGCGTCGTCGGCGTCGCCGTCCCCACCCTCAGCAGCCAGTACTACTCCTCGCTGTGCGCGCGGCTGGTGCGCGGCTTCGCCGAGGTCGGGCTGGCCGCCGTCGTGGAGGACACCGGCGCCACCTGGGAGCGGCAGAGCGCCGTCTTCCGCGACAGCCGCCTCGCGGCGTACGACGGCATGGTCATCGCCCCCATCGGGCTCAGCGAGGCCGAGCTCCGCGCCTTCGCCGGCAGGCTCCCGCTCGTCGTCCTCGGCGAGCAGCAGCTGCACCGGACGGTCGACAGGGTCGGCATGGCCAACCGCGAGGGCGCCGTCGCGGCCACCCGCCTGCTGCTCGCGCGCGGAGCGCGCCGCCTGGCCTTCGTCGGGTCCCCGTCGCTGGACGACCTGGACCGTCCCGGTGCAGCTGCCGAGGCCGCCATCCCCGAGGGCGCCGCCTTCGTGGAGCGGGCCCGCGGCTTCCGCGACGCCGCCCGCGAGGTCCCGGGGACCACCACCACCTCGCTGTACGACGGCGCCGACCTCGCCGGCGGCGCTCGCTGCGCCGCTGCGCTGCTGGCCCGCGACCCGCGGGTCGACGGAGTCCTCTGCGCCACCGACACCCTGGCGCTCGGCCTGCTGCGCGGCTTCGCCGACGCCGGGGTGCGCGTCCCGCACGACGTGCGCGTCATCGGCTTCGACGACGTCGAGGAGGCCCGGTACGCGGTGCCGTCGCTGTCCACCGTCGACCCGGGGCACGACGCCGTGGTGCGGGCCACCGTCGAGCTGCTGGTGCACCGCATCACCGATCCCGGCGCGCCGCACCGCGACGTCGTCGGTCCCGCCCGCGTCGTCGAGCGGGAGTCGACCGGCCCCTGACCGCGGCCTGGCGGCGGCTCGAGGGCGGCCGGACGGGCCCCGGCGGCAGGGCGTCCCGGCGGACCGCCGCCGAGGGGGCAGGATGCTCCCGGCCCGGTCGACCGGCCCGAGCCGGACCCGAGCCAGACCCGAGGGAGCGACCCGTGCCCCGACGACGACTGCCGCTGCCCTCGATGGGCCGTCGCGGCATGGCCCCCTCGCGCGACCTGTCGCAGGACGGCGCCATCCCGGCCCGGCCGCTGGCCCGCGGCACCAGCCTTGTCGACAGCGGCGTCTACGAGGACGGCGTGCGCGTCGCCTCCCCGCGCGACCTCGCCAGCACCGTCGCCGCCCTGGAGCAGCGCGGCGACCGGATCGCGTGGATGGGCCTGTACCGCCCCGCCCGCCCCGAGCTCGACGCGCTGGCCCAGGAGTTCGGGCTGCACGAGCTGGCCGTGGAGGACGCCGTGCTCGCGCACCAGCGCCCCAAGCTGGAGCGCTACGGCGACACCCTCTTCGTGGTGCTGCGCGCGGCGCGGTACGACGACGAGCACGAGGAGGTGGAGTTCGGCGAGCTGCACCTGTTCATCGGCCCCGACTTCGTCATCACCGTCCGCCACGCCGAGTCGCCCGACCTGTCCGCGGTGCGCAAGCGCCTGGAGGCCGACCCGGAGCTCCTCGCCCGCGGCACCGACGCGGTGCTGTACGCGATCCTCGACGCCGTCGTCGACGGCTTCGGCCCGGTGGTGCGCGGCCTCGGCATCGACATCGACGAGATCGAGGCGCAGGTCTTCACCGGGGACCCGGAGGTCTCCCGCCGCATCTACGAGCTGTCGCAGGAGGTCGTCGACTTCCTGCGCGCCGTCACCCCGCTCCAGACGATCCTGGCCGGCCTCGCCGGCGGGTACGAGAAGTACGGCGTCGACGAGGAGCTGCAGCGCTCCCTGCGCGACGTCGCCGACCACGTCACCCTCACCACCGAGCGCGTGGAGACCTACCGCACCCAGCTGCGCGACATCCTCGCCGTCAACTCCATCCTCGTCAGCCAGCGCCAGAACGAGGAGATCAAGGCGATGACGGAGGCGAGCTACGCCCAGGGCGAGGAGGTCAAGAAGATCTCCTCCTGGGCCGCCATCCTCTTCACTCCCAGCCTCATCAGCGGCATCTACGGGATGAACCTGCGGATCCCCGAGGAGGACACCGCCTGGGGCTACCCCTTCGCGCTGGCGCTGATGCTCGTGCTGTCGGTGGGCCTGTACGTGGCCTTCAGGCGCCGCGGCTGGCTCTGAGGGCGTCCCCGGTGCGGCTGCCACCCGCCGACCGGCGGGGGTGGGGCTCGCCCCCGGTCTCCCGCACGGGGGTCGCGGGTCACACCGCGGGGTGACGGCCCGGGAGGGTGCGCGCGCCTAGCGTTCGGCCGTGCAGACGAAGGGCGCCGAGGCGCTGGTCCCCGAGCCGGCCGGCGCCCCCGTCGCCGAGTCCACCACCGGTGCTGCCGGCGCGGCGGGCGTGTGGGCCGCGCCGCCCACCGCCGAGGCCCGCCAGCCCGCGGCCGCCCGCTCCCCGCGCATCCGCGGGGTCGACCTCGCCCGCGGCCTGGCCATGCTCGGCATGCTCGCCGCCCACGTGTCGATGGCTCCCGAGCTCGTGCCCAGCGACCCCTCCACGTGGGCCGGTGTCGTCCACGGCCGCTCCTCGATCCTCTTCGCCACCCTCGCCGGGGTGTCGGTGGCGCTGATGACCGGCCGCACGACCCCGCCCAGCGGTGACGAGCTGGTCCGCGCCCGGCTGCGGCTGCTGGTGCGCGCCGTCTGCCTGTTCGTCGTCGGCGGCGTGGTGCAGCTGCTCAACACGCCCGTCGCGGTGATCCTCGAGTACTACGCCGTGCTGCTGGTGCTGTGCGTGCCGCTGCTCCGGGTCCGCTCCCGCTGGCTCTTCGTGGCTGCGGGCTCGGTCGCGCTCGTCGTCCCCTCGCTGCTCGTGGCCTACAGGGGGCTCGCGGGCGTCGTCCCCTGGCTCAGCGGCGGTGGCGGCGAGCTCGGCCAGCTGGCCCTGAACGGCTTCTACCCCGTGGTGGTCTGGGCGGCGTTCGTGCTCGCCGGTCTCGGAGTCGGGCGCCTCGACCTGGGTGCCGTGCGGGTGCGCCGCTGGCTCGTGGTCGCCGGCACGGGCCTGGCGGTGCTGGGGTACGGCGGCTCCTGGGCGGCCACCCAGGTGTTCCCGAGCGTCGACCCCGCCTCCGCCTACGCCAGCTCCTCGTCCGGAGGGCCCGGCGCGTCGTCCGACGGCTCGGGGTCGACGGCGTCGGGTGCACCCTCGTCCAGCGCTCCGTACCAGGACCCGGAGTACGCGGAGGGCGGCGCCGTCGACCTCACGGGCTTCGGGTGCATCGACTACAGGGACGGGACCTACTACTGCGCCTCGCCCGACTCGTCCTCGCCCATCACCCCGGAGAGCGCCGCCGACTGGGGCGTCGGCGGTGGCGGCGAGGGCCCCAGCTTCGTGTGGCCCACGGCTGACCAGCTGCTCGGCACCTCCGCGCACAGCGGCACCACGCCGGAGGTGCTCGGCTCCGGGGGTGTGGCGCTCGCGGTGCTCGGGGTCTGCCTCGTGGTGAGCGAGGCCCTGGGGCGCCGCCGCCTGGGCTGGCTGGTGGCGCCGGTCGTCGCGATCGGCGCGATGTCGCTGACCGTCTACTCGGCGCACCTGGTGGCGCTCGCCGTGACCACCCAGCTCTCGGGTGCGTACAGCGGCGACCACACCGCCGAGCCGTCGTGGCTGGCGGGCGGGGGGTGGCTCTACCTCGCCTTCGCCGGCGCGGCCCTGGTGCTGTGCCCGCTGTGGCTGCGCCTGCTCGGGCGGGGCCCGCTGGAGCGGCTGCTCACCTGGGTGGGGCGCAGCGCCGTCCGTCCCTGACCCCGTGATCATGGACTTCCGGAACGCGGTGGCCCCGAGATGTTCGGGAAGTCCATGATCACGGAGCGAAGGTGCTCCGGATGTCCATGATCACGGGGGAGCGTGCTCTTGATCGCCCGGGGTGGTGCTGTGAGGCTGCACGCGTGTCCGCCCCGCCCGCTGAGAGCAGCACCTGGCCCCACGACCTGCCGCCCCTGCACGTCGACGAGGACTGGGCCCGGACGGTGGTGCGCGAGCACTTCGGCCTGGAGGTCCGGGCGCGCTCGCTGGGCAGCCAGCAGGACGCCAACTTCCTGCTGGTGGCCACCGGCGGCGAGACGGCCGGCGAGGTCGTCGCCGTCCTCAAGGCCACGCACCCCGCCGTCAGCACCGCGGAGGTGGAGGCGCACGACGAGGCCGCGGACCGCATCGCCGAGCGCTGCCCCGACCTGCGCGTGGCCACCGTGCTGCGCGACGCCGCCGGTGCGCCGCAGCGGCGCCTCCTGGACAGCCCCGACGGGCCCTTCACCGCCCGCCTCATCCGGTACCTCCCCGGCGGCACGGTCGTCGACGACGGGTACCTGCACCCGTCACGGGTGGCGCGGATGGGGGAGCTCGCGGCCCGGGTCGACCTGGCCCTGGCGGGCTGGGGCCACCCCGGCACCGAGGGCACCTCGGAGTGGGACCCGCGCCACGGCCTCGCGGCGGTCGAGGCGCACGCGCCCTGGCTGCCCGAGGGCCGCCGCGCCCAGGTGCTCGACACCGCCCGGGCGGCCGCCGAGCGGGTCGCACCGCTGGCGGGGCTGCTGCCCGAGCAGGTGGTGCACCTCGACCTCACCGACGACAACCTCGTGCTCTCCGACACCCCCGGCCCCCGCGCCGCGGCCGTGCTCGACGGCGTCATCGACCTGTCGGACCTGACCCGCACCTGGGCCGTGTGCGAGCTGGCGGTCACCCTCTCGTGCCTGCTCCACCACGACGGCGTGCTGCACGCCGGTCCCAGCGCGGTGCTGCCTGCGGTGCGGGCCCACCACGCGGTGAGGCCGCTGGCCCCCGCGGAGGTCGACGCGCTGTGGCCGCTGGTGGTGCTGCGCGCCTGCGTGCTCGTGGCCTGCGGCAGCCACCAGGTGGCCGTCGACGGCGGCAACGACTACGCCAGCAGCCGGCTCGAGCAGAACGAGTGGCGCATCTTCGAGCAGGCGGTGGCGGTCCCCGCCGAGGTCGTGACCGGGGTGCTGCGCGCTGCGCTCGGGACGCCACCCGCCCGGCCCGACGAGGCCGCCGACCGGCTCCGCGCCGCCGCCGCGGGTGCGGACCCGGTCGCGCCCCTCACCGGCGCCGCGCAGCTCGACCTCGCCTGGGACGCCGACGACCTCGACGGGGGCGCCTTCCTGGACCCCCGGGCGGTCGAGGAGCTGGCCGCGGCGCGGCTGGACGCCGGCGAACGCGCCGCGGTCACCCGCTGGGGGGAGGCGCGCCTGGCGGGCAGCCCGGCCCTGAGCAGCGAGGTGCCGTCGACGGTCGCCACCGGGGTGGAGGTGAGGTCGGGGCACCCCCTGGTGCTGCGCGCGCCGTGGGACGGCTCCGTGCGCCGGCTCGACGGACGCCTGGAGCTCACCGGCCGCGACGCTCGCCTCGTGCTGGACCTCGACCGCTGCGAGCGCACGCCCTTCGCCGAGGACGGCCCGGTCGGCGCCGGGCGCGCCCTCGCCGAGGTGTCCGAGGGCGACGTCGTCGGCGTCCAGCTGCTCGCCGTCGACGCGCCCGGCGTGCCGGCGCTCGTGCGCGCCAGCGACGCCCCCGGCTGGCTGGCGCTCACCGCAGACCCCGCCCCCCTGCTCGGCCTGCCCGCCACGCCCCGCCCCGGCGGGGCTGGCGACGACAGCGAGCTGCTGTCCCGCCGCGACGCGGGCGTCCTCGCCGAGGTGCAGGAGCACTACTACACCGGCGCCGTGCGCCCGCCCCGCGTCGAGCGCGGCTGGCGCCACCACCTGGCCACCACCGACGGGCGGGTGCTGCTCGACGTCGTCAACAACGTCACCGCGGTCGGCCACGCCCACCCCCGGGTCGCGGCCGCCGCCGCCCGCCAGCTCGCGCGGCTGAACACGAACTCGCGGTTCCACTACGCCGGCGTCGTCGAGCTGTCCGAGCGCATCGCGGCCCTGCTGCCCGACCCGCTGGACACGGTCTTCCTGGTCAACTCCGGCTCGGAGGCCACCGACCTCGCCATCCGCCTGGCCCACGTGGCCACCGGGCGCACCGACACCGTGGCCGTCCGCGAGGCCTACCACGGGTGGACCTGGGCCTCCGACGCCGTCTCGACCTCGGTGGCCGACAACCCCGCGGCCCTGGAGACCCGCCCGGCCTGGGTGCACACCGTGGAGGCGCCCAACACCTACCGCGGGCCCCACCGCGCCGCCCGGGGCGACGACGTCGGGCAGTACGCCCGCGACGCCGTCGCCGCCGTCGACGAGCTCGCGGCGCGGGGCCGGCCCCCGGCCGCCTTCATCGCCGAGGCGTTCTACGGCAACGCCGGCGGCCTGCCCCTGCCGCCCGGCTACCTGCGCGAGGTGTACGCCGCGGTCCGCCGCCACGGGGGCCTCGCCATCGCCGACGAGGTGCAGGTCGGCTACGGCCGCCTCGGCTCCACCCTGTGGGGCTTCGAGCAGCAGGGCGTGGTCCCCGACGTCGTCGCCGTCGCCAAGTCGGTCGGCAACGGCCACCCGGTCGGGGCCGTGATCACCACCCGCGCCGTCGCCGCCCGCTACCGCGACGCCGGGTACTTCTTCGCCTCCACCGGCGGCAGCCCCGTCTCGTGCGCGGTGGCGCTCGCGGTGCTCGACGTGCTCCGCGACGAGGAGCTGCAGGCGAACGCCCGCACCACCGGCGCCCGCCTGAGGGCGGGGCTGGAGTCGCTGGCGCAGCGGCACCCGCTGGTCGGGGCGGTCCACGGCGAGGGGCTCTACCTGGGGCTGGAGCTGGTGCGCGACCGCGACACCCTGGAGCCCGCGCGGGAGGAGACGGCCGTCCTGTGCGACCGGATGCTCGAGCTCGGGGTCGTGGTGCAGCCCACCAGCGACCGCCAGAACGTGCTCAAGATCAAGCCGCCGCTGTGCCTGGACGCCGACGCCGTCGACTTCTTCGTCGGTGCGCTCGACCGCGCGCTCAGCGAGGTGTCCCCACCCGCCTGACGGCCACCCGCACCAGGCTGGTCTCCAGGACCAGGCCCCACCGGGGGAGGACCGCTGCATCGGCGACGGCCGCCCCGACGCGCCGCCGGGGGGCGGGGGGCCGCTGACGGGTGGGCGGGCTGCCGCGACGACCTCCGGACCGGGGCGGCGGTCAGGCGACCGGGACGGGACGGCCGGACCCGGCGCCAGCGCCTGCGGGGCCTGCGGGGCCTGCGGCGTCTGCGGTGGGCGGAGCGGCGGGCGGCGCGGTGCGGGCCAGCGCGGCGACGACGACAGCGGTCACCGCGGCCAGCGCCAGCGACGTCCACCACGGGGCGAGGGCCCACCAGCCGAGCACCCCGAGCAGCGCCGGGACCGTGCACGTCCAGACCGACAGCACGATGGCGAGCCAGCCGGTCGACGCCGCGATGCGGGCGTTCCCCAGGGCGAGGACCCGTCCGAAGGCCGCCCAGAGGAACCCCCAGGTCAGCCAGATCACGGCCTGGTTCGGGTCGCCGCCCCGCAGGGCGCTCACGCCGGCGAAGAAGACCGTCATGCCCGCGACCCAGAAGCAGAACCAGCCGAAGGCGCGCCCGTCGGCGCCGGTCAGCCCGTTGACACCGGCCCACAGGTAGGTGAGCCCGAACAGGGACGTGGCGGCGGCCCCGAGCACGGCGTCGGGGGAGGTGTCGTGGGCGAGCAGCCAGACCGGGGCGAAGGTCTGGAACGCGCCGACGAAGAGGTTGACCACGGCCGCGCCGCGGGCGTCGGCGCGGCCGAGGAAGACCAGCCCGTTGACGAACAGGACGGCTCCGACCAGGAGCAGGCCGACGGCGCTCATGCGCGGCCTCCCCACGGGCTGCGGGGGCGGGCGGGGGTGCGGCGTGCGGGCGGGGTCATGGCACCGGCTTCCTGGGGGAGGGGTGGGAAGACCGAGCGCTGCCCCCGGTGGGAGCGGTGGAACCACGCTTGTCGAACGGTGCGTCCGGCCGGGTCGTCACCTGGGGCACCCCGCCGTGGGGGAGGGTTGCCGGGTAGCGAGCCAGGGCTTCGCGCTACCGCTCATGACCTCCGGCGAGCATGGTCACCACCGCGGACGGCTGTCAAGCACCGTCCGCGCCGCCGCCCCTCCCGGTTCCGGTGCGGGTGGTCGTCGTGGCACCCGTGCCGGTGGGACGACGCCGCAGCCAGGCCGGGACCCCCACGCCGCCCTCGTTCGCCGTCTCGACCTCCAGGCCGTAGTGCTCGCCCACCTGCTCCAGCAGCTGGTGGCGCTGCGCCCGGTCGTAGACGCGCCGCTCGCGCCGGAAGGCGATCACGGTGGCCCAGCACAGCAGCAGCATGACGACGCTGAAGGGCAGGGCGACCGTGATCGCGGCGCTCTGCAGCGCCTCCAGGCCGGTGCTCCCGCCCGCCAGCAGCAGCGCCGAGGCCAGCACGGCGGTGGCGAGGGTGAAGAACACCCGGACCCACCGGGCCGGTTCGGCCGAGCCGCCGGTCGCGAGCATCCCCATCACCAGGGCGCCGGAGTCCGCGGAGGTCACGAAGAAGATGCCGATGAGCACGATGGCCCCCACCACCAGCACCGGGGCCCCGGGCAGGGCCTCCAGCAGCTGGAAGAGCGCGCCCTGCAGGTCGACGGTGCCGTCGGCCGCGAGCATCGAGCCGGGCTCCCGCAGCTCGCGGATGATCGCGGAGCCACCGATGACGGCGAACCAGGTGACGGTCAGCAGCGTGGGCACCAGCAGCACACCGAGCACGAACTCCCGCACGGTGCGGCCGCGGCTGACCCGCGCGATGAAGACGCCCACGAACGGCGCCCACGACATCCACCAGCCCCAGTAGAAGGACGTCCAGGCGCCCTGCCACGCCTCGCCCTCGGCGCCCTGCAGCGCGCTGACGCCGAAGGACAGGCCCACGAAGCCCTGCACGTAGGTCCCCACGGACTGCACCAGCTCGCGCAGCACCGAGACGGTGGGCCCGGCGAACAGCACGAAGACCAGCAGGGCGGCGGCGAGCAGCAGGTTGGCGGTGGACAGCCACTTCATGCCCTTCGCGACGCCCGAGAGCACCGAGGCGAGCACGAACACGGTGATGAGGCCGATGATCGCGACGCTCGCCCAGGGGCCCACCTCCGGCAGGCCCACGACCTCGAGGCCGGTACCGATCTGCAGCACCCCCAGGCCCAGGGAGGTGGCCACGCCGAACACCGTGCCGATGAGGGCCAGCACGTCGACGGCGTCGCCCCAGCCGCCGTGCACGCGGCGCCCCAGCAGGGGCTCGAGCGCCCAGCGCAGGGAGATGGGACGACCCCGGCGGTGGATGGCGTAGGCCAGCGCGAGCCCGACGACGACGTAGATCGACCACGCGTGCAGGCCCCAGTGCAGGTAGGTCTGCGCCAGGGCGGCCAGCGCCTGCTCCGGCGGGGAGGCGGCCGTGCTGCCGGGCGGCGGGGTGACGAAGTGGCTCAGCGGCTCGCTCACGCCGTAGAAGACCAGCCCGATGCCCATGCCGGCGGCGAACAGCAGCGCGAACCACGCCAGCGCCGAGAACTCCGGCTCCTCCTCGTCGCGGCCCAGCTTGATGTCACCGAAGCGGCTGAAGCCCATGGTCAGCGCGAAGACCACGAAGAAGGCGGCGATCAGCACGTAGTACCAGCTGAACGAGCGCACGACGGCCGACTGGGCGGCGCCGAAGAAGGTGGACGCGCTGCCCGGGAGGACCATCGCGAAGACCGACAGCCCCACGACGACGACGGCGGCCGGCCAGAACACCCATGGCACGACGCGCCCGCCGGGCGCGCCGGCGGACGCCGCCGGGGGAGCGGCGGGGGGTGTCGGTGGAGTCTCCTGCTGGGTGCCGGGGTCCGCGATCACCTGCTGGACGCTAACCGGCGGGCCCCTCGCCCGCCGGGCGGGCGGCACCCCCTCGGGTGACCCCGCGGGGCTCCGCGGCTCGCTGACCTGCGGGTCTCCCGTGCGACATCGTTGCCTGACCGCAACACGGGGGCGGTGCCCCCGAGGTCAGGGGGAGCTCAGGGCGAGGTCAGGGCCGGCGCTGGGAGGCGTCGGGGACGCCGTCGTCGCGCGCCGCGGCCTCCGCGGTGCGGCGGTGGTGCCGGTCGCGGGGCTTCAGGACGGCGGTGGCCAGCAGCGCCGCGACCAGGGTGCCGGTGAGGACGCCGACCTTGACGTGCTCGTCGCGCACCGAGCCGGCCCCGAAGGCCAGCTCGCCGATGAGCAGGGACACGGTGAACCCGATGCCGGCGAGCAGCGACAGGCCGACGAGGTCGGGCCAGCGCAGGTCCGCGTCGAGCTCGGCGCGGGTGGTGCGGCTGACCAGCCAGGTGGCGCCGCAGATGCCCACGGCCTTGCCGACCACCAGGCCCGCGACGATCCCGACGGCGACGGGGTCGGTCAGCGACGCCCGCAGCCCCTCCAGCCCGCCCACGGTCACACCGGCGGAGAAGAAGGCGAAGACCGG
>JAKONK010000130.1 GCA_022701985.1 Actinomycetales bacterium
TCAGCCCAGGGAGGCGGCGCTGGCGTCGCGGGCGGTCGACAGCTCGCCGAGCACGGCGCGCTCGATGCTGGCGGCGTCGCTCTCGGACAGGTCGATGAAGCGCAGCGCCAGCTCGGCGCGGTCGGAGTCGACGCGGACCACCTCGGCGCGGGTGGTGACGGTCTGCTCGTCGGCGACCTCGACGACGACCTCGAGCTCGGAGTCGGCCAGACCCGCGCCGCCGAGGTTGGCGAGCGCGGCGTCGGTGGCGAGCACCACGCGGGCACCGGTGCGCGAGAGGTCGATGGTGCGGGCGGCGGCGGCGACGCGGCCGCGCAGCTGGGCGCGGCGGGCGAGGTCGGCGCGGGGCTCGGCGCGCTGGTGCTCGGTGGCGAGGGCGAGGACGCCGGTCAGGAGCACCTCACCCGGCGTCGCCGTGCCCTCCACGACGGCCTCGATGACGAGCGCTGCGCCGCTGTCCAGGGGCACGTGCGCCCACACGGGCTCGTCGGTCAGCTCAGCGGCCGAGGCCTGGTCGAGGGCGACGACGGCGGTGGCGACCAGGCCCGCGGGGCTGGTGCTCCAGTCGTCGAGGCGCCCGAGGCGCTCGGGACCGCCGGAGATCGGGAGGAGCCGCACGGCGGCACCGACCGGGGGGACCTGGGAGGAAGCCGTGGACACGCAGGCGACCCTAGCCCTCGCGGCGTGTCGCAGCGGGCGTTTCCGGGCAAGGCCGGGAGCGCCCGCTGCGACAGCGGCCGACCGGGGTCGGCGTCGAGGTCGGCCGCGAGGTCGACCTCCAGATCGGCGGCGGGGTGCGGCGGGTCAGGCGCCGACGAGGCGCTGCGCGAGGTAGCCCGGCACCTGGTCGAGCGCGACGCGCTCCTGCGTCATCGTGTCGCGGGAGCGCACGGTGACGGCGTGGTCGTCGAGGGTGTCGAAGTCGACGGTGAGGCAGAACGGGGTGCCGATCTCGTCCTGGCGGCGGTAGCGGCGGCCGATGGCGCCGGCGTCGTCGAAGTCGACGTTCCAGCTCTTGCGCAGCTCCGCGGCGAGGTCGCGGGCCTTGGGCGAGAGGTCGGCCGAGCGCGACAGCGGCAGCACCGCGGCCTTGACCGGGGCGAGCCGGTGGTCGAGGCGCAGCACGGTGCGCTTGTCGACGCCGCCCTTGGCGTTGGGGGCCTCGTCCTCGGCGTAGGCCTCGACGAGGAACGCCATGAGTGAGCGGGTCAGGCCAGCGGCGGGCTCGATGACGTAGGGCACCCAGCGCTCGCCCTTGGCCTGGTCGAAGTAGCTCAGGTCGGTGCCGGAGTGCTCGCTGTGGGTCTTCAGGTCGAAGTCGGTGCGGTTGGCGATGCCCTCGAGCTCGCCCCACTCCGAGCCGGTGAACCCGAAGCGGTACTCGATGTCGACCGTGCGGGTCGAGTAGTGCGAGAGCTTCTCGGCGGGGTGCTCGTAGTGGCGCAGGTTGTCGCGGTCGATGCCGAGGTCGACGTACCAGTCGGTGCGCGCGTCGATCCAGTACTGGTGCCACTCGGCGTCGGTGCCGGGCTCGACGAAGAACTCCATCTCCATCTGCTCGAACTCGCGGGTCCGGAAGATGAAGTTGCCGGGCGTGATCTCGTTGCGGAACGACTTGCCGATCTGGCCGATGCCGAACGGCGGCTTCCTGCGCGCCGAGCCCATGACGTTGGCGAAGTTCACGAAGATGCCCTGCGCGGTCTCGGGGCGCAGGTAGTGCAGGCCGGACTCGTCCTCGACCGGGCCGAGGTGGGTCTTCAGCATCATGTTGAAGTCGCGGGGCTCGGTCCACTCGCCGCGGGTGCCGCAGTTGGGGCAGGCGATCTCGGTCAGGCCCGACGGGGCGCGGCCCTTCTTCTCCTCGAACTCCTCGGCCAGGTGGTCGGCGCGGTAGCGCTTGTGGCACTGCTGGCACTCGGTGAGGGGGTCGGTGAAGACGCCGACGTGGCCCGAGGCCACCCACACCCTGCGCGGCAGGATCACGGAGGAGTCCAGGCCGACGACGTCGTCGCGGCTGGTCACCACCGAGCGCCACCACTGGCGCTTGATGTTCTCCTTCAGCTCGACGCCCAGCGGCCCGTAGTCCCACGCCGACCGGGTGCCGCCGTAGATCTCCCCCGAGGGGAAGACGAAGCCGCGCCGCTTGGCGAGGCTGACGACGTCGTCGATGCTGGACTTCTTCTTGGGGCTGGGCGTGCTCACGGGAGACCCTCTCCGGCTGGCGTGTCGGTGGACGCCCGATGGTAGGTCACCCCTTCGGGGGGCCTCCCAGCACGAACTCGACGGCGGCGTCGCGGAAGTGCCGCGAGACCGGGGCGTTGAAGTGGTTGCGGCCGGGGATCTCGAAGAAGCGACCACCGGGCGTGGCCGCCGCCAGCCGCTGCGAGCCGGCGAGGATGCCGTCCTCGCTGCCGGTGCAGAACAGCACCGGCACCTGCGGCGGGTCGTGGGGGTCGGGGTCGTCGTCCGGTCCCCCGCGGCGCAGGCCCTCCACCAGGGCGACCAGGGACAGCACGTCGTTGCCGGGGACGGCGCTGGCCATCGTGAGGTAGCCCGCCGTCACGCGGTCCGACGGCGCCTCGCCGGTGGCGAGGGCGTGCCGGGCCTCCTCGGTGCGGAACCGGGTCAGGGGCGCGCCGTCGGGGATGCCGCCGAGCACGGCCCGGCGGATGCGGTCGGGCATCTCCAGCGCCGCGCGCCAGCCCACGCGGGCACCGAGGGAGTAGCCGACGTAGGCGGCGTCCATGACCAGGTAGGTGTCCAGCACGACGCGCAGGTCCTCCACGAGCAGGTCCAGCGAGTACGCGTCGCGCTCGCGGGGCTTGTCGGAGGCGCCGTGGCCGCGCTGGTCGACGCCGATGACGCGGACCCCGGCGCGGGTGAGGTCGCGCACCCAGCCGGTGCGGACGAAGTTGGCCGTGAAGCTCGAGGCGAAGCCGTGGACGGCGAGGACGACGGGGGCCTCGCTCTCGGCGCCGTCGTCACCCGCGGGACGCACGTCGTAGGTGGCGATGCGGCGCCGGTCCTCCGACATGACGATCTTCGGGGTGGGGTCGGTCTGCTCGGGCATCCGCAGATCATGGCGGACTCCCAGCCCGCGCACAGCCGACCCCGCCCCGTCCGGCGCTGCGGGTCGCGTCACCGGGCGTGCCGCTCGAGGAAGTCGTAGACCTCGGCGTCGTCGACGCCGGGGAAGGAGCCGGACGGCAGGGGTGCGAGCACGTGGGCGTGCATCGTGGCCGACGGCCAGCTGCGGCCCGCCCAGCGGTCGGCCAGCTCCCCCGGCGGGCGCTTGCAGCACCCGTCGTCGGGGCACGTCGAGCGGGCGCGGACCGCGGTGTCGCGGCCGCGGAACCACTTCGCGTGCACGTAGGGGACGCCCACGGTGATGGAGAACCGGCTGCCGCTGGCGTTGCGCCCGGTCTGGGCGCTGCACCAGAACGTGCCGCCGGGGGTGTCGGTGTACTGGTGGAACTCGGTGGTCCGGTCGCGCTGCGCGAAGACGGCGCGCGCGGCCCAGCGGCGGCACACGTACTGCCCCTCGACCGCGCCGGCCGCGTCGGCGGGCAGGCCCACGCCGTCGTCCTCGTAGCCCTTGGTGAGGGCGCCGTCCTCGGTGACGCGCAGGAAGTGCAGGGGGATGTCGAGGTCGTGCGTGGCGAGGTTCGTCAGGCGCCACGCGGCGGTCTCGTGGGTGATGCCGAAGGCGTCGCGGAAGTCCTCGACGGCGAGGTCCTTGGCGGCCTTGGCCGCGCGGAGCAGCTCCAGCGCCGGCGTGCGCGGCACCAGGCACGCCGCGGCGTAGTAGTTGATCTCCATGCGCTGGCGCAGGAAGTCGGCGTAGTCGACCGGGGCGGAGTGCCTGAGCAGCTGGTGGGCCATCGCCTGCAGCGCCAGCGACCGCAGCCCGTGACCGCCCGGGGTGGAGGCCGGCGGCAGGTAGATGCGCCCGTTCTCCAGGTCGGTGACCGTGCGGGTGGAGTGGGGCAGGTCGTCGACGTAGAGGATCGTCAGCCCCAGCTCGGCCGCCATCCGCGCCACGGTGCGGTGGGTCAGCGGTCCGGCGCCGTGCCCCGCCGCGCGCAGCTGCTGCTCCGCCAGCTCCTCCAGCTCGGGCAGGTGGTTGTGGACGGCGCGCATGGTGCGCCGCAGCTCGGTGTTGGCGCGCCGGGCCTCCTCGGGGGTGGCGCTCGCGGCCTCGTCGCGGCGGCGCAGCTCGCCGTGCAGGCCCACCAGCGCCTCGAGCGCCTCGGTGGGGAGCGTGCGCGAGGGCCGCACCGCGGGCAGGCCGAGGCGCGCGTACGCGGGGCTGCCCTGGGCCCGCTCGAGGGCGATCTCGAGGGCGGCCCGCCGGGTGGGCGGCTCGGGGTCGAGCAGGGAGGCGGTCGGGACGCCGAGCGCCTGGGCCAGTGCCGACAGCAGGCCGAGCCGCGGCTCGCGGTGCCCGTTCTCCACCAGCGACAGCTGGCTGGCGGAGACGCCGGTGTCGGCGGCCAGCTGGTCGAGGGTGAGCCCGCGCTGCGTGCGCAGGTGGCGCACCCGCCGGCCGAGGGTCAGCGGGTCGGTGGTGGGGCCCCCGGGTGTCACGCTCTTCACGCTAGCGCAAGAAACACGCTTCTTCACAGCACACGGACGTGGAGGAGTGCTCCCGGGCGGGAACAGTGGGGGTCAGACAGCACGGATCCCCGCCCCTTCCGAAGGAGACCCGCCATGACGCTCATCGACGAGACCCCGCTCAGCACCGGCTCCGAGCGCCCCGACGTCCACGCCTGGGTGGCGCAGATCGCCGAGCTCACGCAGCCGGCGCGCGTGGTCTGGTGCGACGGCTCCGGCGCCGAGCGCCACCGCCTCATCGCCATGGGCGTGCGCAAGGGCACCCTCGAGCCGCTGCCCGAGCCGCACTACGGCAGCTACCTGGTGCGCTCGGCCCCCGACGACGTCGCCCGCGTCGAGGACCGCACCGTCATCGCCACGACCGACCCCGACGACGCCGGCCCCACCAACAACTGGCGCGACCCGGTGGACCTCGAGGCCGAGCTCGTCGAGCTCTTCGAGGGCTCGATGCGCGGCCGCACGATGTGGGTGGTGCCCTTCTCGATGGGCCCGGTGGGCGGCCCCATCTCCCAGCTCGGCGTCCAGGTGACCGACTCCCTCTACGCGGTGCTGTCGATGGGCACCATGACCCGGGTCGGCACCGCGGCCCGCGAGCTCATCGAGGCCGGCGCCCCCTGGGTGCCCGCCGTGCACTCGGTCGGCTACCCGCTGGAGAACGAGTTCGGCCAGCAGGTCCGCGAGGACGTCGCCTGGCCCTCCAACGACACCAAGCTCATCGCGCACCTCCCCGAGAGCCGCCAGATCTGGAGCTACGGCTCCGGGTACGGCGGCAACGCCCTGCTGGGCAAGAAGTGCTTCGCCCTGCGCATCGCCTCGGCCATGGGCCGCGAGGAGGGGTGGCTCGCCGAGCACATGCTGCTGGTGCGCGTCACCACCCCGGAGGGGAAGCAGTACCACGTGGCCGGCGCCTTCCCCTCGGCGTGCGGCAAGACCAACTTCGCGATGATGACGCCCAGCCTGCCCGGCTGGAAGGTCGAGACGCTCGGGGACGACATCGTCTGGATGCGCCGCGACGAGCAGGGCCGCCTGCGGGCCATCAACCCCGAGGCCGGCTTCTTCGGGGTGGCCCCCGGCACCTCCGAGGCCACCAACCCCGCAGCGCACTCGATGCTCTGGGGCAACACGATCTTCACGAACTGCGCCCAGACGCCCGACGGCGACGTGTGGTGGGAGGGGCTGACCGCCACCCCGCCCGCGGGCCTGGTCGACTGGCGCGGCGAGCCGTGGTCGCCGGAGTCCGGCCGGCCCGCCGCCCACCCCAACGCCCGCTTCACCGTGGCGGCCGAGCAGTGCCCGACGCTCGCCGACTCCTGGGACGACCCCGAGGGCGTCGTGGTGGACGCCGTCCTCTTCGGCGGCCGCCGCGCCACCACCGTCCCGCTGGTCGCCCAGGCCCGCGACTGGGCGCACGGCGTGTTCCTCGGCGCCACCATGGCCTCGGAGAAGACCGCCGCGGCGGAGGGCACCGTCGGCGAGGTGCGCCGCGACCCGTTCGCGATGCTGCCGTTCACCGGCTACAACGCGGCCGACCACTGGAGCCACTGGCTCGAGCAGGGCGAGCTCCTCGGTGAGCACGCGCCGGCGCTGTTCTCGGTGAACTGGTTCCGCAAGGACGACGACGGCGGCTTCCTCTGGCCGGGCTTCGGCGACAACAGCCGCGTCCTGGAGTGGGTCGTCGCCCGCCTCGAGGGCCGCGTCGACGCCGTCGACACCCCCGCGGGCCTGGTGCCCCGGCCCCAGGACCTCACCACGGCCGACCTGGGGCTCGCCGAGGGAGTGCTGGAGCAGCTGCTGACCGCCGACCCGGTGGACTACGCCCGGGAGGCCGAGGGCGTCGAGGAGCTGTTCGCCCGCTTCGGCGACCGCCTCCCCCGGGCGATGCGCGAGCAGCTCGCCGAGCTCCGCGCCCGCGCCGGGGCCGCGGGGAGGACCGCGTGAACCGCTGGTCGCTGCGCAGCGACCGCCGTCCGGGCCTGGTGCGCATCACCGGACCGGGCGGTGGCCCCACCGCGCCCGCCGGGTCAGCCCGCGGCCCGGCCGCCAGCCGCACCAGGGTCCGCAGCACCGCCCAGGCCGGTGGTCTCGGCGGTGGTCTCGGCGGTGGTCTCGGCCGTGGGCGCGTCGACGGCCCCGCCGTAGCGCCGGTCGCGGCGGGCGTAGTCCTCGACGGCGCGCCACAGGACGCGGCGGTCGACGTCCGGCCAGGGCGTGTCGATGAACATCAGCTCGGCGTAGGCCGACTGCCAGAGCATGAAGTTGGACGTCCGCTGCTCACCGCTGGTGCGCAGGAAGAGGTCGACGTCCGGTAGGTCGGGCTCGTCGAGGTGGCGGGCCAGGGCGCGCTCGTCGATCCGCTCCGGGTCGAGCCGCCCGGCCGCCACCTCCCGGGCCAGCGCCTTCGCGGCGTCGGCGATCTCCGCGCGGCCGCCGTAGTTGACGCACATCGTCAGGGTGCAGGTGGAGTTGCCGGCGGTGAGCTGCTCGGCCTCCTCCAGCTCCTTGATGACGCTGCGCCACAGGCGGGGACGCCGGCCCGCCCAGCGGACGCGCACGCCCCACTCGTGCATGGTGTCGCGGCGGCGGCGGATGACGTCGCGGTTGAACCCCATGAGGAAGCGCACCTCCTCCGGGGAGCGCTTCCAGTTCTCGGTGGAGAACGCGTACGCCGAGACGTGGGTCACCCCGACCTCGATGGCCCCGGCGACGACGTCGAGCAGGGACGCCTCCCCCATCTTGTGGCCCTCGACGCGCGACAGCCCCCGGGCGTTGGCCCAGCGGCCGTTGCCGTCCATGACGATGGCCACGTGCTTCGGCACCAGGTGCTCGGGGACGGCGGGGGCCCGCTCACCGGAGGGGTGCGGCGGCGGGGGCACCACCGGTGCCGTCCGCGCGGAGGCCGCCCGGCCCGCGCCGGCTGCTCGTCCGGACCTGCCCCGCATGCTGCTCCTCACGCTCGTTCGACCAGCGGCAGCGACCGCACGGCCCGCTCCAGGTGCCACTGCAGGTAGGCGGCGACCAGGCCGCTTCCCTCGCGGCGCTGCCGCACCTCCGAGGCGTCGGCCGAGTCCCAGTCTCCCGAGAGCAGCTGCTGCAGCAGGGCGAGGGTGCGCACGTCGGGGGCGGCGGCGCCCGGGGGGCGGCACACCGCGCACACCACCCCGCCCGCCGCGACGGCGAAGGCGGGCTGGGAGGCGGACGCGGCGGCCGGGTCACCGCACTGGGCGCAGGCCACCAGGCTGGCGCCCCAGCCGGCGACGGCCATGGCCCGCAGCAGGTAGGCGTCGAGGACGAGGGACGGGTCGTGCTGGCCGGCGGCGAGGGTGCGCATGGCCCCGACCACGAGCAGGAACTGCTGGGTGGCGGGCTCGCGCTCCTCGGGCGTGAGGCGCTCGGCGGTCTCGGCGACGGCGGCGGCCGCCGTCCAGCGCCCGTAGTCCTCCGCGAGGAACCGGCCGTAGGGGGCGAGCGTCTCGACCTGGGTGACGACGTCGAGCGAGCGGCCCACGTGCAGCTGCACGTCGAGCAGCATGTACGGCTCGAGCCGGGCCCCGAAGCGGCTGGAGGTGCGGCGCACCCCCTTGCCCACCGCGCGGACCCTGCCGTGGTGGCGGGTCAGCAGTGTGACGATGCGGTCGGCCTCGCCCAGCTTGTGGGTGCGCAGCACGACGGCTTCGTCCCGGTAGGTGCGCACCCGCTCATCGTGCCGCACGGCGGTGACAGCCCTACCGTGATCCGCATGTCCAGCACCTCCGGCGTCGCGGATGCGCGCGGCACCAGCCGCCCGGCGCCGTCGTCCGACACCGCCCGCGCCACCGCCGTCGTCGTCAGCGCCGTGGTGGCGCTGGTCGGCGGGTTCCTCGGCTCCGGGGCGGTGGTGGGCACCCCGATCGACCAGGCCGCCGGCGGGGCGCTGTCCGCGAGCGCGACGCTCGTGGCCCCCGCGGGGCCGGCGTTCGGCATCTGGTCGGTCATCTACGCGGGCCTGCTGGCCCTGGCCGTCCACCAGCTCCTGCCCTCGCAGCGCCGCGACGCGCGCCAGCGCGCCACCGGCTGGTGGGTGGTGGCGTCCCTGCTGCTCAACGCCACCTGGATCCTCACCGCCCAGGCCGGGTCGGTGACCGGGGCGCTGGTCGTCATCGCGGCGCTGCTGGCCGTGCTCGTGGTCGCCTTCGTGCGTCTCCGCACCGCGTCCCCCGACCGGCGCGGGGGCACCCGCTCGGCCTCCCCGCTGCAGCTCGTCCTCCTCGACGGCGTGGTCGGGCTGTACCTCGGGTGGGTCAGCATCGCCGCGGTCGCCAACGCCGCCGCCGCGCTGGCCGCCGGCGGGCTCCCGGTCACCGGTGCCCTGGCCACGGCGCTGGCCGTCGTGGTGCTGGCCGTCGCCGCGGGGGTCGGCTGGCTGCTGGCGGTCGGGGGCCAGGGGCGCGTCGCCCCCGCGCTGTCGCTGGCCTGGGGCCTGTCCTGGATCGCCGTGGGCCGCTGGTCCGGGCAGCCGGAGGCCCCGGTGGTCAGCGTCGTCGCGGTGCTCGCCGCGCTGGCCGTGCTGGCCGCACCGCTCGTGGTGCGAGCCCGGGGCTCCCGGCCCACCGCCGCCTGAGGCGACCGGTCCGCCCCGGTCCCGCGCGGGCCTCCCGGACCGCGCAGCCGGCGGAGGCCGGTCAGGCGGGTCGGGCACGCACCTCGCCCACGGCCCTCCCGCGCCCCAGGCGCTTGGCGGCGAGCATCGCGGCGTCGGAGGCAGCCAGCACCTGCGCCGGGGGCACGGGACCGGTGACGCCCACCGACACCGTGACCCGCAGGCCCGGGGCGACCTGCTCCCAGGGGTGGGCGGCCACGGCCTCGACCACGCGCCGGGCCGCGGGACCCAGGTCGGCGCCGCACCGTCCGAGCACCACGAACTCGTCACCCCCGTAGCGGGCGACGAGGTCGTCACCGCTGCTTGCGGGGCGCGAGCGCACCACCTCCACCAGCACCGCGGCCACGCGGCGCAGCACCTCGTCACCGACCTCGTGCGAGTGGTGGTCGTTGACGGCCTTGAACCTGTCGAGGTCCACGAAGCACGCGGACACCGCCTGCCCGGTGCGAGCTGCCTCCGCCAGCGCCTCGTCGAGACCGCGGCGGTTCGCCACCCGGGTGAGGGGGTCGGTGAGGACGTCGCGAGCAGCGGCGTCGCTGGCCCGGGCGGCTCCCCGCGCCCTGCGCAGGGCGTCCACCTCGGACACCAGCGACCGGCTGGTCGCGGCGGTGCGCTTGAGCACCAGGCGGGCGAGGTCGCGCCACCTGTCGGTGCGCGGCTCCGGCTGCTGGGCGGGGTCGGCGCCCGCGGCGACGGCCCGTTCGGTGGCGTCGAGCTCCGCCCGCACCGCGAGCACGGCGAACGCCCACACGCCCGGCTCGGTGCGGTGGGTCTCGGCGAGGGCCTCGTCGAGGCGGGCCCCGGCGGTGGCCAGGTCGCCGCGGTGCTGGGCGGCCCCTGCGAGGTGCAGCCGGGCCATGACGCCCTCGACGCGCCCCGTCAGCGCGCCCTCGCGGGCCGCGCTGAGCAGCCCGGCCCCGTCCGCGGCCGCGCTCGCCGCGGCGTGGTCGCCCAGGCGCTGCCAGGCGAGGGCCTCGGCGGCGGTCGAGCGCAGCTCGTGCGAGGGCTCGTGCGCGGCCCGGCCGGAGCGGCGCCAGCGGAGCGCGAGCTCCAGCACGCGCCGCCACTGCAGGTCGGCCTCGCCCCTGTCACCCCCCAGCTCGGCGCTGGCGGCGCGCTCGGCGACCAGGAGCACCAGCTCGGGCAGCACGTTGAGCTCGTGGACGCCCTCGGTCGCCGGCGCGTCGGCCAGCACCCTGCGCAGCAGCACCTCGGCCTCCGGGTGCGCGCCGGCGGCCTGGAGCGCCAGGGCCGAGGCCATCGTCGCCGAGAGGCGGTTCACGTGCCTCGACGGCGTGGTGTCGAGCAGGTCCAGGGCCTCAGCGAGGTGCTCCACGGCCCGGGCGGGCCGGCCCCCCGTGAAGGCGACCTCGGCGGCGAGGGCGAGCGCCTTGGCGCGCCACAGCGCGTCCTGGGGCTCGGTGCCGCCCAGGAGCTCTTCCAGCAGGTCGCTGGCGCGCCCCAGCTCAGCGAGCTCCACCAGCGCCAGCGCGCCCACGTAGCGCAGGTAGCGGGCGGTGCTGCGGTCGCCGAGCGCCTCGACCCACAGCAGGGCCTCCGCGCAGCGCGCGGCGCACGCCGCGAACTCGCAGGCGTCGAGCGCGGCCACGACCTCGTCCACGACGCCGTGGAACGGTCCTGGCGCCCCGTGCACCACGAGCGGCCCTGCACCTGCCACGACGGACCTCCCCGTCGGAGCACCCCCGCACTCCGTCCTGGTAGACGTCGACAGAGCGCCCCCGGCACTTGAGCCGGGGGCACCCCGTCGGAGGCTCAGCCGCGCGCGGCGCGGTTGACGGCCGAGACGACCGCCTTGAGCGAGGCCACCGTGGTGTTCGCGTCGATCCCGACGCCCCACAGCACCCGCCCGCCGACCTCGCACTCGACGTACGCGGCCGCCGTGGCGTCACCGCCGGCACCGAGGGCGTGCTCGGCGTAGTCGCGGACGGCGACGCCGGTGCCCTGCGCGGCCAGCGCCGAGACGAACGCCGAGATGGGGCCGTTGCCCGCGCCGGTGACGGTGCGCGCCTCGCCGTCGACGACGAGGTCGACCTCGATGCTGTCCGCACCGCCGCCGCCCCCGCCCGAGGTGGAGGAGTTGGTCCGCAGGCCCTTCAGGGCGAAGCGCCCCCACGACGGGCTCGAGGCCGCGTGGTCGGCGGCCGGCAGGTACTCGTCGGCGAAGGCCTCCCACAGCTGCGCCGCGGTGACCTCGCCCCCCGACGAGTCGGTGCGGGCCTGCACCACCTGCGAGAACTCCACCTGCAGGCGGCGGGGCAGGTCGAGGGAGTGCTCGGTGCGCATCAGGTAGGCGACGCCGCCCTTGCCCGACTGGCTGTTCACGCGGATGACGGCCTCGTAGGAGCGGCCGACGTCGCGCGGGTCGATCGGCAGGTAGGGGACGGCCCACTCGGCCTCGTCGACGGTGAGGCCCGCCGCGTCGGCGCGGGCGGTCATCTTGTCGAAGCCCTTCTTGATGGCGTCCTGGTGGGAGCCCGAGAAGGCGGTGTACACGAGGTCACCGGCGTAGGGGTGGCGCTCGTGCACCGAGATCTGGTTGCAGTGCTCGGCGGTGCGGCGCACGCCGTCGACGTCGCGCAGGTCGACCTGGGGGTCGACGCCCTGGACCACCAGGTTCAGCGCCAGGGTGACCAGGTCGACGTTGCCGGTGCGCTCGCCGTTGCCGAACAGGCAGCCCTCGACGCGGTCAGCACCGGCCTTCAGGCCCAGCTCGGCGGCGGCCACCGCGGTGCCCCGGTCGTTGTGGGGGTGCAGGGAGATGAGCACCTCGTCGCGGCGGCGGATGTTGCGGATCATCCACTCGATCGAGTCGGCGTACAGGTCGGGGGTGCTCATCTCCACCGTCGACGGCAGGTTGATGATCACCTTGCGGTCGGGGGTGGGGTCGAAGACGTCGATGACCTCGTTGCAGATCCGCGCCGCGAAGTCGAGCTCGGTGCCGGTGTAGCTCTCCGGGGAGTACTCGTAGAAGACCTCGGTCTCGGCGCCGGTGCTGTGGAGCACCTCCTCGTACTTCTTGCACAGCCGCGCCCCCTGCAGGGCCAGGTCGACGATGCCGTCGCGGTCCATGCCGAAGACGACGTCGCGCTGCAGCGCCGAGGTGGAGTTGTACAGGTGGACGACGGCGGTCCTCGCGCCGCGGATCGCCTCGTAGGTGCGCTCGATCAGGTGCTCGCGCGCCTGGGTCAGCACCTGGATGGTGACGTCGTCGGGGATGCGGCCGGTCTCGATGAGGAACCGCACGAAGTCGAAGTCGGTCTGGGAGGCCGAGGGGAACCCGACCTCGATCTCCTTGTAGCCGATCGAGACCAGCAGGTCCCACATCCGCAGCTTGCGGTCGTGGCCCATCGGGTCGATCAGGGCCTGGTTGCCGTCGCGCAGGTCGACGGCGCACCAGCGGGGCGCGGCCTCGATGCGGCGGCCCGGCCAGGTGCGGCCGGGCAGGTCGACGCCGAAGGCGAAGGGCGGGTAGCGGTGCGCGGCCATCGGGGACGGCTGCTGGGTGCTGCGCATGGCGGGTTCTCCTGGGGGGTGATCCGGGCTGCGACGAGCAGCCCCGTGGGGATCGGCCGGCAGCAAGGACCTCCGCGACGAGGGAGCCGACCTAGGGCTGCGAGACCTCGTCGCGGCAGCCGAGGAGGAGGCCAGGCGCGAACATCCCGACCACCCTAGCGCGCGGCGCCGCGGCCGCGCACCGGGCGTCAGAAGCCCAGGCGGGCCAGCTGGCGGGGGTCGCGCTGCCAGTCCTTGGCCACCTTCACCCGCAGGTCGAGGTGCACCCGGGTGCCCAGCAGCGCCTCGATGCCGGTGCGCGCCTGCGTGCCGACCTCCTTGAGCCGCGAGCCGCCCCTGCCGATGACGATGCCCTTCTGGCTGTCGCGCTCGACGTAGAGCAGCACGTGCACCTCGAGCAGGCCCGTCGGCTGGCCGTCCTCGCCCAGGCGCGGCGCCATCTCGTCGACCACGACCGCGAGGCTGTGGGGCAGCTCGTCGCGCACGCCCTCCAGCGCGGCCTCGCGCACCAGCTCGGCGACCATCACGGCCTCGGGCTCGTCGGTCAGCTCGCCCTCGGGGTACAGCGGCGGTCCCGGCGGCAGGTGCGAGGAGAGCACCCCCGCCACGGCGTCGACCTGGAAGTCGCCCGTCGCCGAGACCGGGACCACGTCGGCGAAGGGCCGGTGGCCCTCCTCCTCGCCCATCGCGGTGACCTCGAGCAGCCGCTCCGCCAGGCGGCCCCTGTCGACCTTGTCCGTCTTGGTGACGACGGCGACGACGGGCGTGCGGCGCACGTCGGCGAGCTGGGAGGCGATCCAGCGGTCGCCGGGACCGGTGCGCTCGTCGGCCGGCAGGCACAGGGCGATGACGTCGACCTCCGACAGCGTCGCGAGCACGAGGTCGTTGAGGCGCTGCCCCAGCAGGGTGCGGGGCCGGTGCAGGCCCGGTGTGTCGACGAGCACCAGCTGGGACTCGGGCCGGTGCACGATGCCGCGCACCGTGTGGCGCGTGGTCTGCGGGCGGGAGGAGGTGATCGCCACCTTCTCCCCGACCAGGGCGTTGGTCAGCGTCGACTTGCCGGCGTTGGGCCGGCCGACCAGGCACGCGAAACCGGAGCGGTGGCCCGCCCACCGGTCGTCGGGCCGACCGGTCTGCGAGGGCTGCTCCGGCTGCTGCCGGGCCTGGTCAGCGGGGGGCGTCGTCACGGTCGGTCTCCTCGTCGCGGTCGAGCCGCTCGTCCTGGGCCTCGCGGTCGCGGGCCTCCTCGCGCTCGGCGCGCTCGCGCTCCTTGCGCTCGCGCTTCTCGCGCTTGCGCTCGGCCTTCTCCGCCTTCTCGGCCTCCGCCTCGGCCTGGCGCTCGGCGCGCTCGGCCCCGGCCTGGCGCTCGGCCTCGTCGTCGGCGGGCTCCTCCGGCTCGGCGGGCGCCGAGCGGTGGGCCGCGACCAGGGTGATGCGGTGCCCGTCGACCTCGACGGCCCGCAGGTGCAGGCCCTCCACGTCGGCCTCGTCACCGACGGCGGGCACCGTGCCGAGGGCCTTGGCCAGCAGGCCGCCGGTGGAGTCGACCTCGTCCTCCTCGACCTCCAGGCCGAAGAGGTCTCCCAGCTCCTCCACGTGCAGCCGGGCGCTGACGAGGAAGCCGCCGTCGCCGGTCGGCACGACGTCGGGGGTCTCGGTGTCGGTCTCGTCGGTGATCTCCCCGACGATCTCCTCCAGGAGGTCCTCCAGGGTGACCAGGCCCGCCACGCCGCCGTACTCGTCGATGACGAGCGCCAGGTGCAGGGAGGCGCCCTGCATCTCGCGGAGCAGGTCGTCGACGAGCTTGGTCTCGGGCACGAAGACCGGCCGGCGCGCCAGGTCGCGCACGCGGTCGGTGGCGCCGCGGCGCCGCACGGGCCGGTCGTGCAGGACGCGGACGACGTCCTTGAGGTGCAGCACCCCGACGACGTCGTCGACGGTGGAGCCCACCACCGGCAGGCGCGAGTGCCCGGAGGCGAGGAAGGCGTCGAGCGCGTCACCCGGGGAGGCGTCCTCGGGGATGGTGACCATGTCGGTGCGGGGGCTCATCACCTCGCGCACGAGGGTGTCGCCCAGCTCGAAGACCGAGTGGATCATCTCGCGCTCGCCGGCCTCGATGATGGCCGACTCGCTGGCGCGGTCGACCATCTCCCGCAGCTCGCCCTCGGTGGAGAAGGGCCCGTCGCGGTAGCCCCGCCCCGGTGTCACCGCGTTGGCGAGCGCGACCAGGGCGCGGGACAGCGGACCGAGCAGCCGCGTCAGGCCGAGCAGGCGCCCGGCGGCCCGGAGCGCGACCCCCTCGGGGTGCTGGCGCCCGACGGTGCGGGGGCTGACCCCCAGCAGCGTGAAGACGACGGCGCCCATGACGACGGCGGTCAGCAGGCCCGCCCACCAGCGCGACGCCAGGGCCGCCACGGCCAGGGCGGCGCAGACGGTGGCCAGCGCCTCCAGCACCACGCGCAGCAGCGTGGCGACCGACAGCACGGGGGCCGGGTCGGCCACCACCGCCTGGACGGCGGCGGCCCCGCGCCGGCCGTCGGCGGCGAGCCGCTGGGCCTCGGCGCGCGTGAGCCGCGACAGCGCCGCCTCGGACGCGGCCAGCCAGCCGGCCACCACCAGGCCGACGACGGCGACCAGGGCGAGCCACGGCGCCGCGGCGTCGGGGACGGGGGTCACTCGGGGGTCATCCGGCGCTCACGGGCGCTTGCGCGCGAGGAAGGTCAGCAGCAGCCGGCGCTGGAGGGCGAACATCTCTCGCTCCTCGTCGGGCTCGGCGTGGTCGTAGCCGAGCAGGTGGAGGATGCCGTGCGTCGTCAGCAGCAGCACCTCCTCGGCGGTGGCATGGCCCGACTCGCGGGCCTGCCTCGCGGCCACCTCGGGGCACAGCACGACGTCGCCCAGGAGCCCGGGCGGGCTGGGCTCGCCCTCGGTGCCGGGGCGCAGCTCGTCCATCGGGAAGCTGAGGACGTCGGTGGGGCCGGGCTCGTCCATCCACTGCACGTGCAGCGAGGTCATGGCCTCGACGTCGACCATCACCACCGACAGGTCGGCGGCCGGGTGGACGTGCATCTCGCCGAGGACGAAGCGCGCCAGCTCGGCGACCTCCTCCACGGCGACCCCGGGGCCGCCGGTGCCGGACGGGTCGGTGTAGCCCGACTCGTCGACGACCTCGACGCTCACCGGCGCGGTCCGTGCGCGGCCGAGCGGCTCGGCGGCTGGTGGGACTCGTCCCAGCGGCCGTACGCGTCGACGATCTCGCCCACCAGGCGGTGGCGCACCACGTCGAGGCTGGTCAGGCGCGAGAAGTGGATGTCCTCGATGCCGCCGAGCACCTGCTCGACCACCCGCAGGCCCGACTGCGTGCCGGTGGGCAGGTCGATCTGGGTGGAGTCACCGGTGATGACCATCTTGGAGTCGAACCCGAGGCGGGTGAGGAACATCTTCATCTGCTCGGGAGAGGTGTTCTGGGCCTCGTCGAGCACGACGAAGGAGTCGTTCAGGGACCGGCCGCGCATGAACGCCAGCGGCGCGACCTCGATGGTGCCGGCGGCCATGAGCCTCGGGATCGAGTCGGGGTCGAGCATGTCGTGCAGCGCGTCGTACAGGGGGCGCAGGTACGGGTCGATCTTGTCGGTGAGCGACCCCGGCAGGAAGCCCAGCCGCTCCCCCGCCTCGACGGCCGGCCGGGTCAGGATGATCCGGTTGACCTGCTTGGCCTGCAGCGCCTGCACGGCCTTGGCCATGGCCAGGTACGTCTTTCCGGTGCCGGCGGGGCCGATGCCGAAGACGATCGTGTGGCTGTCGATCGCGTCGACGTAGCGCTTCTGCCCCAGCGTCTTGGGCCGGATGGAGCGCCCGCGGCCCGACAGGATGTTCATGGTCAGCACGTCGGCCGGGCGCTCGCCGCTCTGGGTGCGGAGCATGCCGAGGGACCGCTCGACGGCGTCGACGGTGAGCTGCTGGCCGGCGCGGACGACGGCCGTCATCTCGTCGAGCAGGCGCTCGACCAGGGCGACGTCGGCGGGGGCGCCGGTGACGGTGACCTCGTTGCCGCGCACGTGGACGTCGGCGCGGGGGAAGGCCTTCTCGACGGCCCTGACGAGCTCGTCGCGGGTGCCGAGGAGGGCCACCATCGGCACCTCGGGCGGCACCACGATCGTGTGGACGACGGTCACGGGGGCGCCCGCGGGCCGGGTGGCCTCACGACCGGTCGACGCGGGCGTCGAGGGGACGGAGGCGGCAGCGGAACCGGCGGGACGAGTGGAGTCGGGCATGGGAGGGGCTGGCAGCCCCGGTCTCCTGCAGGCCGGGCCCCTGACCGGGGCCGAACGGG